>NZ_CP009962.1:3424380-3735688 GCF_000786695.1 Collimonas arenae | reverse complement strand
ACAGCCCGCCCAGAAGTGCGTCGCAGTCCAGAATGTACGCGAATCGCTGCCTTTGGGGCCGCGCATTTCAATCGCCAGGTAAGCCACGGCGACCAACAGGAAAATAGCCCAATGCAACAAGATTGCCGGCCGTGAGAAACGTTCTTGCGGGGAGAGGGGAGGCATCGTCGCCATTCTGTAGAATATTCGAGCTGTGATTCTGTCACACCGTTTTTGCAAAAACAATGCGGATTGGTAACTGATTGTTGCGGAGATAAAGCGGCTGCGCATAAAAAATGCCCATTCGCACGCGAATGGGCAAAGTCTGGGAATTACCCAGGGACGTCTTTCACTAATGCCACTCTTCGCAGCAAGCACTACTAGGCAGTACTAACAAGGATAATTGACGCTCCGAGCTCAAGCGGCGCGCCAATCATGCTTGCTATCTTTAGAACGAGTGGCTGATACCAGTGTAGAACGTGCTTTGGTTCTGTCCAGTCAAGCCGGTGCTGTCGCCGGTTTGAACTTGGAAATCGGTGTTCGAACCATTGCGGATAGTGCCGACGCTCGCGTACAGCAGAGTGCGTTTGGACAAGCTATAGTTGGTGCCGAGCATGAACAGGTTTGCGCTGCCGACGTCGTGGTTAAGCTTGACGTGATAGGCTGCGCCGATCAGTGTCAGGGCCGGGGTCAACTGGTAGTTGGCGCCGAGCCAGAACTGGTTGGCTTTGTTGGCTGATGCCATTGTGCCTGGTGCGCCCAAAGGCTGTGCAGGTGCCGAAAGATTCTGCCAGCCGGCGAACAGTTTTACCTTGTCGAACGTTACGTTGCCGCCGACGGTAATTTCCTTGGAGCGCGAGAACAGGTCGTCATAGGCACCGTTTTGACTGCGTGCCGTATCGTACATCGCCAGGAATTCATAGTTCTGCACTGCATAGCCGATCGCCAGACCGGTGCTGTTGCCGATATTCGAGCCTGTCGGTCCGCGGGTGAAAGAACCTGCCGCTTCGCCAGCGCCGTACATGGCATGTACATAGAAGCCACCCATATCTGGTGTGATGTACTGGATCTGGTTGCTGGTTTGTGGCCAGTTGCGGCCTTTGAACAGGGTGGACGTACTCATGTTCTGCTGTCCGGTTGGATCGATGCTCCATACACGGTCACTTGGCAGTGCCAGGTCGCGCCCGATTTTCACGGTACCGAAGCCGCCGTTCAGGCCAACGTACGAGCGACGATTAAACAGGCCGCTGCCGTTGAAGCTGCCGGTGTCAGCCTGGAATCCACTTTCCAAGGTAAAAATCGCTTTCAAGCCGCCACCCAGATCTTCGTTGCCCTTGAAGCCGATCATGCTGGTACCCCATTCGTTGCCGCCTACACCCCATTGGCCGCCACGAACGATATTGCCATTTGCATCTTTGCTTACTTGATTGCTTTGGTAGTTGATGCCGGCGTCAACACGACCGTAGATGGTCACGTTGGTTTGCGCCTGGGCCTGGCTGGCAAAGGCGCAAGCCAGAACTGCTGCGACCGCGAGTGGCTTCGCCAACGGCATGGTTTTCAGAACAGATTTTCTCATTTCATCTCCTAAGTAAAAATGTGGCGTTGACCACTGCTTTCCGAGTCTTGTGTAGCTCGAAATTCTTGAATCGGACTTTGCTTGTTACGGGTACTTTGCGGCAGTACCTTACTTTGCGTATTTGCTTCGTTTATTGCCGATTTCTTTATTGGTAAAGATGGTAAACCGATTTGTGAAATATTTGTTTTATTTGTGTAGTTTTACTATATTTGTGTTGCTAATTTACAGCATCGCTTGCTTTTACATGCCCGTCATGGGCGTGTGTTGGGGGTTGCCGAGCTATTAAAAAATGTTTTGATTTGGTGATTTTTTATTTGTTTTTTTATGGAAATATTTTTTTCTGTATTTTTACTACAAGTAATTTTGATACATTTTTGCGGATTGATGCCGCAGTATGGATGCTCCGGCAATCATTCTAGGTTTTCTCCAGCAAGGCGCGAACCTGGGCCAGTTGCGGCGGTTTGGCGCCTGCATTGAGGCAAGCTGCCGAGCCGCAGGCCACGGAAAATTGCAGGTGTTGCAACCAGTCAGGGGTGACGGGCTGGCCGGAAGATGCCGGCGCTGCACTTGATTCCTGTATCAGTGAGTAGATCAATCCCGCAATACCGGCGTCGCCGGCGCCCACCGTATCGACGACAGTAATCGGCGGCGGCGTCACTTGCCAATGTTCGGCGCCGGCATGGATCGCCGCGCCCTGCGAGCCTAGCGTCAAGAGTATGGTCGCCGATGGGTTGAAGTCGCGCAGGGTAGCCAACGCCGCGTCGGTATCGTCGCTGCGAAACAGGCCGGCCAAGTCTTCATCCGAGACCTTGATGACATCTGCCAGTTGCGCCATTTTTTTTAGTACGCTGTCGTAGCGCTGGTCCATCACATTGCGGAAATTGGGATCGTAGCTGATCTTGACGCCGCGGCTATGCAAGTCCTCCGCCAGTTCGATCAGGCGTCCGGCCAACGGCGCGCGCGTCAGGCTGATACCGCCGAAATGAACCCATTGCACCGCTTGTTGCCAGCCGGCGGGCAACAAGTCTGGATCGAAAGCGAGGTCGGCGCTGTTGTCGCCGATGAAATTGTATTGGGGTGGCGTGGTTTCATACACCACCGCCAGCAGCGGCGACCGCGCCGCGCGCTGCAGGAAGCGTAAATCGAGTCCGCTTTCCTGGCTGGCTGCGTAAAGTTGATCGCCAAACCAGTCCTGGCTGATGGCGCCGGCAAAGGCGGACGAGGCGCCAAGGCTGGCGGCGGCGCGGGCTACATTCCATGTCGAGCCGCCGGTCTTGCTCAGCCACTGCTCTTCGCCTGTGCGTATCAGGTCAGTCAGGGCCTCGCCGGCGCTGATGAATTGGGGGAGGTTGGCGGCTTGGGCGGATTTCGTGGTCTCAGACATAAAAGCTTCCATACAATGTTGATCTATTCAGCAGCAAAGCCGCCTGCATTTTTGACGTTGCATATGCTTCATTCAAGCGGGCAGCCTACCGCTGCCAGCGATTCCAGGTAGGCGCCCATCGGATGATAAAAATCGGTCTTTCCATGGGGCGGCTTTTCCGGGCCGTAACGCACGTTATTGCGTTGCAGGATCCGATACCAGCCGCCGCGCGCCTGATCGATCAGATGCATGCTGCTGTATTCCCATAATTTGTTGTAGCTGTCCCAGTAACCAGCATCGCCGCTGCGTTGCGCCAGCAATGCCGCTGTGGCCAGCGACTCCGCCTGCACCCAGAAATACTTGTCGCTGTCGCAAACGCTGCTGTCCGGCGCCAAGCCATATACCAGTCCGCCGAATTCCTGGTCCCAGGAGGCAGGTATGGTGACGTCGAAAAGTGCTCGGGCGCGCGGCAGCAGCCAGCCGCTGTCGCCTTGCAGATGCTGGCTATGGCGTTCTAGCAGCAACAGCAATTTCGACCATTCGGTCATGTGGCCTGGCTGGAAACCCCACGGACGGAACATGTTGCTGCTGTCGTGACGGTTATATTCCCAATCGATGCTCCAGTCGGCGTGGTAGTGCTCCCAGATCCAGCCGTCGGCCAGCGCCGCCTGGCGCACGGTGATGTTGTGCGCGAGTCGTTCGGCGCGTAGCAGATAGCGCCGTTCGCCGGTCGCTTCAAAGGCCGCAATCAAGGCTTCGCAGCTATGCATATTAGCGTTCTGTCCGCGGTAGGAGGAAACAACGCCTTCGGGTGTCGCTTCGTCCGCATACAAGCCGTCGGCTTCCGACCAGAACAGTTTTTCCATCAAGTCGAAGGTGGCGCCTATGCCTTGCGCCGCCTCGCTGATGCCGATCCTGAACGCGTGCGCATGCGCCAGCAGGACGAAGGCTAGTCCGTAGCAATGCTGGGTGCGGTCAATTGCAGCGCCGTTTTCCAGGACCCAGGCATAGCCGCCGTAGGATGGCTGCCAATGCTGTTGCTGCAAAAAGCGCAGGCCGTGTCTTGCGGCTTCGCGGTATTCCTCCTTGCCATCAAGACGCCAGGCCAGCGCATAGCAAAACACCATGCGAGCACTGTTGACCAGATGTCGGCTGGCGTCGTCATAAATGCTGCCATCGTCATTGAGGTAGTGAAAAAAACCGCCTTTCGGATCAATGGCGCGCGGATGGAAAAAAGCAATGTCGCGCCGCATGCGATCGCGCAGAAACTCGGGATCGCGATAGTCGGGCGGGGAGGAAGCAGGTCTCATGTCTATAATTTTTATAGGTTTATTGCTGAGGCAGGCCTGTTTGGGGGCGCGTCGTTAGCGAAAAAACGAATCAAACTGCATGTCGAACTGTTGCAAGGCTTTCTGGGCGTTCTGCATTTTCTTGCGGAATTCCGGGCCGCGTTTGAGCGCCAGGCCGACCGCCAGGATATCGATCACGACCAAGTGCGCCAGCCGCGCCGAGATCGGCGTGTAGGGATCGATATTGAAGCTCAGGTCGATCGGCACCAGCACTGTCGCCAATTCCGCCAACGGTGTGCCGCTCGGTCCCAGTACGATGATGTCGGCGCCGCCTTTTTTCGCCAGTTGCACGCTGCGTAACAGCGCCGCATTGCCGCCGCGCTGGGAGATGGCGACCACGCAGTCACCGGGTTGCAGCAGCGATGCGGCGATACTGTGGATATGCGGGTCGGAATAAGCGACAGTGGGGACACCGGAGCGGAAGAATTTATGCTGGGCGTCCGCCGCGACAATGCCCGACGTGCCTTGGCCGTAGAATTCGATCTTGTTGGCCTTGAGCAGAACGTCCAGCGCTTGCTGGATCGCATCGGCGCTCAGGTGGTTGCGCAGGTCGAGCAGGGTGTTGATGGAGCGGCTGCAAATCTTGTTGACCAGATCGGCTGCGATATCGTCTTGCGCCAGCATTTCATTGGCGCCTGGCAAGGCCACCGCCAGGCTTTGCGCCAGCTTCAGCTTGAAGTCGTGCCACCCTTCATAGCCGATGGCGCGGCAAAAACGCACTACTGTCGGCTCCGATACTTGCGCGTTCTTTGCCAGGGCAGTGATGTTTTCTGCCAGCGCCAGCTGGGGGTTGTCGAGAATGGTTAGCGCGACCTTTTTCTCCGACTTTGACAGCAAGTCGATCTGGGTCCGGATCGCGTCCAGTAGCATCGTCATTCAGAATCCCGGTGGATCATAGTTCTGGCAGCGCTTCTTCGCGCCATTGCAAGCCATCGCGTGCAATCAAGGCGCTGGAAGCTGCCGGGCCCCAGGTGCCAGCGGTGTAGGGAATCGGTTCGTCTTCTTCCTGATCCCAGAATTCCAGGATCGGCTCGACCCATTCCCATGCCGCTTCCAGTTCGTCGCTGCGCATGAACAAGGTCAACTGGCCGCGCAAGACATCCAGCAACAGACGTTCGTAGGCCTCCATCCGCGGCGATTTGAAGCTCTCGCGGAAATTCAGCTCCAATTCGACAGGCTTCAGGCGCATGCCGTCGCCCGGGGTCTTCGCCATCAGGTTCAGGGTCAGGCCTTCGTCCGGTTGCAAACGAATCACCAGGCAGTTTGGCTCAAAGCTGCTGTTGGGCTGAGCAAAAATTGAATGCGGAATAGTCTTGAAGCGGATCACGATCTCCGCCAACTGGTCGGCCATGCGCTTGCCGGTGCGCAGGTAAAACGGTACGCCGGCCCAGCGCCATGTATCGACTTCGGCTTTCAGCGCGACGAAGGTTTCTGTGCGTGAGTGCGGGTTGGCGTCCGCTTCTTTGCGATAGCCGGGTACGGCGACGCCTTCGACGTGACCGGAGCGGTATTGACCGCGCACCACGTTTTGCGCCAGGGTAGTCGGCGTAAAGCGCTTCAGCGAGCGCAGTACCTTGAGCTTTTCATCGCGTACCGCATCAGGGGTAATCGATACCGGCGGTTCCATGGCGACGATGCAAAGTAGCTGCAGCAAATGGTTTTGCAGCATGTCGCGCAAGGCGCCGGAAGTTTCGTAGTAGCCCATGCGATTGCCGACGCCGAGTTCTTCGGCGATGGTGATCTGTACGTCGGAAATCCATTCGCGACGCCACAGCGGTTCGAACAGCACATTGCCGAAGCGCAGCGCTAGCAGGTTTTGCACGGTTTCTTTGCCGAGGTAATGGTCAATACGGAAAATCTGCGATTCGGAAAATACCTGGCCGACTTCGGCGTTGATTTGCTTGGCGCTGGCGAGGTCGCGGCCTAGCGGCTTTTCCAGCACCACGCGCGAGTTCGAGGTGGCAAGGCCGCAGGCAGCCAGGTTCTTGCAGATTTTCGAGAACAAGCTAGGCGGCGTCGCCAGGTAGAACACATTGGTAATCGCATGATCGGGCCGCATTGCCTCGACCAGGGATTTGTAGGAAGCCGCATCGGTGGCGTCCATGGCGACGTACTTGATGCGTTTGCAAAAACGCTGCCAGACTGTGGCATCAAAAGTTTCCTTGCTGATGTGCGGCCTGGCGTCTTGTTCCACGTGCTTGATGAAATCGGCGTCGCTGCTCTCGTGCCGGCCGATGCACAGGATGCTGGCATCCGGCGGCAGGTCGTTGGCGCGGTCGCGCGCGTACATTGCCGGTAATAATTTACGCATTGCCAGGTCGCCGGTGCCGCCAAAAATTGCTAAATCAAATTCTGCAAGAGCCATGATAAATGAGACCTATAAGTTACTGCCGCTATGAGGAGTTAGGTGCTGGATGAAAGATTTTGCGTACTTTTATCCTGCGTGGAAAATATGACTACAAAGCTTTGCGCGCCATCGCAATCAGGCCATTGGTCGAGCTGTCATGGCTTTGCGGGGCCGGCGTGCCGGTCAGTTCGTTGAGGATGTTGCTGGCCAAAACCTTGCCCAGCTCAACGCCCCATTGATCGAAGCTGTTGACACCCCAGATCACACCCTGAACGAATACCTTGTGCTCATACAAGGCGATCAGTGCGCCCAGGTTGGCTGGGGTCAGCGCGTCCATCAGGAGCGTGTTGCTGGGACGATTGCCTGGGAAAGTACGATGCGGCAGCAGGGCGGCGATCTGTTCGGCCGACATACCCTTGGCTTGCATTTCCGTCTGAACTTCTTCCGCGTTCTTGCCACGCATGAAAGCTTCCGACTGGGCGAAGCAATTGGCCAGCAGCGCGGCTTGATGGCCTGGCAGTTGATGACTGGCGCTCAAGGTCGCAATAAAGTCGACAGGGGTAATGTCGCTTCCTTGATGCAGCAGCTGGAAATACGCGTGTTGGCCGTTGGTGCCAACATTGCCCCAGATAATAGGGCAGGTGGCAATCTCCAGCGTACTGCCGTCAAGAGCGACGCGCTTGCCGTTGCTTTCCATTTCCAGTTGTTGCAGATACGAAGGAAAATTGCCCAGGTCCTGGTGATAAGGTGCAATCGAGACCGAGCGGTAATCGAAGAAGTCGCGATACCAGATTCCCAGCAAAGCCATGATGACCGGCATATTCTGTTCCAGCGGTGCGCTTTGGAAGTGCTGGTCCATTGCATGGGCGCCGTCCAGGAATTCGCTGAAGCGGTCGAAGCCGACCGCCAGGGCCACCGACAGACCAATGGAAGACCATACCGAATAACGGCCGCCGACCCAGTCCCAGAATGGGAACATGTTGGACGGATCGATTCCGAATGCAGTGACGCCTTCTACATTGGTGGAGACGGCGACAAAATGCTTGCGCAGATCGGACTCTTGCGCGCCCACGCCGTTTTGCAGGAACCAGTTGCGCGCTGAATGCGCGTTCATCATGGTTTCTGCGGTGGTGAACGTTTTTGATGCAATGACAAACAAAGTTGTGCGTGGATCAACTTGCTGCAGCACGGCGTCCATATCGTCGCCATCCACATTGGACACGAAATGCAGATGCAGGCCGGCTTGCTGATAGGGGCGTAGCGCCTGGCACACCATCTTGGGGCCGAGATCGGAGCCGCCGATGCCTATGTTGACGATATCCGTGATCGGCTTTCCGCTATATCCCAGCCATGCACCGGAACGTAATGCGCCGGCGAACGTCTTAATTCTTTGTAGTACGGCGTGGACATCGGCGCTTACTTGCTGGCCGTCGATTGCCAATGCCGGCTGGGCTGGTGCGCGCAGGGCGGTGTGCAATACGGCGCGATGCTCGGTGGTGTTGATTTTTTCACCGGCAAACATCGCCGCACGCCGGCTTTCAACCTGGCGTTCGCGCGCCAGGGCAAACAGATGCTCCATGGTTTCTGCGGTGATGTTGTTTTTTGCATAATCAAGGAATATGCCGGCTGCTTTGAGGGAGAATTGTTCAAAGCGGGGTGGGGCGGAAGCGGGGGCAAACAGATCACGCAACGATCGGTCTTTGATTGCCGCGTAATGGGCATGCAAGGCTTGAAAGCTGGCGGTAGTATGAAGCGCTGTCAGTGGCATATCCGGAGTCTTTATGGTAGGTCAGGAATTTATACGACTATACAACAGTTGGCGGTAATTTCACTACAAATTATTTTGTAATTTATTGAAATGAGGTAACTTTAAGTCGATTGGTCAAGGTTTTGATCTATCGCTTTCTCATTCGCTTATCCGCTTTAGCTATTGTGCGCCGTATAGCTGGGTTTCTAGTCTTAGGCAGGGTTGCCCGGTTTCAAAAAAACACAATCGAACGAGGTTCGGGTTCGTAAGTTAACGTTGCAATGATATTTTTGTAGTAAAATTTCAAATCGTCTACTGTTTCAAGGATTTTAATCATGACTGTTCAAGCCAGCGTCGCCAAAGTCACCGAACGCATTATTGCGCGCAGCCAGCCTTACCGAAGCGCCTATCTGGCGCGTCTGGAGCACGCGCGCCGTCAGGATGTACAGCGCGGTGCGCTGTCCTGTACCAATCTTGCGCACGGTTTTGCCGCATTTCCAGTCAACGATAAATTGAGGCTGAAACAGGACAAAAGTTCATCGGTAGCGATTGTCTCTTCCTACAACGATATGTTGTCTGCCCACCAGCCATTCGAGCGCTATCCGCAAATCATCAAGGATGCAGTCCATGCCGCGGGTGGCGTCGCCCAGTTCGCCGGCGGCACGCCCGCCATGTGCGACGGCGTGACGCAAGGGCAACCTGGCATGGAATTGTCTCTGTTTTCACGCGATGCGATCGCCATGGCGACGGCGATTGCGCTGTCGCATAACATGTTCGACGCTGCGGTCTACCTCGGCATCTGCGACAAGATCGTCCCCGGCCTGTTGATCGGCGCCCTGCATTTCGGTCATTTGCCGGCGGTGTTTATTCCCGGCGGTCCGATGACCAGCGGCATGAGCAACAAAGAGAAAGTACGGATCCGCCAGCTCTACGCGGAAGGAAAAGTCGGCCGCGCCGAATTGCTGGAAGCGGAAGCGCAGTCCTATCACAGCGCCGGCACCTGCACTTTCTACGGCACAGCCAATAGCAACCAGATGCTGATGGAGGCGCTCGGTTTGCATCTGCCTGGCTCCGCATTCATTACGCCGAACACGCCGCTGCGCGATGCCTTGACTGCCGAGGCGGCGCGCCAGGCCTTGAGGATCACCGACCGCGGCAACCAATACCTGCCGGTCGGCCACGTCGTCAGCGAGAAGAGCATCGTCAACGCCATCGTTACATTGCTGGCGACAGGCGGTTCGACCAACCACACTTTGCATCTGGTAGCGATCGCCAAGGCAGCCGGTATCGTCATCGACTGGAACGATTTCGACGCCTTGTCGGCAGTCGTGCCGCTGATCACCCGGATTTATCCGAACGGCGACGCCGACGTGAATCATTTCCATGCCGCCGGCGGCACCGGTTTCGTGATTCGCGAATTGCTGGACGCTGGCCTGATGCATGAAGATGTCAAGACCATCCTGGGCGACAGCCTGCGCGCGCATTGCGCCGAACCGTTCCTGGAGGGCGAAACAGTCGTGTTCAAGGCAGCGCCGGAAAAGAGCGGCGATGATTCGGTCGTACGGACCGCCGCTGCGCCGTTTTCCGCCGACGGCGGCTTGCGTTTGCTGACCGGTAACCTGGGCCGTTCGGTGATCAAGATTTCCGCCGTCAAGCAGCAACACTGGGTGGTGCAGGCACCGGCGGTAGTGTTCCATTCACAAGACGCCTTCATGAAAGCCTTCCGAGCCGGCGAGTTGGACCGCGATTTCATTGCAGTATTGAGTCATCAAGGCCCGCGCGCCAACGGCATGCCGGAATTGCACGCGCTGACGCCGGCGCTGGGGATTTTGCAGGATGCCGGCCGCCACGTGGCGCTGGTCACTGACGGCCGCATGTCGGGCGCTTCCGGCAAAGTGCCGGCGGCTATCCATGTCACGCCGGAAGTATTGGCCGGCGGCCCGCTGGGTTTGGTGCGAACTGGCGACATGATCCGCCTCGATGCCGAGAAAGGTATACTGGAGGCGTTGGTGCCGGCCGAGGAATGGGCGCAGCGCCAGCCACTGGAAATCGACCTGTCCGCCAACCATGTCGGCATGGGCCGTGAACTGTTTGCGATGTTCCGGACCACGGTCAGCGCGGCAGAAGAGGGCGCAACCAGCTTCGGCCTGCCCCCTGCGATACCGGCCTCGGCAGAAACTGCAGAATCAGCACAACAACCACAGAAAGCAACGCTATGACATCCTCCAATCTCCTTTATGGCAACCAGTTGCTAGATATCATGCGCGCTTCGCCGGTAATTCCGGTGATCGCGATCGACGACATCGAACATGCGGTGCCCCTGGCCAAGGCGCTGGTGGCAGGCGGCATTCGCGTACTGGAAGTGACGCTGCGTACGGTGCACGGCTTGCCGGCCATCCGCGCCATTGCCGAGCAGGTGCCAGGTGCGATTGTCGGCGTTGGCACCTTGACGCAAGCAGATGAATTCGTCGCTGCACGCGATGCCGGCGCGGTGTTTGGCGTTTCGCCGGGTCTGACACAAGCCTTGATCGCCGCAGCTAAAGCGAGCGGCCTGCCGCTGTTGCCTGGCGTGATGACCCCGTCTGAAGTGATGGTCGCGCGTGAAGCCGGTTTCCGGCAGTTGAAGTTGTTCCCGGCAGTGCCTGCGGGTGGCGTCGGCATGCTGAATGCGATTGCCGGTCCTTTGGGCGATGTGACTTTTTGTCCGACCGGCGGCATTTCGCTGGAAAGCGCGCCGGACTTCCTGGCATGTAAAAACGTCGCCTGCGTTGGCGGTTCCTGGCTGACGCCGAAAGACGTGCTGAAATCCGGCGACTGGGCACGTATTACTGCGCTCGCGGCGGCTGCCAGCAAGCTGCGCAAGGCACTTTGATAGCAATTCCCCTCTGAGAATACGGGTATGGTTTTTCAATCATGTCCGTATTCTTGACGCGGCCTTCTCGCCGTCATTCCTGCTTGTTCTCCGCCGTACTTCTCTAACTTTTCCCTCTTAGATATACCCACATATTCATTGCTTTAAAGGTATGTCATTTTCGTCTTCAGACATTCCGGTAATAGCTTTTGTAAATCCCATTACTGGACGTCATCAAGAAAAATTGTTAGAATGACTCCCTCTCAACAACATCGTGCTTTCTCAACAGCACATTTTTGGGTTTCGTGGCTCGCGTCAGCGGGTTGTCTCATGCTCCGGCAGCGCCGGAGTTTCAGTTAGCGTCGGGGAATTATTCCTCGCATTCTGTACCGCCCCATGCGGTAGTCGGCTCGTTCAATGTCCTCCCTGCGGGAAGACCGGACGGGATCATAAAAAATTAGTTGTATGTCGCGCTGACAGGTTCCGGCTATGCCGTTGCGTGTTCGGTGGTCATTCAATATGCATCGCCAGAAAAGTCGGATTTGCGATCACGGGCTAGCGCTTGTGCTCGCCGCAGATTTCTATCGGCGATGCTTATGGAAGGAAAAAGCATGACAAATCGCTATCGCAACGCCATGATTGGCGCTGCCCTTACCATTCTGGTAGTGGCAGCCATTGGCTGGTCGATTGGCCCCTCGGTCATCCGTCAATACCAGGGCGACCTAGTCTATTACACCGGCCGTCATCTGGTGCTGGTTGGCTGGTCGCTGTCACTGTCGCTGCTGTGCGGTATTCCGGCGGGCATCCTGCTGAGCCGGCCATACTTTGCCAGGCATGCAGAAAAGTGGATGCAGATTTTCAATATCGGCAACACCATTCCTTCCATGGCAGTCCTGGCGCTGGCGCTGGCTTTGTTCGGCATTGGCGACAAGCCAGCCATCATCGCGCTGTGGCTAGCGGCGTTACTGCCTATCGTGCGCAATACCTATGAAGGTTTGAAGCAGGTTTCGCCTTCGATGAAAGAAGCCGCCAAAGGCATTGGCATGAAGCCGCTGCAGGTACTGTTCCGGGTTGAGCTGCCGAATGCCTTGCCGATTGTCGTCGGCGGCGTCCGCACTGCGCTGGCGATCATTGTCGGGACTGCGCCTTTGTCGATCCTGATCGGCGGCGAAAGTCTGGGTGGCCTGATCTTTCCAGGCATTTATCTGAACAACCAAGGGCAGTTGCTGCTGGGCGCTACCGCCACCGCAGTGCTGGCATTGATGCTGGACGCGATCGTTTCGCTGGGTAGCAATGCATACCTGAGCAAGCGCGGACTGCTGCGCTGATCCACCCCTAATCGGACAAGGAAAATAATATGCAATATTTATCAAGGGCGGCATCACGCGTCGGCGTTCTGCTCGCGCTGCTCAGCAGCCTGTTCAGCATGACGCCCGCCAGCGCAGACAATCTGGTGGTCGGTGGCAAGAATTTTACCGAGCAATTGATTTTGTCATCCATGACGCAGCAATACCTGAGCGCCAAGGGCTATGCGGTTGACCTGAAGAATGGCTTGGGCACCACCATCATGCGGCAGGCGCTGGAAAGCGGCCAGATCGATATCGTCTGGGACTACACCGGCACCGCGCTGATCGTCTACAACAAGATCGACGAAAAACTGGACCAGGATCAATCCTATGAGAAGGTCAAGGAACTCGACGCTGCCAGGAATCTGATCTGGCTCAAGCCATCCGCCTTGAATAACACCTATGCCTTGGCGGTGCCGCAAAAGCGCGCCGAGGAAGAGGGTCTGAACACGATCGAAGATCTGGCCAACAGCATCAACCAGAGCCATCAGCAAGATCCCGATAAAAAATACCTGATCGGCGTCGACTTTGAGTTTGCCTCGCGCCCTGACGGCCTGGAGCCGTTGCAAGCGTTGTATGGCTTCAAGTTCGGCCGCAGCGAAGTGAAGCAGATGGATGCCGGCCTGGTGTACACCGCCTTGCATAACGACCAGCTGAATGTCGGCCTGACTTATTCTTCCGACGGCCGAGTGCAGGGATTCAACCTCAAGCTACTGGAAGACAACAAAGGCTTCTTCCCGTTCTACAGCGCGACGCCGATCGTGCGCAAGGAAATCCTTGACGCCAATCCTCAACTGGCGGAGCAGTTGAACGCACTGTCGGCAAAAATCGACACCGCCAAGATGACCGAGATGAATAAAAAAGTGGATATCGATCAGTTGCCAATAGCCCAGGTAGCCGCGGATTTCCTGCGCGCCGAAGGCTTGATATGAGAGGTGCAGAATGACATTTTTTAATTATCTGTTTAGCGCCTGGCCGGAAATCCTGCACCTCACCATCCAGCACCTGATGCTGGTTGGCATCGCGGTCGGCCTGGCGATCCTGATCGGCGTGCCGCTCGGTATCGTGATGATTCGCCACCGCTGGCTGGCCAGTCCGATGATGGGTGTGGCGACCGTCATCCTGACCTTGCCATCGATTGCCTTGTTCGGCTTGATGATCCCGTTGTTCTCGCGCTTCGGCCAGGGCCTGGGGCCGCTGCCGGCGATCACTGCGGTGTTCCTGTACTCGCTGTTGCCGATCATGCGCAATACCTATCTGGCGCTGGATGGCATCGAGCACGGCATCAAGGAAGCCGGCATCGGCATCGGCATGACCTTCTGGCAGCGGTTGCGGCTGGTCGATCTGCCTTTGTCGGTACCGGTCATCTTGGGCGGCGTTCGTACTGCCGTCGTCATGAATATCGGCGTGATGGCCGTGGCGGCGATTATCGGCGCCGGTGGCCTGGGCGTCCTGATCCTGCATGCCATCAGCCAGAGCAACATGCAAAAACTCGTAGTGGGCGCGGTCTTGATCAGCTTGCTGGCGATCGTCGCCGACCTGCTGCTGCAATGGCTGCAGCGCCTGCTTACACCGAAAGGAATGCAAAAATCATGATTCAACTCGATCAACTCAGTAAAGTATTCACGCAAAAAGACGGCAACAAGGTCAAGGCTGTGGATGAAGTCAACCTGACGGTTGCCGAAGGTGAAATCTGCGTTTTCCTGGGACCTTCCGGTTGCGGCAAGACCACTACCTTGAAAATGATCAATCGCTTGATTACACCGAGTTCCGGCCGCGTGCTGTTGAATGGCGAAGATACTGCCGATATCGATGCAGTGACCTTGCGCCGGAAAATCGGCTATGTGATCCAGCAGGTGGGTTTGTTTCCCAACATGACCATCGAAGAAAACATCACAGTGGTGCCGCGTCTGCTGGGCTGGGACAAGAAGCGCTGCCATGAACGCGCAACCGAACTGATGGCAATGGTGGCGCTCGATCCCAAGCGTTTCCTGAGCCGCTATCCGCGCGAGATGTCGGGCGGGCAGCAGCAAAGGATCGGCGTGATTCGCGCGCTGGCGGCAGATCCGCCGGTGTTGTTGATGGATGAGCCGTTCGGCGCGGTCGATCCGATCAACCGCGAATCGATCCAGAACGAATTCTTCCAGATGCAACGCGCACTCAACAAGACCGTCATCATGGTCAGCCACGATATCGACGAAGCCATCAAACTGGGCGACAAGATCGCGATTTTCCGCGCCGGTAAGCTGGTGCAGGTGGATCATCCTGATACCTTGCTGGCGCGGCCTAAAGATGAATTCGTCGGTTCCTTCGTCGGCCAGGATGCGACCTTGAAACGTCTGCTGCTGGTGCGCGCCGGCGACGCCGCCACTACCTCGGCAACGGTGCAGGAGGATGCCTGCATGACGACTGCGTACGGCGTGATGGATGAGAACGACTACCGTTATGTGACCGTCACCAACGCCGCCAATCATGCGTTGGGTTATGTCTCGCGGCGCGATGCGCGCGGCGGCGGGCAGGGCGCTTGTATCGAAAAAATGAAGCCGTTTACCGTCAGCGCGGCGCCGGATGAAAACCTGCGCGTCGTGTTGTCGAAGATGTACAAGCACAGCACCAGCTGGATGCCGGTAATCGATCAGGATAATAGCTATCTGGGCGAGGTGACCCAGGATTCGATCGCCGACTATCTCAGTTCCGGCCGTTCGCGCGCCAAGTAAATCTTTCTGTCGTGAGTCAATCAGCGGGGGGGGGGGGGCTCAGGGTTTTGCGCCGGGTTTTGCACGATAAGCGCAGACCCCGCTTAGCATTTACAATGTCGGGTTTTGCTACTTGACGTTGTCATTCAAATCTATGCGCTGGTATTCAAGGTGGGTTAGCAAGGTTGGCGGGGCTAGCGCATGACGACTGGCGTGATTGCTTTGGTATTGTGCGCAGCCTTGCTGCATGCTTCCTGGAACGCCATGCTGAAAAGCAGCGGCGATCGTTTGTGGGCCATCACCCTGATGACGATTGGCTCTGCGGCGGCTGCGCTGCCCATCGTGTTGTGGGCGCCGATGCCGGCGGCTGCCAGCTGGCCCTATATCCTGATGTCGGTGGCGCTGCATGCCGGCTACAACCTGTTTCTGGTCCGCGCCTATCGGGCCGGCGATTTCGGCCAATCCTACCCAATTGCGCGCGGCTCATCGCCGTTGCTGGTTTCCCTAGGTGCGGCTTTTTTTGCCGGTGAGCAGTTGGGTGTTTTGACGCTCATTGGGGTTGCCCTGATTTCGCTCGGCATCATTAGCCTGGCCCAAATCAAATTCAATAACAAGCGCAACCTGGACGGTCACCGCCAATGGGACGCGCCTTTGTCTGCATTTACCACTGGCTTGTTCATTGCAGGCTATACCATCGTCGACGGCCTCGGTTCACGCCTGGCTGGCAGTGCAGCATCCTACGCTGGCTGGATGTTCTTGCTCGATGGCCTACCCTTGCTGGTGATTTACTTGTCGCTGCATGGTCGCCTGCCTGCGGTGGTGGCCACGCGTGCTACCTGGAACGCGCTCGGCGGCGGCGTCATGTCGCTGCTGGCGTATGGCATTGTGATCTGGGCGATTACCCTGGCGCCGATGGGACCGGTATCTGCATTGCGTGAGACGTCGGTTTTGTTTGCCGCGCTAATTGCGCGCATGTTCCTGGGTGAAGCCTTGACCTTCCGGCGGCTGTCTTCGTGTGCCGTGATTGCAGCGGGCGCGGTGATGTTAGGATGGGCGTCCTGAGCTATCGCGGACATCGTGTAAGCAAGCTGCAATGAAAAAGGCCACTGGAAATTCCAGTGGCCTTTTTCTTTAATGCACGGCGATCATGCGATCGCCTGGCTTGCTTGGCTGATTAACGGTCGCCAAACGAGCGACGTGCACCGCTGTCGTTCGAGCGGTTGCCTTTGTAGCCGCCACCGCCGCCTTCTTTACGTGGTGCGCCTGGCTTGCTGAAAGTACGGCCGCCCGGCTTTGCGCCGCCACGGTTATCGCCTGGTTTCCAGCCACCTGGTTTGTGGTTCGAGCGTGGCGCCGAAGCGCTGCGCTTTGGTTCGAAACCTTCAACGACATCGACAGGGATCAATTGCTTGGTGAAGCGTTCGATACGCTTGACGTTGACGCCTTCAGCGTGGTTCACCAGCGATACTGCAACGCCGTTACGACCGGCACGGCCGGTACGACCAATACGGTGAACATAGTCTTCCGGGAACTTCGGCAGATCGTAGTTGAATACGTGGGTGATTGCAGGAACGTCGATACCGCGCGCGGCAACGTCGGTCGCAACCAGCACACGGACTTGACCGCGACGCAGGCTGTCCAGGGTACGGTTACGCGCGCCTTGATGCATGTCGCCATGCAGGGCGGCGGCAGCGAAGCCGGCGATATTGAGGCGATCGGCGATCGTATCGGCGTCACGCTTGGTCGCTGTAAATACAACAGCCTGATCCATAGTGACGTCGCGCAGCAGGTGGTCCAGCAGGCGATTCTTGTGCGACAGGTCGTCGACGAAGTGAACCTTCTGTTGGATGTTTTCGTGCTTGCTGGCGGAACCGGCGATCTGGATGATCATCGGGTTCTTGGTAATGCGCTTTGCCATGTTGCCGACAACGCCATCCAGCGTAGCCGAGAACAGCATGGTTTGACGAGTTTCTGGAGTTGCGTCAACGATTTTTTCGATGTCGTCGATGAAGCCCATGTCCAGCATGCGGTCAGCTTCGTCCAGCACCAGGATTTGCAGTTGCGAGAAATCGATCTTGCCGGATTCCATGTGGTCGATCAAACGGCCAGGTGTCGCCACCAGGATTTCCGGATTCTTGGCCAGCAATTGCATCTGCTTCGGATAAGGCATGCCGCCCAGGATCGAAATCGCCTTGACGCGCTTCATGTGCGAACCGTATTTGTCGGTTGCGGTAGTAACTTGCAAAGCCAGTTCGCGGGTCGGCGTCAGCACCAGCATCTTTGGCTGTGCTGGCTTGAAGCGTGGACGCTCGCCGCGTGCGCGGGAGGCTTGCATTTCTTGATTAGGGGTCTTGTTGCCGGCTGCAGGGGCAGCCTGCTGCTCGGAAGCGAATTTGTGGAGGGCAGGCAGCATGAATGCTGCGGTCTTGCCGGAGCCGGTTTGCGACGAAACCATCAGGTCGCGGCCTTCGATAGCGGCCGGGACTGCTTGTTCTTGAACAGCGGTCGGCTTGGTGTAGCCAGCCTCGGTCAGTGCTTTGATAACGGACGTGTGGAGGCCAAGTGATTCAAAAGTCATTTTTCTTCTTTCGTAAAGTGCAGCGTCATAAGCTACAAATAATCGCGCAAACTATCGACCAGCGACGAATGCAGCGAACGCAAAAAAGCAACGCCAACCAACGAAATGACTAAGAGACAAATACAAAGAAATTTCGGCACAAAAGCTTTGCGCCGGGACGGTGTCAGGATCGACACACAAGGCGGGAGGGCTTTTACAATGCAATGTCCCAATTTGAGGCCAGGACACGCTTAGGCTTGCGCAGCTACATATTATTTTTTTACAGCAGGTTTTTACAGCGCACCGGAAACTGGATATGATCGTGAATCAGTATGCTGTCTGCGCTCGTTATTGCAACGCAGCACAGAATAATACAATACTTTTCGGCTTGGCGCAGCTTATTCATGCAATTGCCTGGAATATGTCGTTGATTTGTCGCTATAACGTTGTTTGTCGGGGCTGTGTTTTGGCCTTTTACAGATTCAGATACAATCAAATATTTACTAATCAACAATAGGAGTGGTGCATGGATAATAACGATGGTGAACAAAGGGCAGCATTGGGAATTGTCTGGGCGATCGTTGGCGTGGTCGTGGTGGCAATGTTGTTGCTGGCTGGTTATTTTGGCGTCACTGCAGGTAAAGGTGCTGACAAACCAGCCGCAACGGTGGCAGCACCAGCCACAGCCGCGTCTGGCGTTGCCGCAGGCGCAGAAACCGCAGTTGTCGGCGTTCCTGCCGTTGTGAAAATCCTCTTTGAAACCGGGAAATCCGAAGTCCCTGCCAGTGCCGCCACTGATCTCGGCCCCGTCGAGATGTATCTGAAAGCGAATCCGGCCGCTACGGCTGCGGTTTCCGGTTTTCACGATGCTAGCGGCAATGCCGACGTCAATGCGGAAGTGTCAAAAGATCGCGCCAAGGCTGTGCGCGCGGTACTGGTCGCGGCTGGTGTGGAAGAGGCCCGTGTGACACTGGACAAGCCGCAGGTTTCGTTGGCGGGCGACGATGCCGGCGCCCGCCGGGTCGAGGTGACTGTTCATCAGTAACCGGCCTTAATCCTCAGCGCAAACAAAAATCCCGGCATGATATGCCGGGATTTTTTTTCGGCCTGCATTTCTGTCAGGCGCAATTCCTTGCTAGCACAGAATTACTCGGCGATGCCGCCCACCACATGCGAGAAGCCGCCATCGACGTAGGTGATCTCGCCAGTGATGCCGCTGGACAGGTCCGACAACAAGAACGCGGCTGCATTGCCGACGTCTTCCACCGTTACATTGCGGCGCAACGGCGCGTGCTCGGCGACAAAACCCAAGATTTTGCCAAAGCCCTTGATGCCGCTGGCGGCCAGGGTTTTGATCGGTCCAGCGGAAATGCCGTTGACGCGGATGCCCTTAGGGCCTAGCGAACCGGCCAGGTAGCGGACGCTGGCTTCCAGCGATGCCTTGGCCAAGCCCATCGTGTTGTAGTTAGGGACCACGCGTTCCGAACCAAGATAGGTCAGGGTCAGCAGCGCCGAGTTCGGGCGCAGCAGCGGAATCGCCGCTTTTGCCATTGCCGGGAAGCTGTAGGCTGAAATATCATGCGCAATCTTGAAGCCTTCGCGCGACAAACCGTCCAGGAAGTCACCGGCAATCGCATCGGCGGGAGCGAAGCCGATAGCGTGCACCAGACCGTCCAGGTGGTCCCAGGATTTGCCGAGGTCGGCAAACAGGGCGTTGATTTGTTCGTCGCTACCGACGTCGCAGTCGAAAATCAATTCGCTGTCGAATTCTTTTGCAAAATTGGTAATGCGTTCCTTGAAGCGGTCGCCGACATAGGTAAACGCCAGTTCGGCGCCTTCGCGTTTGCAAGCTTGTGCGATACCGTAAGCGATTGAGCGGTTAGACAGCAAACCGGTGATCAGAATTTTTTTGCCTTGCAGGAATGCCATATTGACTCCAGATGTGCGCGCCGTTTGCATTGCGGGCGCTTGGTGGTGTACTTGAACTTCTTAACGAACAGGGCAAGATTGTAGGGGTTCGCCGCGCTGAGGGCAACCATGCCAGTATTTCGAATAGTCTTGTATTTCAGGCTTCTACGACAAATTTTAAAAAAGCCCCATGGCGCTGGGCAGCGGCGCCATGGGGCTTTTTAATACGAGAACATCGAATTGCCTCGATAAATATTAGCTGCAATCAGCTGCGCGAGCCTCTGGCGGAAGCCAATACCACCGGCTTGCCGTTCTTTTTCGCGGCCACCTTGTTTTTGCCGCTCGCAGCTGCGGTGTGATAACGGACATTGTGACCAGATTTTTTGCCGCCGGAGCTTGACGCCACCATGCGGTTCGGCACTTGCAACTGCAGGCTTTGGCCGCGGCTGACGCCATCATGATGCAAGCCATTCCAGGCTTTCACCTGGCTCACGCTGACGCGATAGCGCGACGCGATCGACGCCAAAGTGTCGCGCTTGCCGACTTTGACATAGATGCGGCGGCTTTCCGGTGCATCCGGGGTTACCGCCATGGTGGCATTGTCGGCGACTTCAGCGGTGATATCGGTATCAGAAGCTTCGGTTTTCGGTACGAGGATGGTGGAGCCGGCTTTCAGCAGCATCTTTGGCGGAATGTGATTGACTTCGCGGATGACGGCTGGGGTTGTATCGAATTTGGCCGCGATGGTTTCAATCCGCTCACGGGCGCTGCCGACGGTATGCGAAGTCCACGATGACAGCGTCTGGGTAAATTTGGTGAGGTTATTCTTGAATTTTTCAGCGTTGCTTTCCGGTAGCAAGATCTTGGTATCCGCGCTACCGATAATGACCGGGCGGTTGAATTGCGGATTCAGGGCCTTGAATTCGTCCAGCGACAATTCCGCCAACTGCGCCGCAACCTTGACGTCGATATCGCGCGTCTTGCCGATCGTCACAAAGTAAGGCTGGTTGTCGACTTTTGGCAACGCGATGTTATACATTTCCGGCGCAGCAATAATGTTCTTCACTGCTTGCAGCTTGGGAACGTAATTGCGGGTTTCGGCCGGCATCAGAGGTGCCAGGCTGTTGAAATCGGTCGGCAAGCCGGCGGCCTGGTTCTTGTTGATGGCGCGCTGCACCGATCCTTCGCCCCAGTTGTAGGCGGCCAGCGCCAGTTGCCAGTCGCCGAACATGCCATACAGTTTTTGCAGATAGGTCAACGCAGCGTCGGTCGAGGCCAGGACGTCACGGCGCTCGTCCTTGAACATGTTTTGCTTGAGGTTGTAGTCGCGTCCGGTAGATGGTACGAACTGCCACATGCCAGCTGCCTTGGCGCTGGACAGGGCTTCCGGATTGAAGGCCGATTCGATGAATGGCAGCAGCGCCAGTTCGGTCGGCATGCCGCGTTTTTCCAGCTCTTGGACTACATGAAACAAATAGCGGGAAGCGCGTACCGTGGTGCGCTCAAAATATTCAGGCCGGGCGCTGTAGAAATCGGTCTGGTTGACCACCTGCTGGTTATCCAGGTCGGGAATGGCGAACCCTTTGCGTATCCGTGCCCAAATATCGACTTGCTCCATGCCAAGCATGCCAGCGCTGGGGTCGTTCGGATCGATCAAGCTGAAAGTGGGGGTATAGATGGAAATGTCGTTGGCGTGAGCCAAGAGCGGAGTGCCAAAAAAAGCCAGTGCGGCGAAGGCGAATGTCTTGAGTTTTAGCTGGTACATGGGTTCAATTTATGTGACCGGGATGTCATCGACCGGTAATAATGGAATAACCGCAGTGTACGTAAGGCGGTTTTCCCCCGTCAAGCAGAAATTGCATTGTTACATGCGTTAAGTGATTGATTTATTAGGTATTACTTTCCGGAAATCGATATGCGGAGACTATCTAACGACCAACTACAATGAATCGTTCCGATTAACTTCATTCCTGGTGGCATTATTTGAAACCGTTTTTCCATTCCCGCAATGCAGCAAAAGCCGCTACCGGACCAGTTTCCAGCTGTTTGGCCGTGAGGCGGCCGCTGTCATTGAGGCTGGCAATAATCGTTGGCTGTTGGTAACGGAGGAAGGGGTTGGTGGCATTTTCCAATGCAATGGTCGAGGGAACCGTGGCTTGCTGGAGGTCGCGTTTGGCTTGTTCGTTTGCCATGCGGGCCACCAACTGGGCATTGTCTGGCTCTACCGCCAAGGCAAAGCGCAGATTCGAGATGGTATATTCATGAGCGCAGTAGACTAAAGTGTCTCCCGGCAACGTGCTTAGTTTTGCCAGGGAGCTGACCATCTGGCTCGGGCTGCCTTCAAACAGGCGTCCGCAGCCGCCGGCAAACAGGGTGTCGCCGCAAAATAGCCAGGGATGGCCTTGCGCCACGTAGGCAATATGACCGCTGGTGTGGCCGGGAACATCTATCACTGAAAGGCTTAACGCCAGTTCCGGAATGGTGGCGGTATCGCCCTCGGCCAGTCCTTGAGTGACGCCGGCGATGGTTTCGCCTGCAGGACCAAATACAGGGACTTTGAAATGTTGCAGCAAAGTTTGTACGCCGCCGGCATGGTCAGCATGGTGATGAGTCAGTAAAATAGCAGCAAGTGTCAGGCCATGTGCTTCGAGTGAGGCCAGAATCGGCTGTGCATCGCCAGGGTCGACCACTGCGGCATGGCGGCTATTGTGAATCAGCCACAAATAATTGTCGTTAAACGCCGGTACTGCCAACACACTCAACGATTTATTTAATAAGGCAGGCATGGGAAATCCGTCAGCAGAAAAGTCCATTATAGCGCTCGGCCCCTGGCTGCAGACACCCACCGGCAGTTACATGCTGGAATGGGAGCAGGCGCGCCTGGACGCGATGACGGCGGATATCTTCGGCTTCAACGCAATGCAGATCGGTGTACCGCAAATCAAGGCGCTGCAGGCCAATCGCATGCGCCATAAATGGTTGACGGACAGCCGCTTGCCGGAGGCCGGCGAGGCGCAGTCCGGTATAGTGGTGACCCACGATTTTGCAGAATTGCCGTTTGCTTCGCAAAGCCTGGATCTGGTGGTGTTGCCGCACGTGCTGGAATTTGCCGCCGAGCCGCACCAGATTTTGCGTGAGGTCGAGCGGGTGCTGATTCCTGAAGGACAAGTCATCATTTGCGGCTTTAATCCCGCCAGCCTGTGGGGAGTCCGGCAGACGGCGGGTCGCATGTCCGGAGCGCATTTCTTGCCGCAAAATGCTGAGTTCATCAGCTTACTGCGTCTGAAAGACTGGTTGAAGTTATTGAACATGGAAGTTAACCGTGGCCATTTCGGCTGCTATGCGCCGCCATATACCAGCAGCAAATGGCTGCACCGTTTTGCTTTCATGGAAAAGGCCGGCAATCGCTGGTGGCCGTATTTCGGCGCTATATATATTGTGCAGGCGGTCAAAAGAGTCAAGGGCATGCATTTGGTCGGTCCGGCTTTCAGCAAGCAGGCCATCAAGGCTGCGCGCGGGGTGCCTGCCACCAATAAGATTCATAAGACGGATCAAGCTGGTATTGAGTAATAACGATTTTCGGAGAGCAACCCGTACGCGGGCTGTGACAACAACAAGTAGTGAAAGTGAAGCAAGCAAGTATGGATAAAGTAGAAATTTTTGCCGATGGCGCATGCAAAGGCAACCCCGGCACTGGTGGTTGGGGGGCGCTGCTGGTGGCGGATGGCAAGGAAAAGGAATTGTTCGGCGGTGAACGCAATACCACCAATAACCGGATGGAGCTGAAGGCGGTCATCGAAGCGCTGACCGCCTTGACCCGCCCATGCGAGGTAATTGTGTTCACGGATAGCCAGTACGTGCAAAAAGGTATCAGCGAGTGGATTCACGGCTGGAAAGCGCGCGGCTGGAAAACCGCAGCGCGCGAACCGGTAAAGAACGTCGACTTGTGGCAGGCGTTGGATGCGGCGCAGGCGCGGCATAAGATCGAATGGCGCTGGGTAAAAGGGCATGCAGGCCATGTCGGCAACGAGCGCGCCGACCAGCTTGCCAATCGTGGCGTGACGACGGTTTTATAATGCAGCGATGAAATCGTCGCAGCTTTATCTGCGGCGATTTTTATGCGGCGTGTTTTTATGTTTGTATTGAAGAGTAAGTGACCATGCGACAAATTGTTCTGGATACCGAAACTACCGGTCTCAATCCGCGTACCGGCGACCGCATCATCGAAATCGGTTGCGTCGAATTGATGAACCGGCGGCTGACCGGTAATAATTTTCATCGCTATATCAACCCCGAGCGCGATTCGGAAGAGGGCGCGCTCGCAGTCCACGGCTTGACGACGGCATTTTTGAGCGATAAACCGAAGTTTGCCGAGATTTTCGATGAACTCCGCGAGTACACGCGCGGCGCCCAAGTCATCATCCACAATGCTCCCTTCGATTTGGGTTTCCTCGACGCTGAATACAAACTCCTGCGCCAAAGCCCATTCTCTAGCGATGTCGCTGGCGTGATCGATACGCTGGTGCAGGCCAAGGAAATGTACCCGGGCAAGCGCAACTCCTTGGATGCCTTGTGCGATCGCTATGGCATTTCCAACGCCCATCGCACCTTGCACGGCGCGCTGCTGGACTCGGAATTGCTGGCTGAAGTCTATCTGGCGATGACACGCGGCCAGAACAGCTTCAGCATCGATGTCGGTGGCGGCCACAATGATGTAGACGGTGGCGGCGCAACGCTGGAGTTGTTGCCTTTGGCGGAAATTGTAGTGCGCGCAGCCAATGAAGAAGAACTGGCCGCGCATGAGTTGCTGCTAAACGGCTTGGATAAGGACGCCAAAGGTACGTGCATATGGCGCAAACCCGCCCCCGAACCCGCAGAAAACATGCCATAAAAGTGCTCTCGTAAAAAATCTGCACAAGACACTAGCCACGGACAAGATTTGCTATTATAATTTCGCTTCTTTAGGCGCGTAGCTCAGCTGGTTAGAGCACTACCTTGACATGGTAGGGGTCGTTGGTTCGAGTCCAATCGTGCCTACCAGTATTCTCGGAGTTGTTGGGAATGCTGGGATAGTTCTGGATTAATTCAGAATTGATCAAGAAAAATCTATTGTAGGAAATGCTGAATGGAAGCCCGATATGGCTTCCATTTTTGCTTTCTGCCTCTCGCGATCTGCACATTAATCCCTTTGCATCGACGCTGAACAGCATCTTGGCTGAAGCATGTCCCATTTGCTGAGCAATGTAGGCGAAATTCACGCCGACCGTCAGCGTCATTGTGGCGTATGTGTGCCTAGTCTAATAAGTGCGGCGCTCCCTAATTCCAAGTTTCTTCAGCGTCGGCTTCCAATAATGATCTCTTTGCGAGCGTTCGTCATGCCAAGCGTTCCCGGTATTTGGATTGCTGAATATGTCGGATTTTTTCAAATAGGTATACGGTTTCTGTGCCTTCAAGGCAGCGATAGCACGTTTTACTAGGTCGACATTGCGCATTTCGTGCATCTTGAGACTTTTCTCTCGTCCTTTGAATGTTCTGGCCCTTTGTACTTTAATGGTGGCATGGTGCCAGTCGATATCTGCCCACTTCAGCGCAATGAGTTCTTCCGGACGCATTCCAGTCAAAAACGCAAACTCGAAATAATTCGCAACCTGTGGGTCGTACTCCTTCTTCATGTCGCGGAAGATTGCTTCCATATCTTCAGTGGAAAGCGGATCTGGCGACGCCTTTTGGTGCTTCGCGTTTTTTATTTCTTCCAACGGATTGTCCAGATTCTTGATGTCGCAACCGGCGAGGGTGAAGACCCCGCGCAAAGGAATCCCATTGACTCGGGCAGCCAACTGGGCGATGCCGATTAATAATGCCATGGCAGAGTTCGGTATTGATTCGCTGGCGCGGCAAGCCATGTTTATCCCTCAGATTGGTCACGAGTCAGCGCGTCTGACACAACTTGTCGAAAACTTGAACTACCATACCGACCGTATTCGCGCCATCGAGAATGCGTCGACGGCCGGATCCCGGTGGCGGTTGCTGGTCGGTCGTGCAGATGAGCTTGCCAGCAATCCTGAGCGACTGGGAAATGTCGTCTATGGCGGGCGCCTGGAGAACGGCGCAGAGGGTACCGGCGATGGCTACAGCTTCCGCGAGCGCGGTCTGATTCAAACGACGGGGCGGAGTAACTATGCCGCCTAGATGATCCTGGACATCGATTGCGTAGAACATCCGGAATTGCTCGAGCAACCGGTTGGTGCCTGCCGTTCTGCCGGTCGGTTCTGGAAAACCAACAATCTCAACAAATGGGCAGACGTCGGCGATTTCGACGGTGTGTGCGACCTGGTCAACCTTGGACGCAAGACGGCTGCAGTTGACGACGCGAACGGATACGCCGATCGGCTTGCTATTTATGAGCGCGCACGGAGGGTATTGATATGGGGTTGACGCTGGTGGGATTGTGGAAATTGGTGTGCACCGTGCTAGGTTGGCTATGGAACATCTTGCGGGCTCTTTTTCTGGCGGGGGCGTTGTTCATTGTTGGCAACATGCGCGGCGCTGGTCGAGTTCGCGTTGCATGGACAAAGGAAACCGAGCAGCGAAACGAATTGGCGCGCGAAACGGCGCGCGCCAGAACGGAAGTTGTTGCGCAAACCGAGATCGTGTATCGCGATCGGATCAAAAAAATTACATCAAGGAAGAGAAAATTGAAAAGCAAATGCCGATCTACATTATCGAAGTTGATAACAGTCGCTTCGCTGTCAATACTAGCTTCGTACGTCTCTACAATGCCGCTTGGTCAGGCGAGTCTACCGGACTTGCCGTCGAGTCTGACCGTGAACCCGCCGGAATTTCGCTTGCTGAAGTCGCTGCAGTCGAAACCGGTAATGCCACAAGTTGCATTGCCTGGAGAGAGATAGCTCTTGGGATGCGAAAGCATTATGGTGATTTGAAACGGTAAACTAATGATTCAATTTGAGCGTTAGGCAAGTCATTCATTTGGAATATATGTTGGTTGGAACAGCGTGTTTGTCATAGTTAGAAACAGGTAGGGTTGATTGCCTGCTGTCGCTCCTCAATCCGCTTTTTTGGCGGGCGATATTTTTGACGAATCAGTCGTTGTCAGCATCGAATTGAATCCCGATGACTGTATGAGATAACCGCAAATAATCGGGTCCGATTTATGGCAGAAAGTGTCTGTAGGTAAGTGGCGTACGTCCGCTCCAACGCTGGAATGCGCGAGTGAATGCGCTTTGTTCGGAATACCCTAGCAATTGGGCGATTTCAACTAATTGTAAGCGTGGATCGAGCAGATAATGCTCGGCCAGGCGATGACGAATTTCCTCGCGTAGCGCGCGGAAATTGACTCCACTTTCATCAAGGCGGCGTTGTAATGTGCGTGACGAGACATGCAGTTCGTTGGCTACTCGTTCTAATTCGGGTTCGCCTTCGCGAATAAGGCGCGCAATGCATCGGCGTACAGCCTGCTCGAAGTCGTCAGTTTGAGGAAGCTCGGCCAGCATTGTAGCTGCTTGCTGCTCCAGTACGTGCAACAACGATGCGTCTGGTTGACGTAATGGAGAAGTCAACCGATCTAAAGGAAAACGTACGGTTGTGGTCGCTTGCTCAAAAAGCACTGGACAGCCAAACCAGTCACGATAAGGCTTGAGGTCCGGTGGCGCCTGATTAACAAAACCAACTTCGATCAGAGAGCCCCGCAGCCCAGTGACGTCACGCGCGAATTGTATCAATCCGGTAATTGCACATTCATCGACAAGCGCTCCAGGGCGACCACGTTCCACACCCCATTCGAGTTTCACTTCGAAACCTTGTGCTGTCACGTGAAGCGGATTCGTATCATAGAGTAGGCGATGGTAGTGTTGCATGCGTGTCAGCGCAGCGGCTAAGTGCGGACACGCTAACAATACATATCCCATCACGCCAAGATGTGCAGGTGTAATAGTTTGGCCTAGATGTAAACCAAGCAGAGGGTCGTTCAAATGCTCTGCAGCTCGTTCTAATAAAACCCTCCAACGTCCCACTGGATATCGCAGTAAGCCACGATCGGCCGCTTCTGGAACTTCTTCTCCGAGCAAAACTGCCGCGTCTATACCTTTTTTTTCGAGATGCTCATATAGCAGACGTACATAGGTACTAGGAACTACGCCTCGTGCGGAGACTTCTGATTTTGGTTTTGACATGGCGCGAATTGTTAGAGATTTGCCGATCCTAGTCAAGTTCCTCAACGGTTCGCGGCCTTACAAGCCATATAAAGAAAGATGGTTTCCGCGTGGAACTAAAGGTGTTTTAGTTGTTTTTTTTAGGAGCAATCTTTAGAAGACGCCAACGGTAATGCAGTCTAGTTTAATTTCTTCTTCTGGCACAAATTGTTAAATTTTTGGCGCTGCTTGTCAAGCTTAAGTACGACTCGACGCCATAAAATTTCAACGTCACAAAGTTCCTTTACGTGTGTGATTTCTTTGTCGAGTAAACGAAATTTGGAATACATCATGAATATCCGAGACGACCAATGGGAAAAAATAAAGCCACTGCTACTCGGTAAAAAAGGCGAGGCGGGAGCTCATGCCAGAGACAACCGGCTATTTATCGACGCAGTCCTGTGGCATATCTCTACTCAATGCAACTGGGGGGATTTGCCATCCAAATTTGGTAAGTGGAATACCACTTATATGCGTTTCAAGCGTTGGAACGAAGGTGGCGTCTGGCACCAGTTGGAAGAAGAGCTACGTGACATCCCGGAGCTGTGCGAAATCATAAAAAAAATTGCAGTCTATGGTGATCAACGAAGTCAACAAATAAAACAGAAAGCTGCTAGAAAAAGCACTCGGAAAATTTACAGGGAGTCTATAAAAGCGGCAAAAGAGAGCAGTAAGAAGTCAATAAGTGAAGATGAATCAACCTTGCATTGGTTGAGTTTGTTTGATGGAATTCACGCCGTGTAATGCATGGCTACGTATGGGTTTTTCGGTGACTCACTTTCCTGCGCGAGCGACGGATGAACTGAGAACTCGAGTATCTAAAAATAGAATGTGGGAGGAAATATGAATAAGATATATCGAGTCATTTGGAGCCGGGCTGTTGGTCGGTGGTGTGTGGTTGGTGAGTTAGCCAAGAGCCGCAGCAGAGATAAGAGCGAATCGAAAAATGGCATTGCTAAAGGGGTGATGGTCGCGGTAGCTATCGCAGCGGGACTTGGTGGTGAGGCTCTGGCGGCACCATCTTATGTAGGTGGTATATTTACATCGGTGGGTTATGGTAGCGGTGGTAGCACAGGAAGTGGGACTATGCACTGCAGCGACACTATCTATCAGACCTATGGGCAGGGGAGTAGCTCGTATGGCTACAGCGGTGACTCCCAGGACGGCGTCGGAAATACATCGCTAAATTACTATGGCTCCAACACTATATGCGGGAGCAGCGATGCCAGTACGCAGACGAATAGAATTTTAGCTTACGCAAATAATCCGACGTCCAATGCCACTAATCTAACTATCGGCGGTACGCTTTACGCGAATACTGCCGCGTACTTACAAAACGCGAATATTCATAACCTCACTGTCACGGGTAGTTTTTCTATGCCGTATTTTGTGGCAAACACTTCACTCGCAAGTGGGACGGCAACAGGGACCGATTCTATCATTGCGGGATTTGGTGGTACGTCTGCTGCTGGGGCAGATTCGATTGCTGTTGGTAGTAATGCTATTGCTTCGGGCGCCAATACGATCGCTATGGGCTTAAATACTACAGCATCGAATCCGAATAGTGTAGCAATCGGATCGGGATCTACGGCGACGACACCGGGCGTGAACACCAGTAGTGCTGTAGTAGGCGGCGTAACATACAATGGGTTCGCCGGCACGGTGCCAGCTACTGCTGGTACCTTTAGTGTCGGATCCGGGGGGAATGAACGTCAGATTACCAATGTTGCGGCAGGTAGAATTACCGCAGGCTCGACTGATGCTATCAACGGGTCAGAATTGTATTCTGGCTTGAGCACCACGAACAGCAATATCACTTCGCTGTCGACCTCGGCATCGACAGGGATCAGTGCCAACGCCAGCAACATCGGTTCGTTGTCGACCGGCTTGAGCACGACCAATAGCAATGTGACGTCGTTGTTGACCTCGACATCGACCGGCATCAGCACCAATGCCAGCAACATCGGCTCGTTGTCGACTGGTTTGAGCACGACCAACAGCAATGTGACGTCGTTGTCGACTTCGACGTCAACCGGTATCAGCACCAACGCCAGCAACATCGGTTCGTTGTCGACCGGCCTGAGCACCACCAATAGCAATGTGTCATCGTTGTCGACCTCAGCCTCGACCGGCATCAGCACCAACGCCAGCAACGTTGGCTCGCTGTCGACTGGGTTGAGCACGACCAACAGCAACGTGACCTCGCTGTCGACTTCGACATCGACTGGCATCAGCACCAATGCCAGCAACATTGGTTCGTTGTCAACCGGCCTGAGCACGACCAATAGCAATGTGGCTTCGTTGTCGACGTCGACATCGACTGGCATCAGCACCAATGCTAGCAACATCGGTTCGCTGTCGACGGGGTTGAGCACCACCAATAGCAATGTGTCGTCGTTGTCGACCTCGGCCTCGACCGGCATCAGCACCAACGCCAGCAATATCGGTTCGTTGTCAACCGGCCTGAGCACGACCAACAGCAATGTGTCGTCATTGTCGACCTCGGCCTCGACCGGCATCAGCACCAATGCCAGCAACATCGGCTCGTTGTCGACTGGTTTGAGCACGACCAACAGCAACGTGACCTCGCTGTCGACTTCGACATCGACTGGCATCAGCACCAATGCTAGCAATATCGGTTCGTTGTCGACTGGCTTGAGCACGACCAACAGCAATGTGACGTCGCTCTCAACGTCGACCTCAACCGGTATCAGCACCAACGCCAGCAACATTGGTTCGCTGTCGACTGGTCTGAGCACAACCAATAGCAATGTGACGTCGTTGTCGACGTCAACATCGACCGGTATCAGCACCAACGCCAGCAATATCGGTTCGTTGTCGACCGGTCTGAGCACGACCAACAGCAACGTGACTTCGTTGTCGACGTTGACCTCGACGGGAATCAGCACCAACGCCAGCAACATCGGTTCGTTGTCGACCGGTCTGAGCATGACCAACAGCAACGTGACTTCGTTGTCGACGTCGACCTCGACGGGAATCAGCACCAACGCTAGCAACATCGGTTCGTTGTCCACTGGCTTGAGCACGACCAACAGCAATGTGACCTCGCTGTCGACGTCAACATCGACAGGTATCAGCACCAATGCCAGCAACATCGGTTCGCTGTCGACTGGTCTGAGCACAACCAATAGCAATGTGACGTCGTTGTCGACGTCAACATCGACCGGTATCAGCACCAACGCCAGCAATATCGGTTCGTTGTCGACCGGTCTGAGCACGACCAACAGCAACGTGACTTCGTTGTCGACAGGGATCAGTACCAACGCCAGCAACATTGGTTCGCTGTCCACTGGCCTGAGCACGACCAACAGCAACGTGACCTCGTTGTCGACTTCGGCGTCGACAGGGATCAGTACCAACGCCAGTAACATTGGTTCGCTGTCGACTGGTTTGAGCACCACCAATAGCAATGTGACGTCGCTGTCGACTTCGACATCGACAGGGATCAGCACCAACACCAGCAATATCGGTTCGTTGTCGACCGGCCTGAGCACCACCAACAGTAACGTGACATCGCTGTCGACTGGCCTGAGCACGACCAATAGCAATGTGACGTCGCTGTCGACTTCAGCCTCGACTGGGATCAGCACCAACGCCAGCAATATCGGTTCCTTGTCCACGGGCCTGAGCACGACCAACAGCAACGTGACCTCGCTGTCGACGTCAACATCGACAGGTATCAGCACCAACGCCAGCAATATTGGTTCGTTGTCCACAGGCCTGAGCACGACCAATAGCAACGTGACCTCGCTGTCGACGTCAACCTCGACAGGGATTAGCACCAACGCCAGCAATATCGGTTCCTTGTCCACCGGTCTGAGCACGACCAACAGCAACGTGACGTCGTTGTCGACCTCGACCTCGACCGGCATCAGCACCAACGCCAGCAACATCGGTTCCTTATCGACCGGCTTGAGCACGACCAACAGCAATGTGACCTCGCTGTCGACGTCGACTTCGACCGGCATCAGCACCAACACCAGCAACATTGGTTCGTTGTCGACTGGCCTGAGCACGACCAATAGCAATGTGACGTCGCTGTCGACTTCAGCCTCGACTGGGATCAGCACCAACGCCAGCAATATCGGTTCCTTGTCCACGGGCCTGAGCACGACCAACAGCAACGTGACCTCGCTGTCGACGTCAACATCGACCGGTATCAGCACCAACGCCAGCAATATTGGTTCGTTGTCCACAGGCCTGAGCACGACCAATAGCAACGTGACGTCGTTGTCGACTTCGGCATCGACCGGCATCAGCACCAACGCCAGCAACATCGGTTCGTTGTCGACTGGTCTGAGCACGACCAATAGCAATGTGACGTCGTTGTCGACTTCAGCATCAACAGGGATCAGCACCAACGCCAGCAACATCGGTTCGCTGTCCACTGGACTGAGCACTACGACTAGTGGTATATCATCACTTTCAACGGGAATTACCTCTTTATCAACCGGTGTCGCCAATTCGGTTCAGTACGACAATCCAGGGCATACCAAGGTAACGTTAGGAGGTGTTGGTGCCACGACGCCTGTGACTCTCACCAATCTTGCAGCAGGTGTGAACCCTACTGATGCGGTGAATTTCAGTCAGTTGACGTCGCTGTCGACTTCAAGTTCGACCGGGATTGCGTCCTTGTCGACGGGATTGAGTACGACGAATAGCAATGTTTCTTCGCTATCGACGTCTACCTCGACCGGCTTGAGTACAGCAACCAGTGGGATTGCGTCGTTGTCGACAGGGTTGAGCACGACAAATAGCAGTGTTTCTTCGCTATCGACATCGACTTCAACCGGCTTGAGCACCACGAATAGCAATCTGTCGTCGCTGTCGACATCAACGTCGAGTGGCTTGAGTACGACGAAAAGCGGTATTTCTTCCTTGTCTACGGGGTTGAGTAGCACTAACAGCAATGTCGCTTCGCTGTCGACGGGCTTGTCGTCGTTATCGACGGGATTGAGCCAAATTGGTTCTCTTTCAACGGGGCTGGTCGCTATCGTTTCAGGAAATTCTTCTATGTCGACCGCGTTGAGGCCGTTGGTAGCCGAATCGAATGCGGCCGCTGCGAATGGTGGAATGTTGGGCGGAACCACGATGGGTGGCTCCAACGGTGACGGCACGATGCGGACGCGCAGCACCAGTGGCACAGCCATCAAGACAGTCACGGCAGCAACTTGCACCACCGTCAATGGCATTGACGCCACTAGCACTGGCTTGTGTGCGCAAGCGACCAAAGATGGCGCAACAGCGCTTGGTTCGAATGCGCAAGCGACCGACGCCAACACCACTGCAGTCGGCTTCCGTGCCTTGGCTTCCTCGGCGGGCTCGGTGGCCATCGGCAACAACGCTCAAGCGACCGGCGATCCAACCGTCGCAGTCGGCCAAAACTCACTGGCGTCTGGCAATAACTCTGTGGCGATGGGAGCAGGGTCGCAAGCGACTGGCAACAACTCTGTAGCGCTGGGCGCAGGTTCTGTCGCAGATCAGGATAACACGGTGTCAATAGGTTCTCCTGGTAGCGAACGTCGCATCACAAATGTGGCTCCGGGCATCAATCCAACTGACGCTGTGAATGTTTCACAATTGACTAACGTGCAGAATCAGGTCGGAAATGTTCAACGGATAGCCTACAGTGGGGTAGCTATGGCGGGCGCATTATCGGGACTGCCACAAGTTGAACCTGGGAAAATATTCTCATTAGGCGCTGGCCTTGGTAACTATGCCGGCTACACGGCACTCGCAATTGGCATGAGTGCTCGTTTGGGCCAGAATACCATCGTCAAGATGGGGGTCAGTGCCACGTCAAGCGGTACGTTAATTAACGCTGGAGTGGGGTACTCGTGGTAACGATGAGTACAGACGGTTTGCCTAGGGTGATCTCTGGGTAAATCATACATTTGGCAGAGTCAGTGAAGATAATATGCTAGATGTCATCGATGGACTAGGGGCGGTTAGTTCTCCGATACATCCGGAGTCTTTTTTAGGGAGGCCATGATGGTATGCAGTATCAATTTAAGTGTCGTGGCCGCAAGTGAAGATGGAAAAATCAATTTTTCTGACTGCTGTGAGATTTTTGTCCATGCCTTGGTAGATTCTGAGATTGGGCCTAACGGAGGGGAAGGGGACATATCTTTGGCGATTAATCTCAAACGTCAAAATTTGGATGACATATTAGGTCTGTATATCGACGGTGAACGCAATATTGACACTCTTCGGCTTTATTGTGAAATGGCGTTGAATCATTACAGAGCAAAAATATTGGAATGAAGTATGAACGTTCACCAACCTGCAATAGAAGCGTTCCGTCGAATCACACATCGCTCAAGTTCGTCGATGAATCATGCTCAGCAGCCGTGTAAAGGACCATGCACCAAGTCATCCCCATTTGTCTAAAATATCGCAGACGTGCGCGAATACGCCTATGGGCTTAGAGTCGAACTTCGACGAGGATTTTCTGCTTTGCGTTACTAAAAATGACAAACACCCCTTGCCTCTAGTTGTACATGCTGTTTTTTCATGGGTCAGCTTCGGTGTTCTGGTATGGTTGCGGCTGCCTTGTCTAAAGTACTCACTATCGAATGAAAACACGTATTTTGATTTACCCCGAATTTGCTGTTCCCGCGGATTTGCGTTTGCAAGTATTGAAATTACAGGAAATAGAATGGCCGACTGCTGAAGCCATCGTTCTTCAAACAATACATGACCCTGATTTACGTCCACTCTCATTGATACTGGTTGCTGATGGTAGAGTGCTCGCCGCACTAGATATTCTGTCTAAGGACATCGACCATCTGAACCAGCGCTATGCGGTAAGCGGATTAAGCTGTGTAGTTACTTCCTCGGACGTTCGAGGTAAGGGCTACGGTCGGAAGCTTGTCGTCGCCGCACGAAATGAAATGGAAAAGAGCGCTGCCGATTTGAGTCTCTTTACCTGTGATCGACCACTTCAGAATTTCTACGAAAGTTGTGGCTGGCAAGTGTTAACCGAAGCGCCGCTTATTGGCGGCACGCCGGACAGCCCATTTCCAAGCGATCAGTTCGATAAGGTAACGATGGCATATTTTTTTTCCGATAAAGCTACGCGGAATGCGCAAGCGTTCAATCATTGTCGCATTGCTCTGTATCCCGGCGAAGTCGATCGACTCTGGTAACCGAGTTCGACTGCCTGAATCTCTTTCTATGGCACATTGATTAGCTACAACGGTTGGAGCCAGCCATGTCGAAAATGCTCCGTCGTAATCAACCAAGACCACGAACCAAGGGAAACATGAGTTGAAAACTGTATTCGATATTTGTCGTTATTACCCCTAAAGTACCTGTGTTACAGGTTCATAGCCTATCAGAATCTGTACTGGATGCTACTGGCCGAGTAGGCTACAAAAAAGCCCATTGCAATTATGGGCCATCTTCCGTCTTTCCTACTGAGCAGCGGATTAGAAGCAAGACGGCGCTGTTTCGACGGGGCCTTCTGTACAATAAAATTCGCCTTTTTTGTTGAAGCCAACTGCGCATCCGCAGAGGGCGAAAAGTAATGCCAAAGCCATGGCTATAATCCCGAACCTAAATTTCATTTAGAACCTCTCTTGTCTACAGAATTTTCACGTCACACAGTAACTCTTCCAAATTTATTTACCTCACCCATTTCAGTTAGGCGAGAGAATGTCGCAGCCTAAACCTGGGTCGCGCTACCTTGCACGGTCGTCTTGAAAGTAGAATCGATCGGCGTGCCATGCTCGTCGATCCACACGGCCTCGTATCTTTATCGTTCCGAGTTTTGCAAACGCTTTATCGACCTAAGCCTTGATCACTGAATAAGGCTCAGGAATGCAATCCTTATCGTTACATCTTACTGCCACTTTTGACAGCTTTACGGTGAGCTATTTTAGATCCCATACTTGGGTAGTGGGCCGAACTTTGTTCTAAGCGTTGTCAAAAATGTCGTTGCTTGGCTGACTGATGCCTGAAATAGCGTCAAGAAGACTTTTAACGGGATTGGTAGCTGGATTTCGGGATGGTTTTAACAGCGTAGCGGACGCCACTCTGCCTTTGTTTTGTTCGGGGATGTTTGTTGTTGTGTCGATTGATGTAGAGATATTTAAAGGCCTCTTCACGAATCACCCCGGATTTCCGAATCACTAATTCGAAAGAAAGGAAACCGCAATGACTATTACCAGTAAAGATTGGCACGCATGCCTGGTTCGATAGACGCGCCTCTCCTTTTTTAAATTCGATTATTGGTTCTTGATCTTGCGCCACAGTGTGGTGCGGCTGATGCCGAGGTATTTGGCTGCTGCTTCGCGGTTGCCGCCGAAGCGGGCCAGAACTTGTGTGATGTTTTCAGCCTTCTCTGGTGCGGCGCTTGTGGTTGCTGGCGCGATTGCAGGTGTTGGCATCGAAGCCTGGATAAATTCCGGTGCGACGCTGATGATGAAAGCGGGAGACAGCGCCTGTAGCGGTTCTGCCGCAAGGAACAGCGCCAGTCTTTCCATCAGGTTGCGTACTTCGCGCGCATTGCCGGGCCAGTTATGGGCGCTGAGCAAGGGTGCGCAGGCGACGATCTCGGCGTGCAGGTTCGGATGCGGCCGGGCGCCCAGGGCGGCCAGTGCTTTTTTCAGGCACCATTCGGCCAGTGCGATCAGGTCGTCGGGGCGCTCGCGTAGCGGCGCCAGCGTCAGGCGCAACACGGCCAGACGATAAAACAGGTCGGCGCGGAAACGGCCTTCGCGAATGCGCTGTTCCAGGTCGCAATGGGTGGCGCTGATGATGCGTACATCGACCGGAATCGGCCGGGTGCCGCCGACGCGTACTACTTCGCGTTCTTCCAGCACCCGCAGCAAGCGGGTTTGCAGCGTCAGCGGCATTTCGCCGATTTCATCCAGAAACAGCGTGCCGCGATGAGCCGCTTCGAACAGGCCGGCGTGCCCGCCGCGGCGTGAGCCGGTGAATGCACCTTCTTCATAGCCGAACAATTCCGACTCCAGCAGCGATTCCGCAATCGCGCCGCAGTTGACCGCGACAAATGGCTTGTTGCCGATGAGCGCGCGCGGATTTTCACGGTGAATCGCTTGCGCGACCAGTTCCTTGCCGGTGCCGGTTTCGCCCTGGATCAGCACCGTTGCCTGCGATTTGGCGTACAGCACGATCGATTGGCGCAGGGTTTCCATTGCCGGCGAATCGCCGCGCAAGTCGTTGACGCCATGTTTGGCGCGCAGCGTGTCGGCCACAGGTTTGCTGCGGCTATGGCTCGATTCGAGTCGCGTCAGGTGCGCGATTTCCAGCGCATCGTCGAAGGCCTGGCGGATCGATGCGGCGGAATAGACGAATACTGCCGCCAGCCCGGCTTCTTCAGCAAGGTCGGTGATCAGGCCGGCGCCGACAATCGCCTTGACGCCGCTGGCCTTGAGTTCGTTTATTTGCGCCCGCGCATCTTCTTCGGTTGCATAGTCGCGTTGCCGAATGTTAATGCCGAAGGCATTCTGGAATTCCTTGAGCGCCGGCATCGTCGACTGGTAAGTGATAATGCCGATGTCGGGAGTGATCCGGCGTGCGCGTGACAATGCCTGCAGCACATCGAAGCCGCTGGCCTTGGCAATCACGACCGGTACCGATAGCCGGCTTTTCAGATAGGCGCCGTTGGAACCGGCGGAGATCACTGCGTCGCAGCGCTCGGTTTTCATCCGTTCACGTATGTAGCGCACGGCCTCGTCGAATCCCAGATCGATAGGTTCGATCGTCGCGCGGTCGTCGTATTCCAGCGTAATGTCACGAAACAGGTCGGACAGGCGCGAGACAGAGACGGTCCAGATTACTGGTTTGTCGCCAGGGTTGCCGGCATCGCTGGCATCACGTCGGGCAGGGGCTGGGGATGGCATGTTTCAAATATGTTTAATGGATGCGTTTCAATGTTTGTGAATGTAACACGAGATGAAACGTTTTTTTGCTTGTCTAGACATTTTGGCGATTTGATTTTTTGTCATTTTGTTTCGTAAATCATTATTTTTATTGATTTATTTTAATTTTCAGGGTCCCTGTCCGGTTTTCGCATTTTGCTTGGCACAGTGATTGCTGTATATCTATAAAGTCCCAGTGCAGACATCTGCATGAAACAAATTTGCCATCCATCAGGAGAAGACATGAGTCAATATTCCGCAGGCGCGGCCTTTCGCAAGGCAGTACAAGAAGAGTCCCCGTTGCAGGTGATCGGCGCGATCAACGCGAACCACGCGTTGCTGGCCAAACGCGCGGGTTTCAAGGCGATTTACCTGTCTGGCGGCGGCGTCGCTGCCGGTTCGCTTGGCTTGCCCGACCTCGGCATCTCCAATCTGGACGATGTGCTGACCGACGTGCGTCGCATCACCGATGTCTGCGACCTGCCGTTGCTGGTCGATGTGGATACTGGTTTCGGCGCTAGCGCATTTAATGTCGCGCGTACCGTCAAATCGATGATCAAGTTCGGCGCCGCAGCGATTCACATCGAGGACCAGGTCGGCGCCAAGCGCTGCGGCCATCGTCCAAACAAGGAAATCGTCAGCAAACAGGAAATGGTCGACCGTATCAAGGCGGCAGTCGATGCCCGTACCGACGAGAATTTCGTGATCATGGCGCGTACCGATGCACTGGCAGTCGAAGGACTGGAATCCGCGCTGGATCGTGCGATGGCCTGTGTCGAAGCTGGCGCCGATATGATCTTCCCGGAAGCGATTACAGAGCTGGCGATGTACAAGCAGTTTGCCGCCGCCGTCAAGGTGCCGGTGCTGGCCAACATCACCGAATTCGGCGCTACGCCGCTATTTACGGTAGAAGAGTTGAGGTCAGCCGATGTCGGTCTGGTGCTGTATCCGTTGTCGGCCTTTCGTGCAATGAACAAGGCAGCCGAAAACGTGTACACCGCAATCCGCCGCGACGGTACCCAAAAGAATGTGGTCGATACCATGCAGACCCGCATGGAATTGTATGACCGGATCAACTATTACGATTTCGAGCAGCATCTGGATGCCTTGTTTGCGGCCCAGAAAAAATAAGACAACGCCTTAGTTACCTATTAATTACCGCGTCATTAGACCAATTCATTACACCGATTCTTTTCCGCCAGGAGATAAAAAAATGAGCGAAGCACAAGTACCCGCACAAACATCCGCTTTCAAGGTAAAAAAATCCGTCGCGCTGTCTGGCGTGACCGCAGGTAACACTGCGCTGTGTTCCGTCGGCAAAACCGGCAACGATTTGCACTATCGCGGCTACGACATCCTGGATATCGCAGACACTTGCGAGTTCGAAGAGATCGCTTATTTGCTGGTGCACGGCAAGTTGCCGACGGCTGCCGAACTCAAGGGCTACAAGGCAAAACTGAAATCCTTGCGCGGCTTGCCAGCCAGCGTCAAGGCCGTGCTGGAAGCGCTGCCTGCTGCATCGCATCCGATGGACGTGATGCGTACCGGCGTCTCTGCGCTCGGCTGTACCTTGCCCGAGAAAGACGACCACAATGCGCCGGGCGCACGCGACATCGCCGACCGCCTGATGGCGTCATTCGGCTCCATGCTGCTGTACTGGTATCACTTCAGCACCAACGGCAAGCGCATTGAAGTCGAAACCGATGACGACTCCATCGGTGGCCATTTCCTGCACTTGCTGCATGGCGTGAAGCCATCCGCTGCCTGGGAAAAGGCGATGCACGTCTCGCTGATTCTCTACGCAGAACATGAGTTCAATGCGTCTACCTTTACCAGCCGCGTGATTGCCGGCACGGGCTCTGATTTTTACTCTGCGATCACCGGCGCGATCGGCGCCTTGCGCGGCCCCAAGCATGGCGGCGCAAATGAAGCAGCGTTCGAGATCCAGAAGCGTTACGACAATCCGGATGAAGCAGAAGCAGACATCCGTAGCCGGGTGGAGAACAAGGAAGTCGTGATCGGTTTTGGCCATCCGGTGTATACAGTGTCCGATCCGCGTAACAAGGTCATCAAGGAAGTCGCGCGCAAGTTGTCAGTGGAAGCCGGTTCGACAGCGATGTTCGATATTGCCGAACGCCTGGAAACGGTGATGTGGGATATCAAGAAGATGTTCCCGAACCTGGACTGGTTCTCGGCTGTCTCTTACCACGTGATGGGTGTGCCGACAGCGATGTTTACGCCATTGTTCGTGATTTCCCGCACTTCCGGCTGGGCCGCGCACGTGATCGAACAGCGTATCGACAACAAGATTATTCGTCCTTCGGCCAATTATGTCGGTCCGGATAATTTAGAGTTCGTCCCTATCGGGAAACGCTAGTCGTTTGAGCAGGAATACCGGCCCGGATGCCTAGCCGTCCAGGCCGGCGCAAGCAAAGCCTGAAGCCAGCCCCTGATCGCCACTCTTTTTTTTGACTGAACCATGAACACAGCAAACCGTAAACCACTGCCCGGCACTCAGCTTGATTTTTTCGATACACGGGCCGCGGTCGATGCCATCCAGCCTGGCGCCTACGACAAGCTGCCGTACACCTCGCGCGTGCTGGCTGAAAACCTCGTGCGCCGCTGCGATCCGGCGACGCTGACCGCATCCTTGCAACAGTTTATCGAACGCAAACGCGATCTGGACTTTCCATGGTTCCCGGCCCGTGTGGTGTGTCATGACATTCTGGGACAGACCGCATTGGTCGATCTCGCGGGTCTGCGCGACGCTATCGCCGCCCAAGGCGGGGACCCCGCCATGGTCAATCCGGTCGTGCCGACGCAGTTGGTGGTAGACCACTCGCTGGCAGTTGAATGCGGTGGCTTCGATGCTGACGCATTCGATAAGAACCGCGCCATCGAAGACCGTCGTAACGAAGACCGCTTTGACTTCATTAACTGGACCAAGAAGGCGTTCAAGAACGTCGACGTGATCCCGCCGGGTAACGGCATTCTGCACCAGATCAACCTCGAGCGCATGTCGCCGGTGGTGCAGGTAAAAGATGGCGTTGCCTTCCCGGATACCTTGGTTGGTACCGATAGCCACACCCCGATGGTGGATGCGCTGGGCGTGATCGCCATCGGCGTGGGTGGCCTGGAAGCTGAAAGCGTGATGCTGGGCCGCGCCTCGTGGATGCGCCTGCCGGACATCATCGGCGTTGAGCTGAAAGGCAAGCCGCAGCCGGGTATCACTGCGACCGACATCGTGCTGGCGCTGACCGAGTTCCTGCGCGCGCAGAAGGTCGTCTCCTCTTATCTAGAGTTCTACGGTGAGGGCGCTTCCCATCTGACGCTGGGCGACCGCGCGACCATTTCCAACATGGCGCCGGAGTTCGGCTCCACCGCCGCGATGTTTTACATCGACGAGCAAACCATTAAATACCTGAAGCTGACCGGTCGCGACGATGCGCTGGTCAAGCTGGTGGAAATCTATGCCAAGGAAACCGGCCTCTGGGCCGACAGCCTGAAGAACGCCGAGTACGAGCGCGTCATCACGTTCGACCTGTCCTCCGTAGTGCGTAATATTGCCGGACCATCCAATCCGCACAATCGGGTGCCGACCTCCGAGCTGGCTGCACGCGGCATTAGCGGCAAGGTAGAGAATGAACCCGGTCTGATGCCAGACGGCGCTGTGATCATCGCCGCCATCACCAGTTGCACCAACACTAACAACCCGCGCAACATGATTGCCGCTGGTTTGCTGGCGCGCAACGCGAACGCCCGTGGCCTCACTCGCAAACCTTGGGTAAAGAGCTCGCTGGCGCCAGGCTCCAAGACAGTCGCGTTATATCTCGAAGAAGCAAAACTGTTGCCGGAACTGGAAACACTCGGCTTTGGGGTCGTGGCCTTTGCCTGCACCACCTGCAACGGCATGAGCGGCGCGCTGGATCCGGTCATCCAGAAGGAAGTGTTGGAGCGCGATCTGTACGCGACCGCGGTCCTCTCCGGCAACCGTAACTTCGACGGTCGTATCCACCCGTACGCCAAGCAAGCGTTCCTTGCCTCGCCGCCGCTGGTGGTGGCTTACGCCATTGCCGGCACTATCCGTTTCGACATCGAGAAAGACGTCCTGGGTATCGATGCCGATGGCCACCCTGTGACCCTGAAGGACATCTGGCCGTCTGATGAAGAAATCGATGCCATCGTCGTTGCCAGCGTGAAGCCAGAGTTGTTCCGCAAGGTCTATGAGCCGATGTTCGCGGTGGTTGCCGATACCGGCGAGAAAGTCAGCCCGCTGTATGACTGGCGTCCGCAGACTACCTACATCCGCCGCCCGCCGTACTGGGAAGGGGCACTGGCTGGCGAGCGCACGATGACAGGCATGCGTCCGCTGGCGGTGCTGGGGGACAACATCACTACCGATCATTTGTCGCCGTCGAACGCCATCATGCTCGATAGCGCGGCGGGTGCGTACCTCGCCAAGATGGGGTTGCCTGAGGAGGACTTTAACTCCTACGCGACGCATCGTGGCGATCACCTCACCGCCCAGCGCGCCACCTTCGCCAACCCGACTCTGAAGAATGAAATGGTGCGCGAGGGAGGGCAACCGAGTGGCAAGGTCAAAGCGGGTTCGCTGGCCCGCGTCGAACCGGATGGCAAGGTACTCCGCATGTGGGAAGCCATCGAGATTTACATGGAACGCAAGCAGCCGCTGATCGTGATCGCCGGCGCCGACTATGGCCAGGGTTCCTCGCGTGACTGGGCAGCCAAAGGCGTGCGGCTGGCGGGTGTGGAAGTGATCGTGGCTGAAGGCTTTGAACGCATCCACCGCACCAATCTGGTCGGTATGGGCGTATTGCCGCTGGAATTCAAGCCTGGCGTCAATCGCAACACGTTGAGCATCGACGGCACGGAAACCTTCGACGTGATCGGTGAACGGACTCCGCGTGCAACGCTGACGCTGGTCATCAATCGCCAGAACGGCGAACGGGTGGAGGTGCCGGTGACCTGCCGTCTCGATACTGCGGAAGAAGTGTCGATCTACGAAGCAGGCGGCGTGTTGCAGCGTTTCGCTCAGGACTTCCTCGAATCCTCATCGGTCTCGGCTACGGCTGCGGCCGTCTGACGCAGCATTTATTCATTGTGATTCTGTGCGGTACAGGGATGTGCCGTACAGACTAACCAGGACAATATCACCATGGCTCACGTACCTCAGATCAAGATTGCCGCTACCTATATACGCGGCGGCACCAGCAAAGGGGTGTTTTTCCGCCTTCAGGATTTACCCGAAGCAGCGCAGGTGCCGGGGGCTGCGCGTGACGCGTTACTGCTGCGCGTTATCGGTAGCCCGGATCCTTACGGCAAGCAGATCGACGGCATGGGCGGGGCGACCTCGAGCACGAGCAAGACGGTCATTCTGTCCAAGAGCGGCAAGCCCGGTCACGACGTCGATTACCTGTTCGGTCAGGTAGCCATCGACAAGGCATTTGTCGACTGGAGCGGTAACTGCGGTAATTTGTCCGCAGCGGTTGGTTCATTCGCAATCAGTAGTGGCCTGGTTGATGCTAGCCGTATTCCGCAAAACGGCCTGGCGACTGTGCGTATCTGGCAGGCGAACATCGCCAAGACTATCATCGCCCATGTGCCGGTCACCAATGGCGCTGTGCAGGAGACCGGGGATTTCGAGCTCGACGGTGTGACCTTCCCTGCAGCAGAAGTACAGCTCGAATTCATGGCCCCGGCAGCCGACGAAGAGGGCGGAGGCGGATCAATGTTCCCCACTGGAAATCTGATTGACGACCTTGATGTTCCGGGAGTCGGCACGCTCAAGGTCACCATGATCAATGCGGGCATCCCGACCATTTTCGTGAACGCAGAGGCGCTCGGCTACACGGGCACCGAGTTGCAGGACGCCATCAACGGCGATACCGAGGCATTGAACAGGTTCGAGACCATTCGTGCGCATGGCGCATTACGCATGGGGCTCATCAAGCACATCGACGAAGCAGCCAATCGCCAGCATACCCCGAAGGTGGCCTTCGTCGCCAAGCCAACCGGTTACGTTTCCTCCAGTGGCAAGCAGGTCGCCGCCGTCGATATCGACTTGCTGGTACGTGCGCTGTCCATGGGCAAATTGCATCACGCTATGATGGGGACGGCAGCCGTCGCCATCGGCACAGCGGCTGCGATACCAGGCACGTTGGTGAACCTCGCCGCAGGCGGAGGAGCGAAAAGCGCGGTGCGCTTTGGGCATCCTTCAGGCACTTTGCGGGTGGGTGCGGAAGCCAGCCAGGAAAACGGCGAATGGAGTGTGACCAAAGCCATCATGAGCCGCAGCGCCCGCGTGCTGATGGAGGGATGGGTGCGTGTGCCCGGCGATGCGTTTTGAGTATACGTTGAAAATTTACTAAAAACCTTCTCAAGTTATCGGTTGTATTATTATTATGGTTCCGTTGTAGGAAATACTGAATGGAAGCCCGATATGGCTTCCATTTTTGCTTTCCGCCTCCTGAATTTCTCGCTGCTTTTATTTCGTCGATAAAAAATCAATAAAAGGGTATTGAAAATCACTCGGGCATCGCCATATCGATATTGTCTTCTCCAACTCTCCCTAAGTTTTGGATTTAACCCGCTACCGCGAGGCAGGCGGGTTTTTTTTGTCCAAATGCTTCGTATCTGTTCACGATGGACCCTTTGCAAGGGGAGTGAAACAGTTTTTCGGCGACTCCGCGAAGGGACTTCGATTTGATAATATGCGTTGGTGTTGTCATTTGGAAAAATGCTAGTCGTGTTCATGCCAACTATGACAGATGCCGCCATGATGATAAAACTGAATGAATTGCTGGTGCGCCTGTGAACCTGACTGTCGATTTCGATTCAAGTACTACCATTGGCTTAAGCTTTTGTTTTTTCGCTTCTCGCGAAAGCGGTTTTTTGTTTGCCTTTAACTGGTGTCCGCCAGAGTCCGGTCAATATTGAAATGGCTTTTTCTAACTCCTTGGAGAGTGAATGAAATTTATGCATGAGCAGTCAGAGGATGGTGTCACCGAGCGTCTTTTTGACTTGACCGTCGCCGGCGCGCTGGTGCCAGGTGTGCTTTGGACGCCTGAAGCGGCTGCAGGTCCGCGGCCGTTACTGTTGATAGGACATGGAGGATCGCAGCACAAACTGTTTTCGCCACTGGCGGCCTACGCAAAAAATTACGCAAGGGCTTTCATTATGCTGTGGTGATGATCGACGGGCCTGGCCATGGCGCGCGGACCACGCCGGAACAGAGCGCTGGTTTCGGTGAAAAAGTCCGGCAGCAGATGAGTCGCGGCGAAGGTCTTGGCGGTGCGATTTTGGAGCAGATGACACAATGGGCGGTTCAGGCAAAACCTGAATGGCAGGCGGTTCTGGATGCCGTGCAATCTCTTGACTTCGTCGGCAGCGACGGGCCGGTGGGCTATCTTGGACTTTCGATGGGGGCGCTGAGCGGCATTCCGTTGGTCGCTGACGAACCGCGGATCAAGGCTGCGATATTTGGCCTGGCTGGTTTGCATGAGGGTAGCCATGGATTGGCAGAGGCGGCCCGAAAGCTCAATGTTCCAGTCGAGTTCCTGTTGCAATGGGACGATGAAATGGTGTCGCGGCAAGCTGCCATGGCGTTGTTCGATGCCATCGGATCGGCGGAGAAGACGCTGCATGCGAATCGCGGCGGGCATGGCGGCGTACCGCCCTTCGAACGTTCTGGCTGGATGCAGTTTTTCAGCCGTCATCTGGGACCGGCGGTCATCTCGTCGTAACGTCGGCCCAGCATTCTTAAGGCATGCGCTTCCAGATCGAATAGGCCATGGTGTCATTGCCTGATGCCGCGGCCGGCACCGAGTAGCTCACGACGCCGTTCTTGATCGTATAGTCACGTATTTGTTGCGTTCCTTCCCAATCAGAAGATTTTTCATGGTTTGATTTATTCTGTGGCGTCAGCCTTTGGCCACCAACATAGGCTGGCCATGCGTTCCTGTCGCTGAAATCCCAGGGATTCGTAAAGCCTGGCAGCGTGATGATTTTCATCGGCAACCATCACCAGCCTTGCTGCGTGCCTGAACGCATCCTCGGCAACATGATGTACAAGGGTTCGGCAGATTCCCCGGTTGCGATACTGCGGGTGTGTAAAAATTGCTTGAAAGCGGCCGGATTCTTCAGTGAAGAAGAGGCCGAGATTGGCGACCTGCTTATCTTCGACAAACGCACCCCACCAGTTGCCTTGGTTGTCGCGGATCATTTTCTGGTACATCGCTTGCAACCCGGATAGATGGCTCAGGAACTCCCGCTCGGGAAAGTGGCCAGCGTTTTCGGCAATCTTCATTGCCGTCCAGTCGGACCAATCAGCAGAATGCATGTAGGGGCGGATCGTGATTTCCCGATTTTTTTGATTTGGCGCGATCAGATCCGCAGGCTGAGCAATGAGAACGGCGCTTTCATGGAAGTCATAGCCGGCTTGGATAAATGCATCAAGCGTCACCGGCGAATCTTCAAGCACCGGCCATAGAAAAGTGCGATGCTTGATCAGCGGCGGCAGCCCGACCAGATTGCCAAAATCGGTTTCCAGCTTTGGACGGTCTTGATTGTGTGGTGCGCGCTCAAGCAATAACAGGTTGCCAAAGTAGTAATCGGGAGAGTCGGGGGTCTGCACCACCGTGTATTCCGCGTGTTCCGTGATTTCTCCCTTGACGCTATTGAACATGAGTTCAGTCAAGATGCCCCAGTGCGGAGATTTCTTTTCTTGATTTTTCATCGTGAAATAAATGTGGGCAAGCGGGCGCAGTCATTCCTCCGGCAAAATTGGGGGTAATTCAGATGAGCTTTTTTCTTGCGTTTGTCACGTCAATACTGCGCTAACATAAGCTAATCATTAATCACCTAGCCATCTAACGCGTCCGATGATTTCTGCACCGAAGAAAGCGCTGATTGTCATAGTGGTCGCATGCATCCTGATTGCGTTGGCTATTTTTCTCAGCCTTGCCTACGACAAGCGCAAATGGATAGAGTCATGCGTAAGCGGCAATGAGCTTTTCAGCAAAGAACAGACCGTGCAAATTTGCGAGCTACAGTACGTTAAATCCCAAAAATAGGGCCACGCGAAGGGATCGGTCTAGGCCGGATCAGGCCTGCGTTAAGTTACAGGACGACACAAGACAACTGGCCATGCTGCCGATAAGCGGGCTGACAAAAGAAAATGGGAGCACATTGCTGCTCCCATCTTTTGATTTTGCCGATTGCTCGCGATTGATTCGTTCCGACAGGACGAATATCGCTACAGACTTAAGGTCCCAGCGAATCTTTGGATAACTTGATTTTTATGCTTAACTGACGAAAAATTCTTAGGCTCTCCGTAAGTTATCGTTCATCAAGGATTCTGGATGTTGGACGCTTGCTTGCCTTTAGGGCCGTCCGTCACGTCGAACTTTACTTTTTGACCTTCTTTGAGCGTCTTGAAGCCGTCCATCTGGATAGCGGAGAAGTGTGCAAACAAATCTTCACCACCGCCGTCAGGCGTAATGAAACCAAAGCCTTTGGAGTCATTGAACCACTTAACAATACCTGTTGCCATGATAATCTCTCGAATAATTACACATCATATTAGTGCCAAAGCGATAAGCTTTTCACTAACTAATTTACACACGATCAAACTTTATAGTGTGGCCACGCACTCAGACTAATAGCGTAAAGAGGTCGCTTCTGTACGCTAACCAACTTAAGCCAGTTCGTCAATAGTGAATATGCATCGATAGTGTTGTTTTCATACCAATTCTGCGCCAGGCATGATGAAAATTGAATGGCGTGCGAGGCGCTTACGGCCACCCGCGTCGTTTCGCTGTCAGCGGACAGTGGCCAGAGTTTGTAAGAATTGTTCTCGCCACCAGTGCACATCGTATTGGCGGATATTCGCCAGCAGAGCCTTGTGGCGCGTCTGACGCTCAGCCAGCGGCATTTGCAAGGCGCGCTGGATTGCTTGCGCAGTGCCGGCAATATCGTAAGGATTGACCAGCAGCGCCTCCTTCAATTGTTCTGCCGCGCCAGCGAAACGGGAAAGAACCAGAACGCCCGGATCGGTCTCATCTTGCGCTGCAATAAATTCCTTGGCGACCAGGTTCATGCCATCGCGCAGCGGCGTCACCAGCGCGACATCGCAAGCGCGGTACAAACCGGGCAGCCGTTTGCGCGCGACGGTGCGATGAATGTAGCGTATCGGCATCCAGTCGAAATCGCCGTAATTGCCATTGATTGCGCCGCACAGGCTTTCCAGCTCATGCTGAATATCGGCATAGGCGTCGACGTCTTCGCGACTCGGCGAGGCAACCTGGAGCAAGGTCGCGCTATGCTGGTTTTCAGGATATTCGCGCAATAGCTCATTGAAAGCGCGTATCCGCTGCGGCAGGCCTTTTGAATAATCCAGGCGGTCAACGCCGATCAGCAAACGGCGTCGCGAATATTCGGTGCGGGTATTCTCAAATGTCTCGACCGCTTCGCGCGCAAGACCCATGCGTTGAAAATCATCGACATCGATCCCGATCGGAAAGGCGCCCGCCTTGACAGTGCTGTTGAAGGCGCGGAATTGGCCGGCGCCGATGGTTTCAGCGGTGGCTTCTGCTTTGACGTAATGCGAGAAATTCAGTAGATCGGCCTCGCTCTGGAAGCCTACCAGATCATACGCGAACAGCGCCCGCATCAACCATTCATGGGAGGGAATCGCTGCCAGAATCTGTTGCGGCGGCAGCGGGATATGCAAGAAAAAGCCGATCCGGTTGTCGCAGCCCATCGCGCGTAACTCAGCCGCGAGCGGGATCAGATGATAATCGTGGATCCAGATCAGATCGTCCGGCTTGAGTAGCGGCATCAGTTTGCGGGCAAACAGATGGTTGACGCGGCGGTAGCCGTTCAGATAACCGGATTCCAGGTGGGCCAGGTCGAGCCGGTAATGAAATACCGGCCACAGCACGCCGTTGGCATAGCCGCGATAATAGGCATCGTGATCTTCCTGGCACAAATCCATTTCGACTAGTGTGACCGGACCGGCTTGGTGCACATGCATCTCGCCTTCGCCGGGGGTACCTTCCTTGATTATGGTGCCGCTCCACCCGAACCAGAGGCCGCCGGTTTTTTGTAGCGTTTCGCCCAGCGCGACAGCTAGGCCTCCTGCCGCGGGTTTACGCGGATCTGCAAGCCGGTTGGATACTACGACCAGGCGCGACATAAACAGGTTCCTTTCTCGGTATTGAACACTAGGAAGGGTTGAGGTTGCCTGGCCTAGCTAGATAGCGCTCTCCCAGGCAACAGACAGGCGCATGGCGCAATTGATGATGCCGACCATGGAATAAGTCTGCGGAAAATTACCCCACATCTCGCCCGTGACCGGATGTGTATCTTCCGACAGCAGCCCGAGATGATTACGTGCCGCCAGCATGGCTTCGAAAATCTCGCGCGCCTGCTCTTTCCGACCGATGCGGGCCAGCGCATCGATGCGCCAGAAGGTGCAGATATTGAATGCCGTTTCGGGCCGGCCGAAATCGTCTGGCGCTTCGTAGCGTCGCATGTAAGGGCCGTCGCATAGATACTTTTCGAGCGTGTCGACGGTGGCGATGAATCGTTCATCGGTAGGCGCCACCAGACCGACTTCGACCATCAACAGCACGCTGGCGTCGAGGTCGCGGCCACCGAAACTTTCGGCATAAGCTTGCCGTTCTTCATTCCAGGATTCGGAGAGGATGCGCTCGCCGATCGTCGTTGCCCGCTGTTGCCAGTAGCCGGCGCGATCCGGCAGCTCCAGCTTGGCGGCGATCTTGGCCAGGCGGTCGCAGGCAGCCCAGCTCATCAACGCCGACGAGGTGTGGATCCGCGACCGGGTGCGCAGTTCCCACATGCCGGCGTCCGGCTGATCGTAGAGTGTGAACGCGCGTTCGCCGACGGCTTCCAGATGCGTAAACTGTTCTACGCCGGAACGGTGCAGCAGGCGTTCATCATGAAACGATTGCGCCGCGCCGAGGATGATATTGCCGTAGACGTCGTGCTGGAAATGCTCGTAGGCCTGGTTGCCGACTCTGACCGGCGCATGATGGCGATAGCCGGGCAGGTGGTCGAGTATCACTTCAGGCAAGGCTTGTTCCAGGCCGATGCCATACAAGGGCTGGACATGGCCGCCGGCGCTGCGCACCACGACATTGCCGAGCCAGCGCAGATAGTCTTCCATGGTGCCAAGCTCAGACAGGCTGTTAAGCGCGCGCACCACAAAGAAAGCGTCACGTAGCCAGCAATAACGGTAGTCCCAGTTGCGTGCGCTGCCAGGCGCTTCTGGAACGCTGGTCGTCATGGCGGCGATGATCGCGCCGGTGTCTTCGTACAACGATAGCTTGAGCGTAATCGCAGCGCGGATCACAGCCGCTTGCCATTCCAGCGGCGTAGCTAGTGTCCGGCTCCAGCCACGCCAGTAAGTCAAGGTCTCTTGTTCAAGATGACGTGCTGTATCGCTGATGCCCTCGCTCATGGTTTCATCGGGGCCGAGTATGAAGTTGAGCGGACGGCTGACGACGAATGCGGTTTCAGTCAGAACATAGCTGAGCGGAGCGTCGGTATTGAGGCGCAATGTCTGTGTCGCACCGTTGTAGCGTATGTGATTGCTGCCGCGTGTGATGACAGGTATTTCGCGGCCCCAGTCGAAACGCGGGCGCAGCAAGACGCGCAGGCGCGGCGCGCCTTTCAGCGGCTGTATGCGGCGGACGATGCACAACGGCCGGAAGAAGCGGCCGCGGCTGGCAAAGCGCGGTGCAAAGTCGGTGATCTCCACGCCTTGTCCCAGCGTGTCGAACAAGCGTGTGTGCAGCACCGCAGTATTGGGTTCATACCATTGCTCGCTATGCGAGAAACTCTCCAGTTGGAAACTCCAGATGCTGCCGTCGGCGGTCGGGTCGAGCAGGGCGTTGAATACAGGGTCGCCGTCGAAGCGCGGCAGGCAGCACCAGACGATACGCCCCAGTTTGTCGATCAGGGCGTTAAATGAACAATTGCCGATAACGCCGAGGTCGAGTGAGGAAGTAGAGGGGATTGCAGCATCGGCGACCGACATTGCCGTGGAGAGCGTGCTCATGACTTCTTTCCTCCGTTTAGTTATTGCATTATCAGGGCCAGCATGGCGCGCACCGCGGCGGCGCTGGCCAGGCGTGCGTGCGCCTGGCTGTCGCCTGGTCCGACCTTGATGCCGAGGCCGCCGCCTTGTGCAGACTGAACCCACGCGAAGCCGGCTTCATCGGTAATATCGTCGCCGATGAATACAGGGCGACGGCCGGCGAATGGCGCTTCTTGCATGAAAGCGGCGATTGCGCTTCCTTTGCTGATATCGGCAGCCTTGGCTTCGACCACCATCTTGCCGCGCAACATGACAAATCCTTGCTCCTGCAGTAGCGCTTCGGTCATCGCCAGCAGGCAGGCATGTTCGCATTCCGGCGCGCGCCGGTAGTGCAAGGCTAGCGCGCCGCGTTTGACTTCCAGCAGCAAGCCGGGATGCCGGGAGACCAGTGGGCTGAGATAGGGCAGCAAGCGTTCGACGGCTGGCACAGGGAGATACGTCAAGCGGCCATCGGCGCTGCGGCGCTCAACGCCGTGGACGCCGGCCGCAGGCAGGCGCAACGGCGCGAGGAAATGATCAATTTCCTCCAGCGGCCGGCCGGTGACGATTGCTAGCGCACCATCGGCAGCATGTTGTAGTCGTTGTAAATGTGTTATCAGGTCCGGTGGCACCCATACGCTCTCCGGGCGTGGAGCGAGATCTACGAGCGTATTGTCGAAGTCAAGAAATAGCGCATCAACGGCAAAATCGTAAGCATCATTTTGTGGAGGCATGCTATCTATGGTGGATTAATCAAGAATTAGTTCCCATGACAAATATGACGCATGCCAGTTTGATATCGAAGCGAGGTCATTGGACGCGTGTGTGAGCTTTAAAATCCTTGCGCTTTCATTGCCTCCAGCTCCATGGCGGCATTGCGCTCTTCACTGGCTTCGATCGGTTCCATTTCATCGTCGACGAACGTAGCTGCGCGCTCGGCGGCAATTTTTGCGGAATCCAGGTTATCGCCGAACTCTTCCTCGTCTCCGCCCGGGGGCTCCAACATGTCTTTCAACATGGCGCGCAGCTCCGGCGTATCCCACGCTTCGCCATGACGTTTCTTGACAGTGATGTAGTGACGGATTTCCGCGTCTTGCTCGGACGTCAACGGCAACCCGCGAAAGCTGGTTTTCGGATCAATATCGGCCATGATGTAACTCCCGAGAGGCTCTAGGAGTGAGTGTAGACCTATTGTGACCGCAAGTGCAATCGGAGGAGATTGGTACGATGTCCGGCAACCTGGCTGACAATTTATAGCTTGGGAATCCTGATCCGGCTTACCATCAGCGCGCCCGACGCCGCAAACATCAGCACCAACGGATGAAACTGAAAGCCGCCCACATATACGACGCCGAACCACAATTGCTCGCCTAGCGCGCCATACCATGCGGCAGCGGCCAGCACCAATACCAGCAGCATGGAAGTCGGGATCGGCGTGCCTTCGAAATACTTTACCTTGTCGCCGCCGTCGGACAGTTTTTCCGAAGTGACGTTGTAGCGCGCCAGGCGCGATACGCCGCAGGCGACAAAAAACACCAGGATGATGCGGTCGACCAGTCCCTGCATGCCGCAGCCATAGGCAATGATCGCGGGTGCCACGCCGAATGAAATCACATCGGCCAGAGAATCCAGCTCGCGCCCCATGGCGGAACTTTGCGCACGCCAGCGCGCAATTCGGCCATCTAGGATATCGAAAACCAGTGCCGCCGGAATCAAGGCGCAAGCGATCAACAGGTGCATCACTTCGCGGTTCTGCAGATAGGTCATTACGGAAAACAGGGAGCCGACGCCGCAAAATGCGTTGCTCAGCGTGAACCAATCGGCGAGATGGAACTCGCGGATCATCGAAAACGGTTTTGGTTTGGTCATTACTTCAATTCGCAGTGTGATAGTGGAAACAGGCAGAGGTTAAAAATACCTGTGCCAAATCTATCACATACCGCGAGGAAACCGGTATCCGTTGTTTGGACCGATTGAGTTATGAGCCTGCCAAAACGGTGTTCTTTGTCAGATGTTCAATGGCGGCGTGCCTTCCTTGAACAGCTTTCCAAGCTGGCTCCGCAATTCTGGCGTATCTTCGTGCTGGTGGACGCTTACAGCGTGCTGGACTGCGGCTTCCAGCAATTCGGTATCGTTGTCTGCGGAAATCGCTACCGAACAATGACTATCGCTGGGGTATTCGCGGCAATCGATGTATTTGCGTGACATGGTGTACTCCTTACTGGCTGTCATCGGATGTTGGCGCTTGTGACGCATGACGTCAAATTCTTGCTTCCAGCACCAGGTTGAACGGTGTTTCTGTCGCCCGGCGGAAGTGACTGAAACCCCCTTTGCTGACAACATCTTTCAAGCGCGCTTCCCCGGCTTGCGCTCCGAGGCCCATTTGTCCATCTTGCGATAACGAAGCAGGAGTACAGATCATGGTCGAGGCGGCGTAGAAAATACGCCCGACTGGATTGAGGTTGTCCTCGGTCTGGTCGTTGGCAAAAGGTTCCACTATCATCCAGGTGCCATCGGGACTTAACGATTGCCTGACGTGGGCGGCGGCGCCAATTGGATCGCCCATGTCGTGCAGGCAATCGAAAAAGGTGACCAGCTGGTAATTGTGGCCAGGAAAATCTTTTGCGGCAGCAACCTCAAATCTCGTCCGGTCTGCGACTCCGGCTTTTTCTGCAGCGTCGCGCGCGCGGCGGATCGATGGCTCATGGTAATCAAAGCCAACAAAGGTCGAATCAGGATAAGCTTGCGCCATCAGCACCGTTGAAGCGCCGTGACCGCAGCCAACATCCGCGACCGATACGCCAGACTTCAGTTTTGCCTCGACGCCTTCAAGCGCAGGTATCCAGGCGCTGACCAGATTGGCCGCATATCCAGGTCGGAAAAATCGTTCTGTGCCGTGGAAAAGAGCGTGGTTATGCTCATGCCAACCGACGCCTTTACCGCTGCGAAAAGCCGCCTCGAGTATGGGTAAATCGCAAAACATCGATTCGCATACCTGGAAGAAGCCGGGAATGAATACAGGACTGCTGTCGTCGGCGAAGCATAGTGCTTGTTCGGCCTGCAGCTCATAGGTTTTGGTGGCGGGAGTGTATTCGAGGAAGCCAGCTGCCGCTTGTGCAGCCAGCCATTCGCGCAAGTAGCGTTCGGTCATACCCGTGCGGGTCGCCAGTTCGGCGGAGGTCATCGGACCTCGCCCTGCCATCGCTCGATATAAACCAAGTTTGTCGCCAAGCAAAATCAGCGCGGCCGATGCGACCGCTCCGAACTCGCCTACCATACGGCCCATGAAATGTTGAAGTCGCTCTTGATCGATAGCCATGATGTGTCTCCTCATCATCAGCCAGAACGCAATTTTGCCGTTGCTATAGATGCTTGATCCCACTAATCCAGTGATTTCAAACGGCCTCCGGCGAGCACGCCGGAAAATAAATACTAGGCATCAAAAAAACGTTTGTCAACGCTGAGTTCATCCCTGTTATCAATTCATTCGGCACCCTTGGAATCACTCATTTCACAATGATGTTTCGCGTCAAGTTATTGCTGAAAATCATTCGGAAAATGAGAGACATGTTTAATAAGATTCTGCCTTGGCAAGTACCGGTTGAGCGCGGTACATATCAGGGAACAGGCGTTTGAGATCGTCGATCTTGGGCAAGTCGTTGATGACGATATACGGATAGCTTGGATTGCGCGTCAGGAAGTTTTGGTGATAGGACTCTGCCGGATAAAAGCCGCGCAATGGTTCTACTTTCGTCGCCACCACGTTGCTGAACACCTTGCTGTGGTCGAGTTGCGCCACATAGGCTTGCGCAACCTTGCGTTGCATGTCGTTCGCCGGGAATACCGCAGAGCGATACTGGGTGCCGCTATCCGGTCCCTGGCGGTTCAGTTCGGTCGGGTCGTGCGCCACTGAGAAAAATATCTGCAGTAGCTTGCCGTAGGTAACCTGGGTTGGATCATAGGTGATCTGCACTGATTCCGCGTGGCCGGTATCGCCGTCGCTAACACGGTTATATTGGGCCGTATCGCGGCTACCTCCCGAGTAACCGGAGACCACATTGGTGACGCCGCGTACATGCTGGAATACGCCTTGCACGCCCCAGAAGCAGCCTCCGGCGAGCACTGCGGTCTCCGAATGCGTGCCGGCGGCGACCTGTTCGTCGCTGACGGGTGCAGGAACCACCTTTGCGGCCTCGGATGAAAAGGCCAGGTTCTGGCTTAGCAGCACGGCTGCGCCTAGCCAGAGCACGCTGCGCAAACGCTTACTCCAGGATGAAGACGGGATTGCAGTTGCTTGTTTGATTTTTGTTGGCAAGTTGTCCATGATGGTCATCCTCTTCAGTGTGATCAGTGTGATAAATAGTGCTGGGCTGGTATTTAGTCGACAAAGGCTGGATTTCCTTACGACGGAAAGCCACTATTTCCATGTATCTTTGAGGTTGGGCTGGCCGCGCGAGAGCGCGATGTTGTTTCGATAAATTTTTTCATGGCAACATGCCGCAGGCAGTTTCCTGTCTGCCGATATTCGATACTTGATACTTATCTACGAGAGAGAGTGTATGACGGTTTCAATAAGGCCGCCGGTTGCTGCTGACTACGCCGCGATAGCGGTATGGATTCCCGATGCGGCCGCCTGCGCGCGCTGGGCCGGGCCGCAACTGACATATCCGTTCGACCCGGAGCAACTGCCGCAACTGCTGCAGGTGCAGCCTGGCGCCAGCTTTGCACTGTGTCAGGGTGATGCCGGTCTTCTCGGCTTCGGTCAGTACCGCTTGCGTCAGCCCGGTGTCGCTCACTTGTGCCGTATCATCATTGCGCCTTCAACGCGCGGCAGAGGTCTGGCGAAAGTCTTGTGCCGTCTGCTGATGGAAGAGGCAAGCCGTACCGCTGCGGCACAGGCTGCGACCCTACGCGTATATCGCGACAATCCTGCGGCCTGCGCTGTTTATACTGAGCTGGGGTTTGTCGAGGTCGAGGCTGAGTCGACCACCGAGGTGCTGTGGATGGAGAAGCAAATCAGCCACGCTGGCTAAGCGACGTAGCCTGTGGCGAGGGACGTAAGAATGCGTTCCTGAGCCAGGCATTCACGGGCTCGGAATAGAAGCGCGCGATCAGGCCAGCCACGATGGCGGAGAGAATCAGGAACAGGGTCAGCGCCGGAAGTTTCCAGGCATACGGCATGGCGCCTTTGGGGACGAAGCTGCGCATCAGCCCCAAAACGACGATATGGAACAGGTATAGCTCATAGCTGTGCCGTCCCAGCCAGCGGATTACACCCAGCATGCGATTCTTTTTCAGCCACGCCGGCACATTTTCATTGCGGGCGCCCAGTAACAATACGGCGGTGCCGGCGGCGATCAGACTGAAGCCAAAAATCTCGTTGCCATCGATGCCACGCAGATAGACCGTTACTACCAGGCATGCGGCGGCAATCTGGGTCAAGCGCCATGCGATCCCCTTCAGGCGCAGCTTGTCGGCAAACAGCGCAGCAAAACAGCCAAAGGCAATCGCATCGAAACAGGCCGCATACGCATACATGAAATAGATTTCGTCGTCAGTATGGAAGCTACGGTAGATCGGGCCGATGATGATCGCCAGCGTCCATACGGCAGCGATTGCCCATTGCCGTTTTAAGCCAAAGCATAGCAGTGGGAACACCAGGTAGAACACTTCTTCCACCGACAGCGACCAATAGATATTCATCGCATAGTTGAAATACCAGGCGTGCTGCATCAACACGTTGTGCCAAAAGGTCAGGACTGACAGCACCGCCAGCGGCATGTTGACAGCCGGCCATCCGGGCTTGGCGACGTTGATGAATTCCGGCTGGCCGAGCAAGCCCAGTACGACAATTGCAGCGAGCGCCACCAGCAGGCAGGGGAGTATCCGCGCCATGCGGAAAATATAGAAGCGCGGAATATCAACCTGGCCAAGGTTGCCGTAACGCTTGATCGTGGTAGAGGTAATCAGGTAACCGGAGATGACGAAGAACATCGTGACGCCATAGTTGCCGTTGATCGTCAGCGCACGGATGGCTTCCTTGGAAAGCAGATAGCGCAGCGGACTATCTGATAACGCATAGGATAATTGGTAGTGCAGCAGCAGGACCAGGCAAATTGAAATCCCTCTTAATACATCTACTCTGAAGTTGCGGGAATCATCAAGAGTCATGGATTTTCATTTCCCGGCGGGTTTTTGATAGAGCCGATTTTACTGTCGATTTATACGCGGCTGCGAAACAAAGCGTCTATTTTCTCTCTGTGCCTAGCCGTTGCTTGTCGCCGACGGCAACAAGTGCAGCTGGGCGTATTGCAGCAGCATGATAGTTTTGCCGTCGGCGATTCCACCGTCGGCGACCATCTGCAACGCGCGTTCCAGCGGCAGTTCCAGCACTTGTATATCTTCTCCTTCCGCTTGCAGCCCGCCACCAGCGCTGATACGTGAATCGGGCTCATATTCGGCGACGAAAAAATACAGTTTTTCGGTGACCGATCCTGGGCTCATGAATGCTTCGAATATTTTTCGGACATCGTGCACGCGATAACCGGTTTCCTCTTCGACTTCCGCCCTGATGCGCTGTTCCGGACTTGCGTGATCGAGCAGACCGGCTGCGGTCTCGATCAGAAAGCCATCGTGTCCATCGCCAAAAGTAGGAAAGCGGAACTGGCGGATCAGGATGACGCTGCGGCGCTCGCGGTTGTAGAGCAGGATGGTGGCGCCGTTACCGCGATCATAGGTTTCGCGCGTCAGGGTTTGCCAGCTGCCGTCGCTGCGGCGGTAATCGAAGGTGGTTTTCTTCAGAAGATACCAATCGTCCGACAATACCTCGACGTTGCGGATCTTGATTCTGCTGGCGTTGTCATCGTGCATGGGAAATCTCCTGATGGATTGTTTGCGTGAGCTTGCGTTGCTGTAATTTATCATGCAATATCGTGAAATATCAAGAAAAAACGTGCAAATCAACCGATACATAATCTATGCTTACTCTGCAACGCAAGCAGCACCTGCTGGAAATCCTTGAGCGAGATGGTCAGATCGTCGCCAAAACGCTCAGTGAGCAACTGGGCCTGTCGGAGGACACGATTCGGCGCGATTTGCGCCAACTGGCGAAGGAAGGCTTGCTGCAACGCGTGCATGGCGGCGCTCTGCCTGCCTCGCCGGCGCTGGCCGCTTTTGCCGAGCGGCAGCAGATATCGCCTGATGCCAAGCCGGCCATCGGGCGCGCTGCCGCCGCCATGATTCAACCTGGCCAAGTGGTGTTCATCGATGGCGGCACCACGGCAGTGCAACTGGTGCGACAGTTGCCGCAGGCTTTGCAGGCGACGGTGGTGACGCATAGCCCATCGATAGCAATCGAGCTGGTGACCTATCCGCACATTGAAGTCATCATGATCGGCGGCCGCCTGTTCAAGCACTCGATTGTTGGCGTCGGCGCGGCAGCGATCGAGGCCATCGGAAGGATTCGAGCCGACTTGTATTTCATGGGCGTATGCAGCTTGCATCCCGAAGCCGGCATCAGCACCGGCGATTTCGAAGAAGCCTGCATAAAGCGCGCGCTGAGCGATGCGGCGACGAAAACAATAGTGCTGGCTTCGCCGGAGAAGCTGGACACTGCTTCTCCATTCCAGATTGCGCCACTGAACCAGGTCAGCGAGATTGTGGTGAATGCGGGAGTAGCGGACACGCTGATCGCACCATATCGAAAGATGGGAATAGCGATTACCCTGGCTTAGCTTTTTGCCGGTATCTGGATATAATCAAGGCCTTCATCAGGAGGATTTTCGACATGAACAACTAATACTGCCATGCCCAGCATGGCCTTGATCGTCCCGATTCAATATGAAGAATCGGAGTCCGAGCCTAACTGACAGGAGTATTAACCATGCCGAAATCCGAGCCATTCAATCTGCTCGCCCACAACGCCGCAGCGTGGGACCTCCAAGCTTTGTCCGACAGTCCATGGTCGCAACCGGTCGGCAGCGACGTCATCACCGCCGCCCGTGAGGGGCAATGGCAAATCCATCTGACGCCCAGCCCGTTGCCAGCCGACTGGCTAGGCGATATATGCGGGAAAAGAATATTGTGCCTGGCTTCTGCAGGCGGTCAGCAAGCCCCGGTGTTGGCTGCGGCGGGCGCTGACGTCACTGTGTTCGACTTGTCCCGCGAACAATTGGAAAAAGATCTCGCGGTCGCCCATCGCGATGGTTTGTCACTGGACATTGTGCAAGGCGACATGCGCGATCTGTCGCATTTTTCTGATGCAACGTTCGATCTGATTTTCCATCCAATTTCCAATCAGTACGTTCCCGATATCCAGCCGGTATGGAAGGAATGTTTTCGTGTTCTACGATATGGCGGAGAGTTGCTCGTCAGCTTTTTCAATCCCGCGGTTTTTATCGCTGATCGGGATCCCGTCTATGCGGCGCAAGGCTTGGTACGACCGCGCTTCAGCGTTCCATACTCAGATCTAGAAGATTTGGATAGTGTTGCATTGGCGGCGAAACAAATGCGCCGTGAAGCCATGGTTTTTGGTCATAGCCTGGCAAGTCAGATCGGCGGCCAGCTCGCTGCCGGCTTTGCCCTGACGGGGTTTCTGGAAGAAATTCATCCTAATCCTCGCTTTGAAATCGAGAAATTCATGCCGAGTTTTATTGCGACGCGAGCGATGAAGCCTTAGTTGTTTTATAAGTCTTTCACTATAATGAATTCACCTGCTTGCGTAAATTCTTATATAAACATCCATGCGCCATATCAATCCACCAGACCTGTCACACGAACTTGTTTTCCTGCGTCCGCTAAGTAGAGATGATGCGGATGCTTGGTATGCGTATCTGACCATGCCGCATGTGCTGGAACATACCAGCTGGCAGCTTCGTTCCATTGACGATCTGTTGCAGAAATTCGACGCCATGGAATCAACGAATCCGGCATCTGAGCTGCGCTTCGCTATCGTACTGCGCAATACTGGCGCGCTGGTCGGAACGATCGGCTTTCACAGTTTGTCGCTAATGAATCGGACCGCAGAAATCGCGTATGACCTTGCGCCGGATGTTTGGGGTAGAGGCATTGCGCCATCGGCATGCATGGCGATGGTGGACTGGGCTTTTGCGCGTCTCGGTGTGGTACGGGTACAAGCTACTGCGCTTGATTCAAATGTCCGCACAGTCAGGGTGTTGGAGAAATGCGCTTTCCAGCGAGAAGGCTTGTTGCACAACTTCAGGATGGTGCGTGGCGAATCGCGAAATTTCTGGATTTACGCGCGCATCAATCCGAATCCTACTAGCGCAAAGTCCTAGCCTCGCGCTAGGCTGGTTTTACCAGGCCAGTTTCGGCGAGGCGTGCTTCGGAACGGTCGCCCAGCAGATAGCGTGGTCCGCTGCCGCGTCGTTGCGCCGTATCTTCCGGATTGTAGAGCGCACACTTTTTAAGCGACAGGCAACCGCAACCGATGCACGAGGTGAGCTGATCGCGCAATGCGGTTAGCGTGTCTATGCGCTGTTGCAGAAGCGGTTGCCAGGAACGCGACAGGCGTTCCCAATCCTGCTTGGTTGGTGTGCGTTGCAAGGGCAGGGTAGACAAGGCCAGTTTGATTTCTTCAAGGCTGAGTCCTACCGTCTGAGCCACCCGGATGAATGCTACCCGGCGCAGCACATCCCTGGAGAATTGGCGTTGCCGTCCTGTCTCTCGCTTGCTGCCGATCAAGCCTTGTTCTTCATAAAACCGCAATGCACTGGCTGCGACGCCGGAGCGTTTTGACAGCTCGCCGATGGTGATCAATATGTCATTCATGCTGTTCCTCGAAATTCCTGTTGACTTCAAGTTTACTTGAACTTTCATACTTCGGCTGTTGATATCGTTTCCGGGGCCATGCAATGAGCGAACTAATCCACGACCTGACACTTCAGCAGCTACTCGATGCCAACGGCCGTTTTGCGCTGAACGGCAAGGGCACGACGAATCATTGTCCGATGGCGCTCTGCGCGCTTGCCGCCATGGGCGCACAGCCGGCGCGCTTGCATGAATTCTTTGAGCAATGGATGCATCGCTTTGCGGTGCCGGACGCCACACCCGTTGTGCGTATAGAACGCGGATCTTGGCCGGAATATATTAGCCAGCCCGAAGCTTTTGCCGCCTTGCGTTTGTGCTTCCAGGAATGGATCATGGCAGAGGGAGTGGATGCAGTAATCGCGCAGATATTCAGCCAACTGCCATTTGCGCCGGCCAGCGGCGCATTTCACGCAATAATCCGGCTTTCCTATGGACTGGAAGCGATGCACGACGGCGAGATCGCGGCCGGCCTGGCGGCGCTGGTGAGCGGTAATCTTCCTATCGAAATTGACATCCGTGATCGTCCCCCAGCGGCGTCCGTCAACGCTGGCCTGACGGTACTGTCGGATGTATTGCACGGCGTCGAATTCAAAGGCGACATGATTACAACGCGCTTGCGAGCGGTGGCGGTGAGTTCCTTGTTTCGATCGGCGCTGTCGGCGCCGCCGAAGCTGACGCCGCTGAATGCGCAGCTGCTGGATGATATGGCGCGCGCGGCGATCCAGCTGTATTGGCAAACAAATAATTTCACAGCATTGCATATGGTGACCGGCTTACACGCGGTGCGCCGTGTTTTCAGCCATTTGCCCGAAGCAATTGCGGAGAGCCTGCTGCCGGATTTATGGAAAGCTTTCTGTGCCGCTTATGTGTCGATCGGGGCGCCGCCGGTTACCGATGGCGCCGGCTATTCTCTTGCGGATGGCGCCGATCCGTGGCCGCGGCTGTTCAGACTGGCGCTGGCATCCGATGACGATCACGATATCAAGACTGTGTACACATGCTATTGCGAGAATTTGCGCGCTCCTTCAACCTTGTATCATGCCGCAGCTGCAAGAAGGGTCAGGCATTTTGGCTGATATCTTGCGGCGGATTCATGCTAAATTTTAGACTTGAATTCTCTAACCAGCTGTTACGCCAGCTTTGGGTCCGCCGCCATGATCGACACCATACAAACAGTTGAATCCCGTGATCTGGATGAACTCAGGATGTTGACGGAACGGGTCATCGTCGCCGACACGGTAACCGGTGATCTTGCCTTGCAAATGGAACTGATTCATAACGTTCATCAAAACCTTGACTGGTGGCTGGCAAACCGAGAGCACTGCTGTCACCTTAAATATACGCGTGACGGCCAAACCGTCGCCGTGGTGCTGGTCAAGAATTTCTGGAATCTCTGCAGTCTGTTTGTGGTGCCAGAACTGCATCGCCAGGGCATTGGCCGTGCGCTCATCCTGGCGGCTATCCAGCAGTGCCGCGCGCTGACAGACAGGTCGGCCATCCGCCTTAATTCCGCACCCAATGCGGTGGCGTTTTATGAATCCATCGGATTCTATCCGGAAGTATGTACAAGAACGCTGCCGCCGGGATTCAAAGCCATGGCGCTTCAATTGTGAGCTGCGCACAGTCATTCTGCCTTGACTTCTAGTATCTTGTCGCATTGCGGTGAAAATTCTGGAGTCAAATCAAAAGGAGCAGGAGATGAGTGAACAACTGAGTGAACAACCGAGTGAGCAACCGACATCAAAGAATGCCGAAGGCGTGTTCGAGCCTTTCGATATCAGCCGCGTGCCTTGGGTAGAGTTCGCGCGCGGGGAACGCTTCGGCTTGCGCTACCAGCATCTCAGTTCGTTTGGCGGCGCCACGCAGATCGGGGTGGCCAACGAGGTGCTGGAACCGGGCAAGCAAGCCAACCAATCGCATTACCATTTGCTCGAAGAGGAGCACATTTTTGTCCTGGAGGGTAATTTGACGCTGGAGTTGGGGGAGCAGACCTTTGAACTCACTGCCGGACATTATGTTTGCTTCCCGGCCGGTCAAAAGGTTGGGCACGCGCTGATCAATCGCTCTTCCGCACTATGCCGTTATCTGGTCTTCGGTAATTCACATCAAGGCGATGTCGCGATTTTCCCGCAGACGGGGAGAGTGGACGTGAAGCTCATGAAAAAAAACTACCGCGAGTCGGCCACCATGGAATATTGGGAAGGTGTCGATGTTGGCCGGGAGTCGTCGCAGGATGGTGCCGCATAAAGGCGAGGCGTGTTCTAAACCTGGCTTAGCACTTGGCAAAGAACATCTTGGTCTTGGCGTCCTTGCGTTCCTTGTCTATCCACTCCCTGGTCTGGACCGGACTTTGTTGCGCATTGACACGTCCTTTGCGCGCAACGCGCTCGTCATCCATGCGGTCGAGCTCCTGTACGCGGTCTTGCAAGCGCCGGCATTCTTCGCTGGCGCCCGGTTTGGCATTGTCCAGCGATACGCGCGCGCCACTTTCCTGGGCTTGGGCGATGGAAAAACAGGCTGAGGCCGACAGCATGGCAAAGGCGATTGTTTTTTTGACGTTCATGTTTATCGTTGAATCCTATGTGGAATGCATGCGCGAAGGGCAGTCGACAGGCTCAATGACGTTGTCGATCACCCGGTAAGTTAGCGATGGCGATGATCGCCGCCGTCCCGGTAATCGCGATGACCGCCGCGTCGGTGATCGTAGCCTCCGCGATGGCCGCCACGCTGCCAGCCGCCGCGTCGCAGCTCCCAGCCGTTGCGGCCATGCTGCCACTGTGGCCGGTCGTAGCGATAGCCATTACGCGCACGTTCCCAATGACCGCCAGCCCAGACATGGCGGCGGCCATCCCAGTTCCAGTAACCGGGCGCCCACAGGTAGCCAACCCGCGGCGGCGGCACGATCTCGTATCTTGGCGGCGGTGGCGGCACGCCTATCGTAATATTCACGCCGACCTGGGCCATGGCTTGACTTGGCAACAAAGCGGTCGCGCTGACCGTAACCAGCGCGAGTGCGCATAGTAGAGATTTCATTGGTAACTTCCCGTGTTGTTCGTTGGGCTAACTATACCTGTGATTGACGAAGCGCCAAGTAATGATGCAATTGATTACACTCATTACTGATCGAATATGATTGCGCATGGCGTTCCGTGCTTGCTGCTGCATTGCTGGTTTTTGCCGGGTTTGCTCACACTGTCAACGGAAGCACCAATCCTGCGCGTCGCCGCGTGTTCATTCTGAGAGGAGGCTTCATGCTGCATACCTGCATCGATCACTTGGTTGTTGTCGCCGGAACGCTGGCGGAGGGTATGGAATATGTACGCCAGGCGCTTGGCGTAGAACTTGAAGCCGGCGGTGAACATCCGCGCATGGGCACCCACAATTGCCTGCTGCGGCTTGGTGACGGATTGTTCCTCGAAGTGATTGCCGTCAATCCTGGCGCGCCGCCGCCAGATCGGCCACGCTGGTTCTGGCTTGACTCCCTGGATCACGATGCGTCGCCAAGGCTGGCGACCTGGGTCGTTCGCACCAACGATATTCACGCCGTGGTTGCTGCGTCTCCAATTGCACTTGGAACGATTGAGCCGATGACGCGCGGCCAACTGAACTGGCTGATCACGATTCCTGGAGACGGCAGCCTGCCTCTCAATGGCGTCGCACCGACATGCATCGAGTGGCAGGCACAGCAGTCGCATCCCGCGAGCAGGCTGCAGAATCGGGGTTGTTCCCTGCTGCGGCTGGAGGCATATCACACCGAAGCGCAGCCCATCAACGACATGCTGACTTTGGTCGGTTTCCAAGGGCCGTTTGCCGCGATTCCTTTGGCCGCCGACGCGCAACCATGTCTGATTGCTCATATTCAGACACCAGCGGGGTTGCGCCAATTGGGTCTTCCTCTTGGCGATATCGGTAGTTAGCGCAGTTGTCTGGGCGTGTTTAATGACAACAAATTTACGTTGCTAGGTCGTTGGAACATAGCTTCCCATGCCAATCCTGTGAAAAGTGTTGTTTGTCAGCATTTTGTCAGGTTTCTTTCAGGTTTTTGACAGGATAGCGCTGTAATGTGTAGCAGTCCCAGTTTGGGGCCATATACGGATCTCTGTAAAAATTGATCGCATGTGCCAGATTCCTTGTTGACTGCTTTTTGTTAATAACCGGCGTTATTTCGATGTTTACAAACTCATTATTGCTGCGGCGCCCAGCTCCTGTGCTTTCAATATCCCCACTATCTCAAGCGCTGACGACTTCCCAGCCTGCAGCGCCAAGCTAAACCGGCGTCGCCAGTGCGATCTGGCTCCGGTTGCAAAAATACTATTCGTCCGTCGTCCGTCTTCCGTTTTGAGATGCATCACGGCGTGGAATGACGTGAAAACCGATCTTTCAATACGAGCACCATCATGAAAAACACTTTTATGCAGCGCAAGCCCCTAGCGATTCTTGTCATCGGCGCGCTGATCATCGCCGGAATCGCGATTGCCGGCTGTGATCGCCAAGGTAAGGCCGCGGCCGCCGAAGCGAATGCCGCCGCCACGCCGAATTTCATCAGGCAGGGCGACCGCATCACGATCCCACAGCGCTCGCCATTGCGTTCGCGCCTCGCTGTGCAAGCAGTCGCTTCGCTGGACGCCGTGCATGCACTGGAGCTGCCAGCACAGGTCGAGGCCGATCCTGCGCACACCACCAATATCTTGCCGCCGGTGGCTGGCAAGGTGCTTGAACTGAAGGTTGGCCTCGGCGATCACGTGCACAAAGGACAGTTGCTGCTCATAATGACCTCAGGCGATTTTGCCCAGGCGACCTCCGATCTGCAAAAGGCCCGCGATGCGCTGCAACTTGCCAAGCACATCGTAGAGCGGCAGCGTGGTGTGCAACAAGCGGGCGCCGGTGCCGCCAAGGACCTGGAACAAGCCGAAAGCACATATACGCAGGCCCAGGCCGAATTTTCGCGTGCCGATACGCGCCTCAAGTCACTGAGCGCAAACGGCGCGACGGCGGCCGACAGCGGTGGCCAACGCCTCAATCTGGTTGCTCCTACCTCTGGCAGTATCACGGCGCTATCTGTTAGCGCCGGGCAAAGCGCCAACGATCCGAACGCAGCATTGATGACGATCGCCAATCTGGAGAACCTCTGGATCACCGCTAACGTGCCTGAAAACATGTTGTCCTCAGTGAAGAAAGGACAGGCAGTGAACATTCGTTTGCCGGCTTATCCCGGCGAACAGTTCCATGGCACGGTATCGTTCATCAGCGATATCTTGCAGCCCGACACGCGTCGCGCGCTGGTTCGCATCGCAGTCTCCAACGCAGATGGCAAATTCAAGCCCAACATGTTTGCCAATGCTTCCTTCGCGGTAGCCCAGGCAGCACAGCCGGTGGTGCCGACTTCCGCGCTCTTGATGAACAACGACAACACCACCGTGTTCGTAGAAGTGGCGCCGTGGACGTTTGTGCGCCGTACGGTAGAAACCGGATTCGAAGAAAACGGCAGCGCACGTATCCAAAACGGCTTGAATATCGGCGACCGCGTGGTGACCAAAGGCGGAGTGTTGCTCAATGATTAACAACATTGTCCGCTTTTGCCTGCACAAGCGTTATGCCGTGATTCTGGTGACGACCCTGGTTGCGCTGTTTGGTTATTATTCGTGGACCCGAATGGCTGTCGAGGCATACCCCGAGTTGGCCGATGTACAGGCCCAAGTCACCACCCAGGTCTCCGGGTTGGCCGCAGAAGAAATCGAACAGCAGATCACGATTCCCCTGGAGCGCGTATTGAGCGGTACGCCGGGACTGGTGAACATGCGTTCGTCGTCGACCTTTGGCTTGTCCCTGATCACCTTGACGTTCAAAGACGGCGCCGAAGATTATTGGGAACGTCAGCGTGTCACCGAGCGCATCGCCACGGCGACGCTGCCGACCGGCGTCGCGCCGAGTCTTGATCCCGTCAGTGGGCCATCGGGCGAGATTTATCGCTACACACTCGAGTCGGATAGCAAAAATCTGATGGAGTTGTCCGAGATTCAGCGCTGGATCGTGATGCCTGCACTGAAACAAGTGCCGGGGATTGCCGATGTCAATAATTTCGGCGGCTTCACCATGGAGTACGAGCTCGAGGTTGACCAGAAACAATTACAGCGTTATGGCGTTGCGCTGTCTGATGTGACGACTGCAATCAGCAACAACAACACGAATGCAGGCGGTAGCCGCATTACGCGCGGCGAACAAGGTTATGTGGTGCGCGGTATCGGCATGATGCATAGCCTGACCGATCTCGGCAATGTGGTGGTCAAGCAAGTCAACGGCGTGCCTGTGCTGGTGCGGGATTTGGGTAAGCTGCAAAACAGCCATCAGGAGCGGCAAGGGATTCTTGGCAAGAACAACAATCCGGATGCGATCGAAGGTATTGTACTGTTGACCAAATATCAAAATGCTTCCGAAGTCATCAAGCTGGTACACGCCAGGGTCGATGAGCTGCAAAAGCAGCTGGCGCCGCAGGGCGTCAAAATCGTTCCCTATATCGATCGCGACGACCTGATTGAGTTGACCATACACAAAGTAAGCCATACGGTGCTGGAAGGGATCGGCCTGGTATGCATCGTGCTGATCCTGTTCCTGGGCAGCCCGCGCAGCGCGCTGGTGGCGGCTGTGACGATTCCGCTGGCGCTGGTAGCGGTGTTCATCATGATGTACATCACCAAGATGCCGGCCAATCTGTTTTCCCTGGGCGCTATCGACTTCGGCATTATTGTCGATGGTGCGATTGTGGTCACCGAGGCCATCCTGCGACGGCGCGAAGCGAAGCCCACTGAAGAGCTGACCCAGGCAGAAGTGCGGGCTGCGACCACTGAAGTGATCCGGCCGATTTTCTTCGCTACGCTGATCATCATCAGCGCCTATCTGCCGCTGTTCGCTTTTGAGCGCGCTGAAGGGAAATTGCTGTCGCCAATGGCGTTCACCGTCAGCTACGCATTGATCGGAGCGTTGTTGTGCAGCCTGGTGCTGGTGCCTGGACTGGCTTATATGGCCTTGCGCAAGCCGCGCAAGATCTTTCATAACAAGCCGCTCGAGTGGCTGAGCGCTGGCTATCGCAATACCTTGGGACGCTTGTTGCAGAATGCATGGGTGTCGTACACGATAGGCGTCGTCGCGCTGGTGGGAGTGATCCTGTTGGGCATGGCCACCGGCCGTGAATTCATGCCGGTGCTGGACGAAGGCACTTTGTGGCTGCAAGTACAGCTGCCGTCCGGCCTGTCGTTGGAAAAGGCTAGCGAAATGGCCGGTGAATTGCGCCACGCCTTACTTGAGTTTCCGGAGGTGGCCACTGCCGTCACCCAGCTCGGCCGCAGCGACGACGGCACCGATCCGTGGACGCCGTCGCACATGGAGGTGCCGGTTGGCCTGACGCCATACAGCAGCTGGAAGAATGGCGAGACCAAGGCGCAGTTCGTAGAACGCCTGAACGAGCGTTTCAAGAAAATGCCCGGCTTTTCCATTGGCATCAGCCAGCCTATCAGCGATGGCGTCAACGATGCGGTAGGCGGCGCTCACAGCCCTTTGGTGATTCGTGTGTATGGCGACGATTTCAAAGAGCTGCGCCGTATCGGTAACCAGATTGTAGGCGTGCTGCGCGGTGTGCAAGGAACTGCCGATGTCTCCATTTTCCAGGAGCCGCCGGTGCCGCAGATGGTGCTTGATATCGACCGTGCTGCCGCCGCACGCCTGGGCATCAATGTCAGCGATATCACCAGCCTGATCCAGACTGGCATGGGCGGCGCGTCCGTGACGCAAATGTATGTGGCGGACCGGATGTATAACGTGACGGTACGCTATCCCAAAGCCGAGACAAATACGCCGGAAGCCCTGGGCAATTTGTTGCTGACTGCGCCAGGCGGTGCACGCATTCCATTGTCTCAGGTAGCGCACATTCATACCGCGAACGGTGAAAGTACGATTACCCGCGAGAATACGCACCGGCAGTTGACCGTGCGCCTGGACTATGCGAATCGCGATCTGTTGTCGTATTACGAGGACGCAAAGGCTAAGGTTGCGCAGAACGTCCATTTCGATAACAACAAATATCGCCTCGAATGGGCTGGCCAGTTTGAAAACCAGGCACGGGCGCAGGCGCGGCTGATCGTGGTGTTCGGCCTGGTGCTGGCGTTGATGCTGATCATCTTGTTTGCCGGCTTTGGCAAGTTGCGGCAGGCATTGTTGATACTTGGCGTGGTTCCGCTGGCGGCGCTGGGAGGTTTGATTGCGCTGCACGTGACCAACAGCACCATCAACGTCGCCTCCGGCGTCGGCTTCATCGCCTTGTTCGGCGTGGCGGTGCAGAACGGTATCATCATGGTGTCCAATATCAACCGCGTGCGGCAACAGGGCATGGCTTTGCAGGAAGCGGTGCTGGCAGGCGCCTTCGAGCGTTTCCGTCCAGTGCTGATGACGGCCACCGTCGCGTCGGTCGGCATGCTGCCGGCGGCGCTGGCGACCGGAGTCGGCACTGACGTCCAGCGTGGTTTGGCGACAGTGGTGGTGGGCGGCCTGATCGTGGCCACCATGCTGACCTTATTCATTTTGCCGGCGTTCTATTATTCGCTGGAGAGCTGGGTGGAGCGTCGCCGCGGCGTCGGCGAAGTGCGCGATGGCCGCTGACCGGGCCGGCAGGTTATACCGTCGCATGACGGCTGGGGCGATGTAATCCAAGGCGCCTCCAGCCGTTTGCGGTTGAACCAGACAAGAATCTTGAGCAGGTAAAAACATGAGCACAGTTAAATCGCATTCAAAAGCCTGGACCGCAGGCGCACGCCTCGGACCAGCATCCGCGCTGGCATTGGTTCTGGCTTTATCCGGCTGTGCCGCCGGACCGGATTTCAAACAGCCGGAAGCGCCTGCGGTAAAAGGCTACACCAAAGAGCCGTTCGAAGCCAAGACAGCATCGGCCGCCACAGTCGGCGGCGACGCCCAGCAATTTGTCGAGGGCATGGATATCCCGGCCGAGTGGTGGACCTTGTTCAAATCACCGGCATTGAATACGGTGATCGAACAAGCGCTCAAGGCTAATCCGGACCTGAAGTCGGCGCAGGCGGCGTTGCGTGCCGCCCAAGAACAGGTAACGGCGCAGCAGGGCGCCTATTACCCGAGCGTAAACGCCAGTCTGGCGCCGACCCGCCTGAAACAGCCGTTGTCGGCCGGGCAGGGGCCTTCGCCGCTAACGTTGACTACTGCGCAGGTCAGCATTTCCTACACGCTGGATGCTTTCGGTGGTAACCGGCGTCAGGTTGAGGGTTTGCAGGCGCAAGCCGAACAGCAAAAATTTCTGCTGGAAGCGGCCTATCTGACGCTGACTTCGAATGTGGTCGCTGCCGCCGTGCAGGAAGCCGCGTTGCGGGCGCAGATCGCTGCGACACGGGAGGTGGTCAAGGTACAAAGCGAATTGCTGATGTTATTGCAGCGCCAGTATCAACTGGGCGATGTGGCCCAGGCTGACGTCCTGGTACAACAGGCGGCGCTGGCGCAGACCAGGGCTAGCCTGCCACCCCTGCAAAAATCGCTGGCGCAGCAGCGTGATCTCCTGACTGTCCTGGCAGGGCGTTTTCCGAGCGAAGAGTTGGAGCAGAAATTTGATTTGGCCAGCCTCAGCTTGCCGCAGCAACTACCGGTCAGCCTGCCATCCAGCCTGGTTCAGCAAAGGCCCGACGTACGTGCCGCTGAAGCCCAGTTGCATGCGGCCAGTGCCGCTGTCGGCGTAGCTACCGCCAATATGTTGCCGCAGATTACCTTGAGCGCAAATATCGGCAGCGCGGCAGCCCAGTTTGGCGATCTGTTTACTTCCGGCACCGGACTGTGGGGACTGGTTGGCGGCCTGACGCAGCCGTTGTTTGCCGGTGGCGCGTTGCTGCACAAGAAGCGCGCCTCGGAAGCCTTGCTAGACCAGGCAGCGGCGCAGTATCAAAGCACCGTGATTCACGCCTTCCAGAATGTGGCGGATAGCCTGCGTGCCTTGCAATACGATGCCGATGCACTGCAAGCGCAGTATCTGGCTGAGCGCGCGGCGGCAAACAGCCTGGAAATTTCCCGCAAGTCGGTACAGCTTGGCGCAGCCACGCCGCAGACCTTGTTGACCGCGCAACAAACCTACCAGCAGGCTGTGATCGCGTTGGCGCAGGCGCAGGCTGCGCGTTTTGCCGATACGGCTGCGTTGTTCCAGGCTTTGGGTGGTGGTTGGTGGAATCGTGGCGAACCATTGGCTGCTGCTGCAACGAAGTAAGCTAAATCTGCCAGTCGCGTCTGCAGCGTGATTTCGGCAGATTAGCAACACCCCGTGTTGCGCACTTGCCATGTCCCATAAATTTTCTGGTATGATCGGCAGCATCCAGTTGTCGTCTTTCGGGCGAGTCAATTGAAATCAATTCAACATCTGTAAGAGCGAGAAAGGCATCCCGGTTATGACACCGCGAACTACCACCACAATTTGTGAGCGACGCTAGTCGAGGCCTTTTTCTACCTGCATGATGAAAAAGCGCGGCTGGTCCGCGTTTTTTTTCGTCCGCATTTTTGTGAAACACAAAAACAAACACATTCAATTCAATCCGGTGTGGTCTAAGTGACCGCCGATATGGGGCTCAAAATGATAGCAGTCAAACTTCCCGATGGTTCACAACGTCAATTCGAAGCACCGCTGACTGTGGCGCAGGTCGCCGCCAGTATCGGCGCAGGCCTGGCCAAGGCGGCGCTGGCCGGCAAGGTCGATGGCAAGCTAGTGGATACTTCTTTTCTGATCGAGCGCGACGTCGAGCTGGCAATCGTCACTGACAAGGATGCAGACGGCCTGGAAGTGATCCGCCATTCGACGGCGCACTTGCTGGCGTACGCGGTCAAGGAATTGTTTCCTGACGCACAGGTGACTATCGGCCCGGTGATCGAAAACGGGTTTTACTACGATTTCGCATACAAGCGCCCGTTTACGCCGGAAGATTTGCTGGAAATCGAAAAGAAGATGGCTGAATTGGCCAAAAAGGATGAGCCGGTCACGCGTAAGGTTGTGGCGCGCGATGAGGCGATTGCCTATTTTGAATCAATCGGCGAAGCCTATAAGGCGGAGTTGATCGGCTCGATTCCGCAAGATCAGGAAGTCTCCCTTTATACAGAAGGCAAGTTCACCGACTTGTGTCGCGGCCCGCACGTGCCATCGACTGGCAAGCTGAAGGTGTTCAAGCTGATGAAGCTGGCCGGCGCTTACTGGCGCGGCGATGCGAAGAATGAGATGTTGCAGCGTGTTTACGGCACTGCCTGGGCCAAGAAAGATGAGCAAGAAGCTTACCTGCACATGCTGGAGGAGGCGGAAAAACGCGACCACCGCAAGTTGGGTCGCGCACTGGATCTGTTCCATTTCCAGGATGAAGCACCAGGCTTGATTTTCTGGCATCCGAAGGGCTGGACTATCTGGCAGCAGGTTGAACAGTTCATGCGCCGCGTTTACCAGGACAATGGTTATCAGGAAGTCAAGGCGCCGCAGATCCTGGATCGTTCTTTATGGGAAAAGACAGGTCATTGGGATAATTACCGCGACAACATGTTCACGACAGAATCGGAAAATCGCAGCTATGCGCTGAAGCCGATGAATTGCCCCGGCCATATCCAGATTTTCAATTCCAGCCTGCACAGTTATCGCGATCTGCCTTTACGCTTCGGTGAATTCGGCCAGTGCCACCGCAATGAGCCTTCGGGTGCTTTGCACGGCATGATGCGGGTGCGCGGTTTTACCCAAGACGACGGTCATATTTTCTGTACAGAAGAGCAAGTGCAGGAAGAGGTCGCGGCCTTCGATAAAGTGGTGCGCAAGGTCTATGCCGATTTCGGCTTCATTGAAGTGGCGGTTAAGCTGGCTTTGCGTCCTGAGAAGCGGGTGGGCGAAGATGATGTGTGGGACAAGGCTGAAAATTCCTTGCGCGAGGCAATCCGTGCCTCGGGCACTGAGTGGGAAGAGTTGCCGGGCGAAGGCGCGTTCTACGGTCCGAAAATCGAGTACCACCTGAAAGATTCCATTGGCCGTTCCTGGCAGTGCGGCACCATGCAGGTTGACTTTTCGATGCCCGGCCGGCTCGGCGCGGAATATGTGACTGAAGACAACGGCCGTAAAGTGCCGGTCATGCTGCACCGGGCAATTGTCGGCTCCCTGGAGCGTTTTATCGGTATGTTGATCGAAAATCATGCCGGTGCGATGCCCTTGTGGCTTGCTCCGGTGCAAGTTGTTGTTTTGAATATCTCCGACGCCCAGGCCGAATATGTGCAGAATGTTGCACAAACGCTGAAAAAACAAGGGTTTAGGGTAGAGACTGATTTGCGTAATGAGAAGATTACCTATAAAATACGGCAGCATTCTTTGCAGAAGCCGCCTTATATATTGGTTGTCGGTGATAAAGAGCGGGATGCAAACACAGTGGCCGTGCGAGCGCGGGGCAATGTCGATCTGGGCGTGATGCCTATCGACGTACTGGTGGAGCGCCTCAAGAACGAGGTTGAAACCAAAGCCTGAACGGGGAAACCCTAAGCGCCAGAGCACGGCTTAATTATTTGATTTTTAAAGGAAACTGCAATAGCTACGGACAAGTCACATCGCATCAACGGCGAAATTACTGCGCCAGAATTGCGCTTATCCGGTGTCGAGAACGAAGCACTCGGTATCGTCAGCCTGGCTGAAGCCTTCCGCCTGGCGGAAGAGGCGAACGTTGACCTGGTGGAAATCGCACCGACAGCACAGCCACCGGTAGCCCGTTTGATGGACTACGGCAAGTTCAAGTACCAGGAGCAGAAGAAGGCCCACGAAGCCAAGTTGAAGCAGAAGGTCATTCTGGTAAAGGAAGTTAAATTCCGCCCGGGTACCGATGATGGCGATTACAACATCAAGCTGCGCAATTTGACTCGTTTCCTGGACGAAGACGGCGACAAGGTCAAAATCACATTGCGGTTTCGCGGTCGTGAAATGGCTCACCAGGACATCGGCATGCGCATGCTGGAACGTTTGAAAGCAGATCTGGAGCCGTACGGACAGGTTGAGCAGTGGCCGAAGATGGAAGGGCGCCAGATGATCATGATCATCGGCCCGAAGAAGAAAAAGTAAGACAGATTTTAGGCTTCCCGGATAAGTCATTGTCCGGGAAGCCTGAATCGCAGCAGACCAGATTCTGCTGCAAAATCTGGCCGTGGCAGTTGGGCGGCTGGGTTTAAACAAGTGAGAGCAGGCATCCAAGCGTAACGTCATGTTGCCACCTGCAATCATGTTAAAAAAGGAGCTGTCCTTAAAGGACAGATAGTGTCATGCCAAAAATGAAGACAAAAAGCAGCGCTAAGAAGCGTTTTCGCGTACGTCCGGGTGGTACCGTTAAACGCGGCCAAGCTTTCAAACGTCACATCCTGACCAAGAAAACTACCAAGAACAAACGTCAATTGCGTGGTTCAGTCGGAGTCCATGATACAAACATGGTTTCTGTTTCGCGCATGTTGCCGAACGCTTAACCTCACTCATAACTAAGGAGCTATTATGCCTAGAGTAAAACGTGGGGTCACAGCAAGAGCCCGTCATAAAAAGATCCTGGTGCAAGCCAAGGGTTACCGTGGTCGTCGCAGTAAAGTCTACCGTGTTGCCAAGCAAGCAGTCATGCGCGCTGGTCAATACGCATACCGTGACCGCCGCAACAAGAAGCGCGTATTCCGTGCATTGTGGATCGCCCGTATCAACGCCGCTTCCCGTGAGCATGGCGTAACATACAGCGTATTCATGAATGGTCTGAAGCGTGCTTCGATCGAACTGGACCGCAAGGTTCTGGCTGATATGGCAGTGATGGACAAGCCAGCGTTTGCTGCGATTGTCAATCAAGTCAAGGCCAACATCGCTGCGTAAGTTTCTTATGTAGTTTTGCCGCCGCCGCGCAGTTCTGCGGCGTGGCAATCCCGAGCGGGGCAGAGGTCAACACCTTGTGCCCCGTTTGTGTTTTTAACCGCTGGTTTTTTGATTTGACCAGCGTATTTCGGCTTCATTGGAGCAGGAAAACTGCATGAACTCCCTAGAACAACTAGTAACGCAAGCCCAGGCTGATTTCACCGCCGCCGTCGACGCCGCCGCACTGGAAAATGCGAAAGCCAAATATCTGGGCAAGACCGGCCAGATCACCGAGCAAATGAAGGGACTGGGCAAGCTGGCTGCCGACGAGCGCAAGGCGCAGGGCGCAGTCATCAATTACGCCAAGGAACAGATCGAAGCTGCGCTGACTGCGCGCCGTGACGCCTTGGCCAACGCGCAGATGCAAGAGCGTCTGAATGCAGAAGCGATCGATGTCACCTTGCCGGGCCGCGGCCGTGGCGTCGGCGGTATCCATCCTGTGATGCGTTCATGGCAGCGTATCGAAGAAATTTTCCGCTCGATCGGTTTCGATGTGGCTGACGGCCCCGAAATTGAAACCGACTGGACCAACTTTACTGCCTTGAACAGCCCGGAAAATCACCCGGCGCGTTCGATGCAGGATACCTTTTACATTGAAGGCAAGGACACTGAGGGCAAGCCGCTGCTGCTGCGCACCCACACCAGCCCGATGCAGGTGCGTTACGCGCGCATGAGCAAGCCGCCGATCAAGGTCATCGCCCCGGGCCGTACTTATCGCGTCGACAGCGACGCCACCCATTCGCCGATGTTTCATCAGGTCGAAGGTTTGTGGATTGCCGAAGACATCAGCTTCGCCGACCTCAAGGGCGTCTACCTGAATTTCGTCAAAGCATTCTTCGAAACCGACGATCTGCAAGTGCGTTTCCGCCCATCGTATTTTCCATTCACCGAACCTTCGGCCGAGATAGATATTGCCTTCGGCAGCGGTCCGCTGAAAGGGCGCTGGCTGGAAGTCTCGGGCGCGGGCCAGGTGCATCCTAATGTGGTGCGCAACATGGGCCTGGATCCGGAACAGTTTATCGGTTTCGCGTTCGGCTCCGGTATCGAACGCCTGACGATGCTGCGTTATGGCATCAACGATCTGCGCCTGTTCTACGAAGGCGATCTGCGTTTCCTGAAACAATTTAACTAAAAGCTCCTCGCCGAAGACGCTGGCATTGTTTTTCAGTCGCGCCGTATTCAAGCCGGCTAGCCAGCGTTCCCTGCTTCTGTGACTAAAGGTTTTTGAAGGTTTTACCTATGCAATTCTCTGAAAGCTGGCTGCGTTCCATGGTCGATCCGAAGATGACTTCGGACGAATTGTCCCATTTGCTGACCATGTCCGGTCTCGAAGTGGAAGAGGTCGAGCCGGTCGCGCCGCCCTTTACCAATATCGTGGTGGGTCTGGTGGTTGAGACCGCCAAGCATCCGAATGCCGATCGCCTGAATGTCTGCCAGGTTGACGTCGGTACCGGAACTTACTTGAACATCGTCTGCGGCGCGCCGAACGTGCGTCCCGGCATCAAGGTGCCTTGCGCCATGGTTGGCGCCATTTTGCCGCCGGGAGCGGACGGCAAGCCGTTCGAGATCAAGCTGGGCCAATTGCGCGGCGTCGAGTCGCAGGGCATGTTGTGCTCCGCGCGTGAATTGAAGCTGTCGGAAGACCATGGCGGCTTGCTGGAATTGCCGGACGATGCGCCTGTGGGCCAGAATTTCCGCGATTACTACGAGCTGAACGATCTCAAGTTCACCATCAAGCTGACGCCTAACAAGGCGGATTGCCTGTCGGTGCTGGGTGTGGCGCGGGAAGTATCGGCATTGACCGGTACCCCGCTCAGGCAGCCTACCTACAAGACCGTCGCGGCGACCATCACTGAAACATTGCCGGTCAAGATTTCGGCGCCGGACCTGTGCGGCCGTTTCTCCGGCCGCGTGATTCGCGGCTTGAACGCCAAGGCGGCGACGCCGCAATGGATGAAGCAGCGTCTGGAGCGCAGCGGCCAGCGTCCGATCTCGGCTCTGGTTGATATCTCCAACTACGTCATGCTGGAACTCGGCCGGCCAACCCACGTATTCGATCTCGACAAGATCCACGGCTGCCTCGATGTGCGCTGGGGCAAGGCGGGCGAATCGCTCAAGCTGTTGAATGGCAATACCGTCAGCGTAGACGACTGGATCGGCGTCATTGCCGATGACCAGCAAATCGAATCGCTGGCTGGCATCATGGGCGGCGACGCCACGGCGGTTTCGCTGGAAACGCAAAACATTTATCTGGAAGCGGCTTTCTGGTGGCCGCAAGCGATACAGGGCCGTGCACGCCGTTTTAATTTCTCGACCGATGCCGGTCATCGTTTCGAGCGCGGTGTCGATTTTGCCACTACGGTTGAGCACATCGAGCGGATTACTGCCTTGCTGGTCGAAATTTGCGGCACGCCTGAAATCCAGGTCGGTCCGGTCGACGATCAAAGCGTCAACTTGCCAAAGCGTGATGCGGTCAAGGTGCGTACCTCGCGTGCGATTCGCGTCATCGGCGTGCCGTTGTCGGACAGCCAGATCGCCGATATCTTCACGCGTCTGGGTTTGGCGTTTACGCAAGAGAACGGTGTGTTTTCGGTGACGCCACCGTCGTATCGTTTCGATATCGAGATCGAGGAAGACCTGATCGAGGAAATCGCCCGCGTCTATGGCTTTGAAAACATCCCGGCCTTGCCGCCGGTAGCGCCGAATGCGATGTATATCGCGCCGGAGAACCAGCGTTCGCTGTTCACCATCCGCCGCCAATTGGCGGATCTGGATTATCAGGAAGTGATCAACTACAGCTTTGTCGAAGAAGCATGGGAAGCCGATTTTGCCGGCAACCTGGCGCCGATCAAGGTAGTCAATCCGATCGCCAGCCAGATGAGCGTGATGCGCTCGACCCTGCTCGGCAGCCTGATTTCCAACGTCAAATACAATCTGAACCGCAAGCTGAACCGAGTACGGATATTTGAAACCGGTGCGGTCTACATGCGTGACGAAGCGATACAGAACGGTCCTCTGGCGGTAGCTGGTTTCGCGCAACCAAAGCGCGTCGCCGGTCTGGCTTACGGCCCGCAAGCCGATGAGCAATGGGGCCAGGCCAGTCGTACTGTCGATTTCTTCGATGTGAAGGCTGATCTGGAAGCCTTGTTTGCACCGGTGGCTTTGCGTTTCGCCAAGATTGAGCATCCGGCGTTACATCCGGGCCGTGCGGCGCAAGTGCTGCTGGGCGATAAAGCTATCGGTTTCATCGGTGAATTGCATCCGCGCCTGCAACAGAAATATGAACTGCCTTTGGCGCCGGTCATGTTCGAAGTCGATGGCTTGGCGTTGCAGCAACGGCAAGTGCCAGCGTACGTCGAAATTTCGAAGTTCCCAGCCGTGGTGCGCGACCTTGCAGTGGTGGTAAAACAAGCGGTTTATGCGCAGGATTTACTGGATGTTTTTGCTGCTGAGCAGCAAGGAAACCCAGCATGCCGAATTCTGCAAGCCATTGTTTTATTTGATGAATATCATGGCAAAGGACTGGAAAATGACGAAAAAAGTCTTGCTTTCCGTTTTACCTTGCAAGATACTGAAAACACCCTCCAAGATGACACCGTAGAAGCCGCCATGTCTGCTTTGATCGCTGCTGTCAGCAAGGTGCCAACAGCAAAATTACGCGCTTGATTAGCCCCAAATCGCATAATTGACAATAAAACCTGCAGTAAAAAGCCGGATGAACGCGATGGCAGTAACAAACGCGTCGCCGGCGGCAGTAATCCAAGAAGACAGGGGTGTAACGACAGAATGAACAATATGCAGACAGTAGAATTTGAATCCGTTCTGGACGCCGATCTGAACCGGGCCATGCGTGAGGCGCAAGCTCGTTCGCAGGCAGAAAAGAATTTGCCGACACTGACCAAGGCGGAACTGGCTGAACTTTTGTTTGAGCAGGTTGGTCTTAACAAGCGTGAAGCCAAGGACATGGTGGAAACGTTTTTCGATGAAATCCGCGATGCGCTGGAGCGCGGCGAGTCGGTGAAATTGTCGGGTTTCGGCAATTTCCAGTTGCGCGACAAGCCGCAACGTCCGGGCCGCAACCCCAAGACCGGGGAAGAAATCCCTATTACTGCACGGCGCGTGGTGACCTTTCACGCCAGTCAGAAACTCAAGGGCATGGTTGAAGCCGCAAGCCTGCAACCCATCCAGCCTATTCAACAGTTTGCAGCCGCTCTTCCAGCTAATTCATGAACGATCGCGTTAGTAAGTCCGAGCTTGTCGTATTGCCGCCGATTCCGGCCAAGCGTTATTTCACCATAGGCGAAGTCAGCGACCTGTGCGGCGTCAAGCCGCATGTGCTGCGCTATTGGGAACAGGAATTCACCCAGCTCAAGCCAGTCAAGCGACGTGGCAACCGCCGTTATTACCAGCACCATGAAGTGCTGTTGATTCGCCGCATTCGCGAGCTATTGTATGAACATGGCTTTACTATCAGCGGCGCGCGCAACAAGCTCGATGGTCGCCTTGGCGCTGCGGCGGAAGCCGAGCAAGCCGCTGAAGCCAAGCAGCAGGAGCTGAATATTCTCGAAGTGCGTCACGAGCTGGAGGAGATTCTTGCCTTGCTGATACCCAAAACAGAGTCAGCTGTTGAGTAAATACTGAAGTGCAGAGGGGAGAGAAATCTCCCTTTTTTTGTATACGGAATATTCCGGCTGCACCTTATTTGATCCTTATTCGTCTATCCAATTTATTATGCTCAGCGATCCGCGCTTCCCCAACCTCTTCATCCTCAACCATCCTCTGATCCAGCATAAGCTGACGCATATGCGGAGCAAAGAAACCTCGACCCGGACTTTCCGCCAGCTGCTGCGCGAAATTACGCTGTTGATGGGATATGAAATTACACGCGACTTGCCGTTAACCACGCAGCTGATCGAAACACCGATGCAAAGCATGGAAGCGCCGGTGATTGCCGGACGCAAGCTGGCGGTGGTGCCGGTGCTGCGCGCCGGTATCGGCATGAGCGACGGCTTGCTGGATTTGGTGCCGTCGGCACGGGTCGGGCATATCGGCGTGTATCGCGATCCGGATACGCATCAGCCGGTGGAGTATCTGGTGCGATTGCCGGATCTGGCGGAGCGGATTTTTATTGTTTGCGACCCCATGGTGGCGACCGGTAATTCGGCGGTGCATGCGGTCGATGTACTGAAGAAGCGCGGCGTCGGCGATGAGCAGATCATCTTCCTGGCCTTGGTGGCTGCGCCTGAGGGCGTGCAGGTATTCCAGGATGCGCATCCTGGCGTCAAGCTGTATGTGGCGGGACTGGATTCGCACCTGGATGCCCACGCGTATATTGTTCCCGGCTTGGGCGATGCCGGCGACCGGATTTTCGGCACCAAGTAAATAAGAGGCTGTTGAAAAATTAACCTGGCGTTGTTGCCCTTGCAGGGCGCGCCCGGGCTTGCAAGCCCGGGTCGTTTCGCAGGCAGACGACAGTGTCGTCTGAAACCCCTGCTACACCCTCCTAGCCGTACTACTCGTACTGTCTTCGTCGGAGCGCCTAGCCATCTTAATTTTGCAACAGCCTCTAAGTGATTAAGTGATTAAATAGGTCGGAGTTTTTCGGCGATGCTACTGCCGAAAAAATCCGACTTGTTTAGGCACTGCATAGTACATAAGGTTGCCAGCGACGGCGGGCAACCTACTATCGCTACATCAACCCAGTAATTTCAAAACCTGCTCCGCCACGGCAACCGAAGACGCTGGATTCTGTCCCGTAACCAGATTGCCATCCACTACCGCATAGCTTCCCCAATCTGCAACCTTGCTGTAATTTCCGCCCAGTTTCTTCAATTCGTCTTCCACAAGAAATGGCACGATATCGGTCAATTGCACCGCAGCTTCTTCGCTATTCGAAAAGCCGGTAACCTTCTTGCCCTTGACTAGCGGCGAGCCGTCTTTGGCGCGTGCATGACGCAATACGCCGGGTGCATGGCAAACCGCCGAGACGGGCTTGCCGGCCGCATGCATGGTTTCGATCAGCGCGATCGAGTTCTTGTCTTCCGACAGGTCCCACAAGGGACCGTGACCACCAGGATAAAACACAGCATCGTAATCGGCAGCCTGCACCGTCGATAACTTGATGGTCGAGGCCAGTGCGGCTTGCGCGGCGCTGTCTTTGCGGAAGCGTTCGGTGGCTTCGGTTTGTGCATCCGGCTCGTCGCTTTTTGGATCCAACGGCGGCTGGCCGCCATGCGGCGAGGCCAGGGTCAGCTTGGCGCCGGCATCCAGGAAAGCATAGTAAGGGGCGGCAAATTCTTCCAGCCAGAAGCCGGTCTTCTTGCCAGTATCGCCGAGTTGGTCGTGCGAGGTCAGTACCATTAATATGTTCATACGAGTTCCTTTTACATTACGATAGGAAAAATTTAAACTGAAGGCTTATTCGTCGCCGCTGCGTATCACCAGCTTGCCGAAATTCTTGCCTTCCAGCAGACCGATAAATGCCTGCGGTGCGTTCTCCAGGCCATCGATGATGTCTTCACGGTATTTCATCTTGCCGGCGGCGATCCAGCCACTCATTTCCTTGAAAAATTCCGGATAGCGCTGACCGTAGTCGTCGAAGATGATGAAACCTTGTAGCTTGATACGACGTGTCAGCAGACGCCGCATCAGCGACGGCAGGTGGTCCGGGCCTTCCGGCTTACCGGTGGCGTTATAGCTGGCGATCATGCCGCACAGCGGTACCCGGGCACGCGTATTCAACAATGGCAGGACCGCCTCGAACACGGCGCCGCCGACGTTTTCAAAATAGACGTCGATACCTTTGCCGCAAGCGGCAGCGAGTTGTTGTGGAAAATCGGCGGCGCGATGGTCGATACAAGCATCGAACCCGAGTTCCTCCACGGCGTATTTGCATTTGTCGGCGCCGCCGGCAATCCCGACTACACGACAACCCTTGAGCTTGGCAATCTGGCCGACCACCGAGCCGACCGCGCCGGTGGCGGCTGCCACCACCACGGTTTCACCGGCTTGCGGTTGGCCGATGTCGAGCAGGCCCATATAGGCGGTGAAGCCTGGCATGCCAAGCAAGCCCAGCGCATAGGATGGCCTGCCCAGTTTCGGGTCCAGCCTGGTCAGGCCTTTGCCGTCGGACAGCGCATAGTCTTGCCAGCCGCTGTAGCTCAGCACCAGGTCGCCCACTTTGTAATCTGGATGTTCGGATGCTTCGACCTTCGATACCGTGCCGCCAACCATGATCGCTCCGACTTCGACCGGAGCCGCATAGGAGGGGGCATCGCTCATGCGACCGCGCATGTAGGGATCGAGCGACAGATAGACAGTACGCAGCAGTACCTGGCCTGCCGCGGGCACGGGCACCGGGGTTTGATCGAGTTTGAAATTCGCTGCAGTCGGGGCGCCATGCGGGCGCGAGGCCAGCAAGATGCGGCGATTGACGGCTTTACTTTGTGGCATGTTCGCTACTCCTTCAATGGGGTGAATGCCGGCGGTGTTTTGCCGGCGTGGATGGAATCAGTAAAGCGTAGTCGAAATAAATTGAAGTTCAGTCTTACAACGCTGCTTCGAGGATCTTGCGGCTGACTTCCAGCGTATGGTCCTGGTGCTCGCCGAGCCTGGTCATGCCGTGCTGCTTGAGCTGTTCCAGCACGGTTTCGACGGCCGGCTGGCTCAGTTCATAGTCGGACAAGCGAGTCTTGATACCCATGCTTTCAAAGAATTCGCGGGTGCGATCGATGGCGAGGTCGATGCGCGCATCTTCGCTGCCTTCGGTAATTTGCCAGACGCGCTCGGCGTATTGCAGCAGTTTGGCGCGTTTGCTTTCACGGCGCACCGCCAGCAAAGAAGGCAGTACGATGGCCAGAGTGCGGGCGTGGTCGATATCGTATTGAGCGGTCAACTCATGACCAATCATGTGGGTCGCCCAGTCTTGCGGCACGCCAGCGCCGATCAGGCCATTGAGCGCCAGCGTCGCTACCCACATCAGGTTGGCGCGGGCGTCATAGTCGTTCGGTTCAGCCAGCACCTTTGGTCCGGTTTCGATCAGGCTCAGCAGCAGGCCTTCGGCGAAACGGTCTTGCACCTGGCCTTGTACCGGATAGGTCAGGTATTGTTCGACGGTGTGGACAAAGGCATCGACCACGCCGTTGGCGATTTGCCGTGGCGGCAGTGTGAAAGTCTTGGTTGGATCGAGAATCGAAAATTGCGGGAAGACTAGCGAGCTATGGAAGGCCAGCTTGGCCTGTATCGATTTGCGGGTGACGACGCCGCCGTTATTCATTTCTGAACCGGTTGCGGGCAAGGTCAGCACGCTGCCGAAGGGCAGGGCGCTAGTAATGTTGGTGCCGCGCTTGATCGCGATATCCCAGGCTTCGCCTTCAAAATTGGCTGCTGCGGCGACAAACTTGGTGCCGTCGATGACCGAGCCGCCGCCAACTGCCAGCAGGAAATCGATCTTCTTGGCACGTACCTGTTCAACCGCTTGCATCAGTGTTTCATAGCTTGGATTCGGTTCGATCCCGGAAAATTCGTGGACTTCGCGCTGCCCAAGTGCAGCTTTGACTTCGTCCAGGGTACCGGTTTTCTGGGCGCTCGCGCCGCCGAACAGGACCAGTACGCGCGCGTTTTGCGGTATCAGCGTGGATAATTTGGCGATGGTCTCGCGGCCAAAGACGATCTTGGTAGGATTATAGAATTCAAAATTCAGCATGTTGTTTCCTTTGGGGGAGTAAGCCGCTCGAATCATCGAGCGATAAAAACGACGTCGTTTGCAAATGCGCAAGTTGGCGTGATGACGATGTAAGGGGGTTCAGGGCGAAGCCAGGGTGTTGACCGTGATTTCCATGGCGTTTTCGAGGGGACTGCGGTCACGTTGCAATTTGGCCAGAAGGCTGGCGCCCAGCCATAATTGATAAAGCATTTGTGCAGCTTTCTGCGGCTCCAGTTCAGGCCGCAAGGAACCATCTGCGATACCCTCTGCGATGCAGGCGGCCAGCCGGGCCATCACTTGCCGGGTGCCTTCGCACAAGACCAGGCGCATATCTTCCGAGAGATCGGCGACTTCCGCGCTCAGCTTCACTACCAGGCACTTGTGCATCGCTTCTGCGCCGGACTGCGTTTCGAGCCAGTGGCTCCAGTAGCGTAGTAAACGGTCTCGCGCCGACTCCGGTACGGGCTGCACGGTATTTTGCAGGACCTGATCCAGCGCCTGCAGATAATCTTCTACGTACTGTTCCATCAGCTCGCGGCCGTATTGCTCCTTCGAGCCGAAGTAGTGATAGAACGAGCCTTTGGGTATCGCCGCAGCACTCAGAATCTCGCTTAGTCCGACTCCGGAGAAGCCTTTGACGGCGATGATCTTTTGTCCTGCATCGAGGATGTGGCGCTTGGTAGTGTCGTAAGTTGTCCGCATGGTTTGGCTATTCTAACTCAAAATTAGACCGGTCGTCTAACGACGTTGAAAGCAACTAATTTTCATTAATCAGATGTTAAAGCAGGTAGATTCGATACTTGGATGTTATCCAGTCATGCTTTATCGACGTCTATTCATGTTTACGCATATCCGTTATGCTGATGGCGTTTATTGTGCAATTTTCATATTTGTTTGGAAATTGGCATTTTCCTACCCTTTTAGCGCCGCCCATGACATCCCGCACCAACCATCATCTTGATACCTACCTGCTGCGTGTGCTGCACACTTTGCTGGTAGAGAAGAGTGTCTCGCGCACCGCCATCAAGCTGGGCCAGTCGCAGCCGACCATCAGCAATACGCTGAAGCGTTTGCGCGAGCTGACCGGCGACGCCATCCTGGTGCGCGGCAAGACCGGCATGGTGCCGACCGAACGCGGTCAGGAGTTGCTGGCGCTGGCGAAACAAGGTTTGGAAGTCATTGAAAAAATCGCCGCGCCGGTGGCTGCATTTGAAGCCGACAGCACTTCGCGCGTATTTCACATTGGTACGCCGGACTACCTGAACATGCTGCTGATCCCCTCGATCATCGAGCAACTGCGCAAACGTGCACCCGGCGCCAGCCTGATGGTGCATGCGCTGGACGCTAACCTGGACTATGCCAGCGCGCTGGAAACAGGGCGTTTTGACATGGTGATCGGCAACTGGCCGGATCCGCCCGAGCATCTGCACCTGGCGCAATTATTCGATGACGATGTGGTGTGCATGATGCACCGCGATCATCCGGTGGCGAAGAAGGGTTTGACGCTTAAATATTATCTGGAAATGCCGCATCTGGCGCCGACACCCTACATCGAAGGGCACCGTAGCGGGATCGATGCGGCGCTGGCGGAGCAGGGCTTGAAGCGCAACGTGCAGGTGACGATTCCGTACTTCGCACTGGTGCCTCACGTGCTGTCGAAATCCGATTTGATTTTTACCACTGGCCGCCAGTTTGCCGAGCACATCATCGAAGACTGGCCGATCGGCATGTTTACCTTGCCTTTCGATATGCCAAAGATGCGCTTCTACATGCTATGGCATGCGCGTTCGCATGTGGCGCCGGATGTGGTCTGGCTACGGCGCCTGATTGCCGAAGTGGCGGCCGGCCTGGGGAAAACCTCTGCAAAGCAGCCGGTGCCGCACATTCTCTAGATGAAACATGTGCAGCACCGGTCTGGTTTAGTTCTTTAGTTTATTTTTCACTGTAATCAACATCCGGCCGTTGCGGCGATTTGCGTGAGGTGGCGCGCATGTACTGTGGCGCCCACGAAGTGACGTCGTGCAGCGCATCGGCTGCATGCAAGGGCCAGTACGGGTCACGCAACAATTCACGCGCCATCAATACCAGGTCGGCCTGCTCGCTGCGCAGGATATGCTCGGCCTGGCCGGGATCCGTAATCATGCCGACCGTGCCGCTGGCGATGCCGGCTTCGTGCTTGACCCTGGCCGCGAATTTGGTCTGGTAGCCGGGACCGACCGGAATACTGGCGCTGGCGATGTTGCCGCCGCTGGAGACATCGATCAGGTCAACTCCGGCTTCGCGCAACAGACGGCTCAAGGCCACGGTTTCGTCATCGTTCCAGCCGCCATCAATCCAGTCGGTGGCTGACAGGCGTACCAGCAACGGCAGTTCTTGCGGCCAGACTTTGCGTACCGCTGCTACCACTTCAAGCACCAGTCGCGCACGGTTTTCAAACGAGCCGCCATATTCGTCGCTGCGCTGATTGCTGATTGGCGACAAGAACTGATGCAGCAGGTAGCCGTGCGCTGCGTGAATCTCAACCACCTTGAAGCCCGCTTTGTGCGCGCGTACCGCAGCATCGGCGAAGGACTGGATCACACTCTTGATGCCGTCGATGGTGAGTGCGGTGGGCGTGGTATAGCTGACGTCAAAAGGAATCGCTGATGGTCCCTCCGTGTGCCAGCCGCCTTGTTCCGGCTCGACGCGGCCTTGTTGTTCTGCCCAGGGACGCCAGACACTGGCTTTGCGCCCGGCGTGCGCCAGCTGGATGCCGGCGACTACGCCTTGTTGCTCGATAAAGCGAGTAATGCGGCTCAACGGCGCAATATGCTCGTCTTTCCAGATACCCAGGTCTTGCGGCGAGATGCGGCCCTGCGGCACTACCGCGCTGGCTTCAAAGATGATCAGACCGGCGCCGCCGACAGCACGGCTGCCCAAGTGCACCAGATGCCAGTCATTGGCGAAGCCGTCTTCCGCCGAATACTGGCACATTGGGGCAACGGCGATCCGGTTGGCCAACGTCACACTGCGTAACTGCAAGGGAGAAAATAAGATGCTCATGTTCTTTTCCAGTTGGGTTGGTCAGGCAAGTTTGCTGAGGAGTTGATTACGAATCGGCATGGATATTGAATTGCAGCGCCGCCAGGCTGGCGTACAAGCCGTTTTGCGCAACCAGTTCGGCGTGGTTGCCGGTTTCGACTACATGGCCATGTTCCAGCACGATGATGCGGTCAGCACGTTGCACAGTCGCCAGACGATGTGCAATCACCAGCGTCGTACGGCCAACCATCGCCGCTTCCAGCGCGCCTTGCACTGCGCGTTCCGATTCGGCATCGAGCGCGCTGGTGGCTTCATCCAGCAACAGCAGCGGCGGATTTTTTAGCAAGGCGCGGGCAATCGCGATGCGCTGGCGCTGACCACCCGACAAACGCACGCCGCGCTCGCCGAGGAAAGCCTTGTAGCCTTCCGGCAGGCGTTCGATGAATTCGTGCGCCGCCGCCATTTTTGCTGCAGCGATCACTTCAGCGTCTGTTGCGTCGACGCGGCCATAGCGTATGTTTTCCATCGCATTGGCGGAGAAAATAATAGTGTCTTGCGGCACGATACCGATGGCTCCGCGCAATGTATGTAGGTCGAGATACTTGATGTCGACGCCGTCGAGCTTGATACTGCCTTCTTGCGGATCGTAGAAGCGCAGCAGCAATTGGAACAGGGTGGTCTTGCCAGCGCCGGAAGGACCGACCACAGCCACCGTTTCTCCTGGCCGGATATCCAGCGACAAGCCGTGCAACGCGGCACTCTCAGGCCGCGACGGATAGCGGAAGCCGATATTCGCCAGTGTCAGCGCCGCGCCTTGCGCCGTGCGTGGTGGCAGCGAATCGGGCAGCAGCACCGATTGCACCGGCGATTGCGCCGCCAGTAATTCCAGCAGGCGTTCAGTGGCGCCGGCGGCGCGCTGGGCGTCGCCCATGACTTCCGCCAGGGCGCCGATAGAGCCGGCCAGCAGGGCTGCGTAAAGGATGAACTGGCCCAGCTCGCCGCCGCTCATGCGGCCTTGGACTACCGCATGGGCGCCTAGCCACAGCACGAATACGATGGCGCCGAACACCAGCAGGATCGCCATCATGGTCAGCAACGAACGGGCGCGTATTCGCGCCATCGCGGTGCTGAAAGCATTTTCGATCGAGATGTCGAAGCGACGCGCCTCGATATTCTCATGGGTGAAGGCCTGCACGGTCGGCATGGCGTTGAGGATTTCTCCGGCCATGGCCGAGGCGTCGGCGACCCGGTCTTGCGAATCGCGCGACAGCTTGCGTACGCGCCGGCCATACCAGACGATCGGTAGCACCACCAACGCCAGCATCACCAGGATAATCGCGCTCAGCTTGACGCTGGTAATGAACAACATGACCATGCCGCCGATGAACAACAAGGCATTGCGCAGCGCCATCGAGATACTGGTGCCGACCAGCGCCTGGATCAGCGTGGTGTCGGTGGTGATGCGCGACAGCACTTCGCCGGTCTTGGTGGTTTCGAAGAATTGCGGGCTTTGCGTCACCACATGCGAATACACTGCGCTGCGCAGATCGGCAGTGACGCGCTCGCCTAGCCAGGACACCATATAGAAGCGCGCCGCCGTGGCCACGCCCAGGACGCAGGCGACGCCGAACAGCGCCAGGAAATACATGTCGATATGGCTGGCGCCCTGGATGCCGCCGGTGCTGAAGCCGAGATCGATCATTTGCCGGAACGCGTAGGGAATCGCCAGGGTGGCGCCGGCCGCCACTAGCAGCGCAATACTGGCCATTGCAAATTGCCGTTTGTAGGGAGCCAGGAATGGAACTAATCCGATGAGTGTACCCAGACTGCGTTTTTGAGGTTCTTTGGAGGTGATGGTTGTCATGTTGGATTCTGTATGGGCCGCCGTTGAACCTGGCCCTGCGGTTTTGCCTGGTGTTTACATTAAGCTGGGATCCTACAGCACGCCAGCGGATTGCGGAAAATGTCTGTAGCGGTTTCCTGTGCATTCATATTGCAATACGTCAAGAGATCGAGCGCACTTTGCGATCTATTCAACGCAAGCTTCAACCATTTATCGATTATCGATATACTTGTCCAGTGCCTAGCGCTTGACCAGCAGTTTGCTAGTGTAGTGGATGTTGCGCGATGGCGCAGGATTCCGCTACGGAGAACGTGAAATTTTGTAGCTGAACAAGCAACTAAATATGTCGTTCCAACGATTGCTATCTCAGGAGAATCCCTTGGCTCAACTGCGACAATCAGCGCATCCGGAAAACTGCGTGGCGCAAGACGAGGTTGAACAGCAACTGGTCGCCGGCTTGCTGTCGCCGCATGCGCATACCTCACCCAAATACCTTTACGATGTCCTTGGCTCACGCTTGTTTGCCGCAATTTGCGAACTGCCCGAGTATTATCCGACGCGTACCGAAGCGGCGATTTTCGAGCGCTATGCAAGCCAGATTGCCGTTGCAGTCGGCGCTGACGCAACCCTGATCGATTTGGGCGCGGGGAATTGCAGCAAGGCGGCGCGCCTGTTTCCCAGCCTTCGGCCGAAACAGTATGTGGCTGTCGATATCTCAGAGAAATTCCTGCAGGAGGCAGTCAGCGCGCTGCGCCAGCAATTCCCACAGATCAGAATGACTTGCCTTGGAATGGATTTTTCTTCCGAACTGGCTTTACCGCTGGCGATAGGGCAGCACCGACGCCAGTTTTTCTATCCGGGTTCCTCGATCGGGAATTTCGCTCCCCTTGAGTCATTGAAATTCCTGCATCAGATCCGCAAGGCAATCACCGGCAGTGACGGCGGCCTGCTGATCGGAGTCGATCTGGTCAAGGACAAACCGATCCTGGATGCCGCCTATGACGATGCGCTGGGTGTCACCGCGGCCTTCAACCTGAATCTGCTGCATCATCTCAATCGCTTGCTGGACGCCGATTTCCGGCCGCAAGACTGGCGTCATCGGGCTTTCTATAATGAAGAGCAGCATCGCATAGAAATGCATCTGGAAGCGCGCGAAGACCTCATCGTCCATTGGCGGCAGGGCGGCATACGCCGCTTCGCGCAAGGCGAACGGATCCATACGGAGAGCAGTTATAAATACACGCGGCAGGGCTTTATCGACATGCTGCAGCAAGCCGGATTCGGCAAGGTGCAAACCTGGAGCGACGAGCGCAACTGGTTCATGGTGTGCCACGCCCAAGTTGCTTGAACGCGTAATGTAGAAACGGGATGGCAATGGATATGGCAATACACATCGCGGAACCTGATACAGGCCGCCAGGCAATGACGGATTTGGCGCAAGCGTTTTCCAGCGTGCGTGAGCAGTCTTGCCGGCTGGTGCAACCCTTGTCGGCGGAAGATTGCTGCGTGCAATCGATGCCCGACGCCAGTCCCGCCAAATGGCACTTGGCGCACACCACCTGGTTTTTCGAAACCTTTATCCTGGAGCGTTTCGAGGCGGGCTTCCGGCCGTTTCATCCTGCGTTTCGAGTACTGTTCAATTCCTATTACGAAGGGGTCGGCGAGAAGCACCCGCGCGCCCAGCGCGGCATGATCACGCGACCCTCGCTGGAGGAGGTGCTGGCTTACCGGAAAAACGTCGATCAGCGCCTGCTGGCCTTGCTGGCGCAAGCGCTGACGCCCGAGTTTGGGTGTGAGCTGACGATGCTGGTTGAACTAGGCTTGCAGCACGAGCAGCAGCATCAGGAATTGCTGTTGACCGATATCATGCATCTGTTGTCGATGAATCCTTTACTTCCGCCTTATCTTTCCTCTGCCGCTGTGACGGATGCAGGCGCAGAGCGAATAGCCAGCGCGCTGCAATGGCAATCATTCGAGGCCGGAGTTATTGAGGTTGGACATAAAGGTGCGGGATTTTTTTTCGACAATGAAACGCCACGACACCGTCAGTTTGTAGAATCATTCTCAATGGCGTCGCGGCTGGTCACCAACGCTGAATTCCTGGCGTTCGTGGAAGATGGCGGTTACAACAATCCTCTGCTATGGCTGTCCGCTGGCTGGGATTGGGTGGCGCAGCAGAAAATCACGCGGCCCTTATATTGGCAAGATGCGCATGCCCAATTCGATTCTGCCTGGCGAGAATTTACCTTGCAGGGCCTGCAGCCGCTGGCTTTGCACGACGCTGTAACCCACCTTTCCTTTTTTGAAGCAGAAGCTTATGCACGTTGGGCCGGCACCCGTTTGCCGACCGAGGCGGAATGGGAATGTGCCGCAGCATATTCTGGCGCTGCAGCGGGAGCCGATTATTTCGGCGTGGCCTGGCAATGGACTACCAGCAGCTATGCGCCATATCCAGGTTACATGGCATTGCCGGGCGCGGTGGGCGAATACAATGGCAAATTCATGGTCAACCAGTATGTATTGCGCGGCTCTTCGGTGGCAACGCCGGCCGGCCATGCGCGCCTGAGTTATCGCAATTTTTTCCCCGCCACCGCGCGCTGGCAGTTTAGCGGGCTCCGGCTGGCGCGTTCTTGAGCGATTTTTTTCAGTTCTTGCAGTCCGGGAAAATAAACTCCTTGCTCAATTGCTCGATCAGGAAATCAACAAATACCCGCACCGCCGGCAGCAAACCTCTTTGAGTGGGATAGACGATCTGCAGATGACCGGACGGCATGCGCCAGTCCGGCAGCACGTGCACCAGCGCACCTTGCTCCACCTCTTCGATGCAGTACTCGGTCGGCAGCATGGTCAGGCCCAGGTTGCGTAGCGCTGCCCGTTTGCGCAGCGCGAAATCCTCCACTGCCAAGCGCGGCTCGCTCACCAGCTCGTAACGTTCCTTATCCGGCCCGTCTAGAGTCAGGTGGATACGCCGGTCATGGTCGGCAGCGCCGAGAAGGGGTAATTTCTCCAGGTCGCGCGGGTGTGTCGGCGCGGGATATCGGGACATCAGCGCCGGCGTCGCCACCAATACCGCCGAGGCAGCCCGTAGCCGCCTGGTAGCGAGATTCGGATCTTCGTCATCGGTTGCCCTGACGCGTATCGCGACATCCACGCCTTCCTCTAGCAGATTGACGCGGCGGTTGGTGAACAGCAGATCAATATTCACTTTGGGGTAGCGTTCCAGGAAAGCTGGCAGCGCATTGGCGACTTCGGACTGGGCAATCGCCACCACGCAACTTGCCCTTACTGTCCCGCTCGGCTCCGCCAGCGAGCTTGTCACGGCCAGTTCGGCCGCCTCTGCAGCGGCAATCATCTCCTGGCAATGCTGATAGTAGCGGCTACCTAGATCAGTGAGGGCGATACCGCGTGTGTTGCGCTGAAGCAAGCGCGCGCCTAGCCGGATTTCCAGTTCGGAAATGCGCCGCGACAAACGCGATTTCGGAATGCCTAGGCTGCGGCCGGCGGCAGTAAAGCCGCCTTGCTGCACCACGTTGGCGAAAAAATAGAGATCGTTCAAGTCTTGCATGACTGTCATTCATTGTTCTGTATGTGGAACAATATATCTTATTTTTGACCACTAGTTCTATTTTTGAGATGGGATTAGGATGTGCTTAATGATTCAGCGATCAGCGAATCACGGTTTTTATCAAACTCTCTGGCATCGAGATATTACGGATCGCTATAGATTTTGACCCACTCTCAATTTTATCGAACGGTATATATCATGAAACTATTACACATCGACTCCAGCATTCTCGGCGACGCTTCAGCTTCCCGCCAACTGACCAGCGAAGTAGTGGCAACCCTGCAAGCCGCGGATGCAGATCTTGACCTGACCTATCGCGATCTGGGTAAGGACGTGACCGTCCATTTGTCAGGCGCGACATTCGCAGCCAAGGGCACGCCTGCTGAAAAGCGCAACCTCGCGCAAAAGCTGGAAGTGGAACTGAACGAAGCGATTCTCAATGAATTCCTGGCAGCGGACGTGATTGTGATCGGCGCGCCAATGTACAACTTTACAATCCCGACCCAGCTCAAGGCATGGATCGACCAGATTTGTGTGGCCGGTGTGACTTTCCGCTACACGGAAAAAGGTCCTGAAGGCCTGGCCAAGGGCAAGCGCGTCATTATTGTTTCGACCACCGGCGGCAAACATGCCGGCACGCCAACCGGCATCGCCCATGAAGAATATCTGAAATTGGTATTCGGTTTTATCGGCATCACCGACATCGAAGTGGTGCGCGCGGATGGCCTGAACTATGGTCCTGAGGCCAAGGAAGCCGGCTTTGCCGCAGCACGTTCGCGCATCGGCAACCTGACCAGCGCAGTAGCCTATGCCTGATTGTGTCTGATTGTGCCTGATATGCAGCCTGGATAGGCTTGCACAAAAAAACCGCTACCTGATACCAGGTAGCGGTTTTTTGTTTGCCGCTCGTGACAGCGCTTGGTTAGTTGTAGCGCGGCGGGCAATCATTGGTAACTGATGCCCCACGAGATGATGTGAGCTGAAAGTACGGTAATACTTAGCCTGCACGATACCTGCTGCCGCGTGATCGCCGCGGCAACCGGATATAAAACTGCTCTTTATGCCGCCGCGGCGCTGCTGCCGATTTCCTGGTTGGCGGCGTTGCCGGCGATTTCAATCTGGCGGTTGACCGCACTCAGGATCGCCTTGAACGATGCCGTCAAGGTATTGGCGTCGATGCCGACTCCGAAACCGGTAGGCGCGTCGTTCAGGCGCAGTTCGATATAGCTGGCGGCTTGCGCATCTGCGCCGGCGCTGATGGCGTGTTCATGGAAATCCATCAGTTTGATGTCAAGTCCTAGCGCATTGACGAAGGCATCGATCGGGCCGTTGCCGTGGCCGCTGCTAGTGTGCTGCTGGCCGTCGCGTACGATATCGATATCGATCTTGACCGGCTGCGTCTGGCTGGAATCTTCGCTCATGCGATGGCCGCGGTAGACGTAGGGTGTTTGCTTGTCGAGGTATTCCTGCTTGAAGATATCGTAGATGTCGCTGGCGGCGATTTCCTTACCGGTAGCGTCGGCGGCTTTCTGGATCGCGCGGCTGAATTCGATTTGCAGGCGGCGCGGCATCGCCAGGCCGTATTCCTGTTCCAACAGATAGGCCATGCCGCCCTTGCCGGATTGGCTGTTGATGCGGATCACGGCATCGTAGCTGCGGCCGAGATCGGCCGGGTCGATCGGCAAGTAAGGGATTTCCCAGATGGCGTCAGCCTTTTGCGCGGCGAAGCCTTTTTTGATCGCATCCTGATGTGAGCCGGAGAAGGCGGTAAACACCAGGTCGCCGACATACGGGTGGCGCGGGTGGACCGGAATCTGGTTGCAGTCTTCAACGCACTGGCGGACTTCGTCGATGTCGGAGAAATCAAGCCCGGGATTGACGCCTTGCGTGTACAAGTTCAAGGCCAAAGTCACGAGGTCGACATTGCCGGTGCGCTCGCCATTCCCGAACAGGCAACCTTCAACCCGGTCGGCGCCAGCCATGACGGCCAATTCGGCGGCAGCGACGCCAGTGCCACGATCATTGTGCGGATGGACGCTGATGATGGCGGCGTCGCGGCGCGCCAGGTTGCGGTGCATCCATTCGATCTGGTCGGCAAACACGTTCGGCGTGCTGCATTCGACCGTGGTTGGCAAGTTCAGAATTACTTTGCGGGTTGGAGTAGCTTGCCAGGCGTCGACTACCGCATCGCACACTTCCTTGGAAAAATCCAGTTCAGCCATGCTGAAGGTCTCCGGCGAATATTCATAACGCCATTGAGTCTCTGGGCGGGCGTCGGTCAATTCCTTGATAAGGCGGGTGCCGGAGACGGCGATTTCCTTGACTTCATCGCGGCTCTTATCGAACACGATACGTCGCCAGGCCGGAGCGATCGGGTTGTACAGGTGAACGATGGCTTGCTTTGCATTTTTGAGCGAATCAACGGTGCGGCGGATCAAGTCTTCGCGTGATTGCGTCAGGACAATGATGGTGACGTCGTCGGGGATATGGTTTTCTTCGATCAGCTTGCGTACAAAATCGAAGTCGGTTTGCGAACCGGAAGGGAACCCGACTTCGATTTCCTTGAGGCCGATCTTGACCAGTAATTTGAAGAAGCGCAGCTTGCGCTCGGCGTCCATGGGCTCAATCAGGGCCTGGTTGCCATCGCGCAGATCGGTACTCATCCAGATTGGCGGCGCGCTGATGATATGGTTGGGCCAGGTGCGATCGCTCAACGGGATCGGCGGAAAAGGGCGATATTTGACAGCAGGGTTGTGCAACATCATGGTAAGCCTCTCTGGGAGCTGGTTAAGTGAGACAAATACGTGCGCTAAATACGTGCGCTGTAGCAAGTAAAACTAAAGAAACTAGGCGGAAAATGAAACCGGATATGTCGATGGCAGGAGGGTTGCCTGGCTGCCACTCGAAAAAATTAACGCGAGGCCAGGCAACCGATCGGTAGCTTTAGCAGGGATAGCGATAGCGAGCAGATGTGTACAGCGGGGATCGCGGCAAGCGTGATGGCGGTGCAGGTGATTGTTGGGTGCTGTGTGCAGTACATGGAATCGGGCTCTTTAACATCGAAATCCCTGATCGGAATTTCAGTTTTACTACTGTGATTTCTTGTCTGGCGGTGTTGCCGCCAAGGTATCCCCGTCAGAACGGGGCGAGATCATAGTGCGCGTAGTAGCGATAGCGCTAGTAGCGGCACTAGCAGCATAGCTGGCAGCAGGCCAGGAATCTGCAGTAGGGAGCGGGATTGGATGCGCGGAGAAGACATGCACTTAATGTATGAGATAAGGTCGAGGCTTGTCAAGCGCCAGTTGGCGTCATGCTGAAAATAGTGGGGAATGCGCGAAGATGTTGCGTTCCGGCAGCAAATCCCCTGGCCGTATTAGCGCGTGCCAAACAAGCCGATTAAACCGATGACAATCAGATACAGCGCAATGATGTAGTTCAGCAGTCTTGGAATCGCCAGGATCAGAATACCGGCGATCAGCGAAACGATGGGGGTCAGGTGCATGGTGGCAAACATGTGCATTCCTTTTTCGGGTGGCGAATGAGGCGTTGCATTCAACCCAATGGTATGCCGCACGCTGTTTTTCCGTTGTAGGACAACGCCGCCTGGGGGCGTAGGAAAACACTGAATCTGGTAAAAAAACGGCTTGGCTAGCCACTGTTTCAGGAGGAGAAACCGTCACAGTGTTGGCTAATGCCGATAAGGACACACACTCCGTCAATTACACGAACTGAAACTTGGCGGTTGGCGTCAGCAACGGGCAGGTCGTCGGCGCAAACCATTTCAGAACGCATAGAAGACGGATTTACTCCCTTCCCGGGGAATGCATTGGCGGCTTCGACATGCTGCCGAAATACGCAGGTTGATCGGATACTCGCCGGCACGCATATATGCCGCCAGCAATCTATTGCTTATAGCGCGCGGGTGCCGGAAATCAGGCGGGTAATAAACGCCGAGCGCTCGTTTTTTTGCTTGGGTAGCGCACGTTCAATCATCGAAGTCCATTGCTCCGATAATTGCTGGCACGTGGCGCGCAGCACGGGCGCCAGTTCTGGCCAGTCTGACAGCGTGCGCAAGTGCCGTTCAATGGTCCGGGCCGATTGTACGCAGGCGTCGGTCGCCAGATTGTGCATATTGTACTGAGATATCAGATGCAATACCGCCGATATCAGGAGTTCGGGCGGAGTACGGTAGCTCTCGGCCGTAGGCGAAGCACCTTCTGTTGGATCGCGAGGACTTATCATCAAATGCTCCTTGATCGAATTAACTTAAATGGTAATGATTCTCATTTAAATTATTATCCAGAGCGAGTTTGAATGCAAGCACTTTGCGGTTTTTTTAGCAAAAGCATGGATTTGATGCAGCGGGCAGAGGCAAAATGTTGCGGATACTCAGGGCTTGGGATTACGTGCAGGCGGGGGTATGAGTAGATAGGGAAGGCAGGACATTATGCATTCGACGCCATCCTGGCCCGTTTGCCTGAAGCCTGCTGCTTCATACAGCCTTTTCGCAGGGTTGCCTTCCAATACCCGCAATACGGTCGGTAAGTTATCGCTCCGGGCCTGGGTCAAGACCTTGTCAAGGATGAGCCGGCCCAGTCCTTGGCCTTGAAATTCCGGAACGATCTGGATCTGTGCGATATACCATTGGCCAGGCTCGCGATAGGCTTTCAGTAACCCGATGTCTTTGTTTTTGATTGCGACGATTTGCGCATGTTCAAACTGAAACAGGATGCGCGCTAGCTGCGAGGCGTCGTCGCGTGCCGCGTTCACGCGTATCAGGTGCTCGGTCATGGTCGCGTGGCGTAGCGCGGTCAGAAATGGTACGTCGGCTCCGGTCGCAGGCCTGAATTCGAGAAGCGTTTCTGTCGCCATACTCTTCCTTTAGATTCCTTTAGACGCTCATCGGCGCTACGGCCAACAAACTCATTTGTTCACCAGATGTTTCGGTACAGAGAGCGTCAGCACCGCCCCCAGCAACAATGATGCCGCTAGCACATACATGCCGCTGTTGGTGCTGTGGGTCTGGTCTTTCAGCCAGCCAACGAGATAAGGGCTGACGAAACCAGCCAGGTTACCGAGCGAATTGATCAATGCAATCCCGGCCGCCGCCGCTGCGCCGCCGAGAAACGCGGTCGGCAGGCTCCAGAACAGCGGCAGCACTGTAATGATGCCGATAGTCGCCAGCGTTAGCGACGACATAGCCAGGAAGGTGTTGTGGTCATATATCGTGCTCAGGATCAGGCCAACGCTGCCCAGCAGCGCCGGGATCGCTACATGCCAGCGCCGCTCGCGGCGGGCGTCGGCGCTTTGGCCGATCAGGATCATTGCGATTGCCGCTGTGGCGTATGGGATAGCGGTCAGCAAGCCGATGTTGAAGGTGTCTGTGACGCCGGTGGTTTTGATGATTGTCGGCAGCCAGAAGCTGACGCCGTACAGGCCCATGACGAAACAGAAATAGATTAGTGTCATCAGCCACACCTTGGGATTGGCGAACATCTGGCCGAGGGAGACTTCCAGTTTCTGGCTGGCTTCTGCATGGATTTGCGATTCCAGCAATTGCTTTTCCTCTTCGCTCAGCCAGTTGGCGCCACGAATCCGGTCTTGCAGATAAAGGAGCACGACTACACCTAGCAGCAACGACGGAATCGCTTCCAGAATGAACATCCATTGCCAGCCTGCCAGGCCGTGCACGCCTGGCATCGCCTTCATGATCCAGCCCGACAGCGGACCACCGATGACGCCGGAAATCGGCACACCCGTCATGAACAACGCCGTCATCTTGCCGCGCCGGTGAGCCGGATACCAATAAGTGAGATACAAAATAACGCCGGGGAAGAAGCCAGCCTCGGCGACGCCGAGCAGAAAGCGCATCGCATAAAAAGTGGCCGGGCTGTCGACAAAAATCATGGCGCCGGAGATGAGGCCCCAGGTAATCATGATGCGTGCAATCCATAGCCGAGCGCCGACCCGATGCAAAATCAAGTTACTGGGTATTTCAAAAATGAAGTAACCGAGAAAAAAAATCCCGGCGCCAAGGCCATAGACGGTTTCACTGAATTTCAGGTCGTTGAGCATTTGCAGCTTGGCGAAGCCGACATTCACCCGGTCCAGGTAGGACGCGACATAGCAAAGGAATAGCATCGGCAGCAAACGCCAGGTGACCTTGGCGTAGGTGGCGGTTTCAAAGGCGCTGCCGGCTGTTGTGTATGCTGGGCTTGAATGGTCTGACATGTCTCTTTGCCTATTGGTCTAGTTATAAGAGGCTGTTGCAAAATTAACCTAGCGTTGTTGCGTCGGGGCGGCCATCCGCTCCTAGCCGTACTGCTCGTACTGTCTTCGTCGGCGCACCTGGCCATCTGTGTTTGCAACAGCCTCTAAGAAACGACGGAGAGGATTTCAGCGTGACTGGATTGATGCGCAATGTATTGTAGCCGCCTCCTGATGAAATGGCTATTTGCATAGAGGGCGGTTAGTGCAGCCATGCGGATGCCAGGTGAAATGCATAAACTGGAAGGGGAAAGGACGCTGCGCCTCGCATTGCTTGGCGCAGATCGCCGAGTGATAGATACAGATACGCTACGGTTTGCGGCAGCTGAGATCGCCGCGCAGATACCAGTCTGCACGCGGTTCCGCTTCCAGTGCTGTGCCGGGCGTTGCTGGCGGAATCCTGGCGTCGAGCAGGACAAACTGCCAGCAGCGCCTGGCCTGGTCACGGAAGTAGACCGGTTTGCCCGGTTCTGCCGCGAGTTGTGTGGCAGGTCCTTGGATATACATGACGCCGTTGCTGTCGCGTTGCAGCCGGTAGCCCGGTACCAGCTCACGCTGGAGCGGGCCGTTGGCAGTGATCATGAGCCATGGAGCCGTGCTGCGAGGACGGCTCAGATCCAGCGTTTCGATCGCCCCTGCCGGATGCAGGGTGCGATCGATTTCCACCTGCTGCTTGCCCAAATGTCTGGGCAGGTCGTCAGGCCAGGGCGAAATGCTTGCTACTCCCTGCTGGCCCATGTCAATCACCAGCGCGCCCGCCGCGTTCACATCCAGATGCTTTACCTGCAGCGTCTGTGGCTCGAATGGCATGCCGTCAAAGCGCAGCGGCACAGTGGCGCCAAAGCTGGCGCAGCTGAAAAGCAGGGCGCCCGACAGGCACAGTTTGAGGGACGGTAGCAAGCATTTCCTCATCGCGCCGACCTGCTCATGCTAGCCAGGTCCTGCAGCAGGTTTGCTGGTGGTGCGTCTTCCTTGACCAAGGTTCCATAGCGCCGTCCGGGTTTGATCCTGCCGCTTACCTTGGCTTGTGCGCCATTGGCGTTAGGGACGACATCGCTATGTGAATTGAGCACCAACTGCAATGCAGTCCAGTCGTCGTTGTCCTTGATGACGGTATAGCCTGTGCCGTTCAGTTGGAATGCATAGGCCTTTTTCTGCTGCACTCCATCGACATTCCAGTCGCCGTAGGCGCCAGCGTCGTTGCCGCGGCCGATATTATCGCTTTCCAGCAAGGCTGCCTGATTCATGCCTGCTCCTGAACCGTTCGAATAGTCTATCTTGAAGTTGTCTGTAACTGGGCCGTCGACGATGACTCTGAAAGGCATCTTCTTGGCGGCATAGCCAGGCACGGCGCTGTTGCCGGTGGTGTTCATCGCATAGTACCAGCGTTGCGTCGGTCCCATTCCCTTGGGATTGAGCGGCAAGCCGTTCAACTGGTAGAGATAGTTCATGATGCTGAAATAGTTGGGCTTATAGTTGGCATCTTCGAAGCCGCCATGATGCAGGTCGAGCGTATGCCCGAATTCATGCATGATGGTGCCGGCCTGGTAGTTGACCAAAACATTCTTGTTGGCCGCCGCGCTCAGGTCCAGGTTGGCAAAACCCCATTGACCAAGCGTCACCAGGAATTTATTGCCGGGAAGTTCAGCGATGCCCGAGCTGCCTGAAGAACCATTGGCATTTTGCGAGGACGCCATCAGCATATAGCGGAACACCGGCTTGCGGCGTACATCCAGCGAGCCGCTGGAATACTGGTAGAGAGAGCCGCAGTTTGCATTTTGCACTTGCGGCGTATCCGTGCAGGATTCAAACGGTTGCGCGTGGCTGACGTCGCCGGACAGGTTGAAGTCGTCGGGGGCCAGGGCGGTATTGAACAGGTTGCCAGCATCAAAATGTATCTTGATATTGTGGCTCTGGAAAGCGTCGACTACTTTCTGCAGTGCCTCACGGCGCGGGCTCAGGGCTGGATCATTGCTGGTCATGTAGTCGACCTGGAGAAACAGGTCGCGCTGACCCTTGCGGGCGCCGAGCGTATACAGGTCGAGGCCGGCGAAGGTGCCGCCGTCTACCTTGGCGGTATCGGGAATGCCGTCATTGTCGCTGTCCACGGTGCCTGCAGGTACGTCATTGGGACCACCGGGCGTCGGAAATGTAACCAGGGTCCAATCCGTCTTGGTTGCGCTGACGGCGAAGTTCTGCGCGCCGCTCAAACGTACAATCGAGCGATCGAAATTGTCGAGCGGATCAAGCGTGGTCGTGGAGATGTAGTTGGCCAGCGCAGGAAAGGCGGCGACATTATCGCCGCTCCACGCGCCGTCCGTAGTTGGTTTGGTTTGCTCACTGCCGAAGCGCACAAAATCCGCCGTGCTGTTGTCGGCGACGCGCAATAGTTCGACGAAGCCGGCTTTGTCGGTCCAGTACGGCAGGTAGTTGACGTCTTGGGCGTTGGCCTGCGTCGCTGCGACGGTTTGCAGGATATATGCGGATTTGTCGGAGTCCTTCAGGTAGGAGGAGGGTTTTCCAGCCACAACAAAATAGCCGCCTGCGGGAATCGTTACGTTCGGCAGGTCGAACGTAATCGGGTTCGCGCTCAGCGCCTTGCTGGCGCTATCGACCCCGTTGGCACGCAGCCGATAGTCGCTCAAATTGATCGTTGCCGTTGAATTGTTAAAAAGCTCGACCCAACTCACACCATCGGTGCCGCGATAATTCGCGGCTACTTCACTCAGGTAGAGGCCCGGAGCGACAGGGGCGGCAGGCGTGGCGGAAGTCGCCAGCAATTGTGCGGATGGTGCCTTTTGTGCCGCCGACGCACCGGCCTTTACCTGCGCGTTGATGGCGTTGCCACCGCCGCCGTCGCCGCAGGCACTGAGAACCAGAGAAAGAACCAGAGGCAATGACGTCCGTGCTATTTTTTTTGATTTGAATCTGAGCATGAAGGAATTCATAGAATAGCTTTCAGTGATGAGAAATGATTAATCTTTGCACCATGAGGAGGACGGATAAGTCATTCATTGGCAAAAACTAGCTGCTGGCTGGCGGTGGGCGATATCTGCGGGTCCGGCGTACCTCCTGCGGTGAATTTGTTGGGGCGGCGAGAGGGACGTTCATTAGAGTGCCGCTTTGCCTCCCTTATTAGCGTTGCCCGTCGAAGCGCAAAAAAGGGACATGTTTCGTCAAATTATTTATATGAATATGGGTGAAGTGATTTTTCGGCTGGTGACTTCGAAGACGTATTTGTTACCGGATATTCCTACCGTTGCGGTTCCATGTTCTATACTCGACTTGATAACAGGAGTCAGTTCAGGAGCCAGTTGCCGACAACCGACGTCGCCTGCAAAATGACAAGCGCAAATTAACAATCAACATCTTTGAGGCCCGCGTTTTATGGAACTGCGTCAACTACGCTATTTCGTCGCCATCGTCGATCACGGATCGCTGTCGCGCGCCGCCCGGGTCTTGCATATCGCCCAGCCGGCGCTTACCCAGCAGATCAAGCAACTGGAAGACGAACTGGCGGCACAGTTGTTGCACCGTTCCGCGCAAGGCGTGATCGCCACCGACGCCGGCAAGATTTTCTACGAGCATGCGCAAGCGATCCTGAAGCAGGTGAGCGATGCCAGGTCTGCTGTCGCGCAGTCTACGGACAAGCCAACCGGCACTGTCGCCCTCGGTATCCCGCAAAGCGTTTCCGGCATCCTGGCCCTGCCTTTGCTGACCGCGATGCGTGCCAGATATCCGGATATTTCGCTGCAGCTGACGGAAGAGCTGACCGGTAATCTGATCGAACAATTGAAAACCGGCCGCATTAACCTGGCGGTGTTGTTTGATGACGGTCAGCTGACGTCGTTTGCCACGACGCCGCTGGCGGAAGAGGAAATGATGTTTATCACGCGTACCGGCTCGCAATATGCAAGCGCACGCCGTTCAGTGACGTTTGCCCGCGCCGCCAAGGCAAAGCTGATATTGCCAGGCATGCAGCATGGCGTTCGCCCACGCATCGAAAGCATTGCCCGGGCCGCCGGGCTGGTGCTGGAGAACGTCATCGAAATCAGTTCAGTGACTATCATGAAATCGGCCATCCTGGCCGATATCGGCGCCACTATCTTGCCGGTGGCGCCCTTGCTGCCCGAGATTCGGCGTGGCGAAATGACGGCTTATTCGATCAGCGGAGAAAAATTGTCGCGCACATTGACGCTGTGTGCATCAAAGAATATTCCGCTCACCACTGCGGCGGCGGCAGTCGAGCGGCTAGTGCTGGAAGTGACCGATGAATTGTGCCGCAGCGGCGAATGGCTGCATGCGAAGATTCTGGCGCGGCCGGTATAGCATAAAGCCGAGCCATCGTTTTTTCTTATATCCCTATCCAGAATCAGTATTTCCTGTTATCGCTGATGCTCCCTTAGACTTTAGTCACAGCAGGGGGAAGCATGTACTGCGATGGCCGTCATCATGGCCGTAGCGTTTGCCAGTCGGATATTTTATCGAGTGTCCACATGGCAAATCTTTCCGGATTATCCTTCCGGGAAAGGGTTTGAAAAATCGCGTACGTCACACAATTTGCTGGCATCCCGGGAATCTGTGCTGCGGCTCCGCCTTGATCGAGCGGAGCGAGCCGGAATCACACTGCACGCTGGGATAGCTTGGTTTGCCCTCAGTGCTGGCTTGCCTGCAAAGATGCTAGCCTGTCATGCTCGGCAAATACTTCCTTGGCTGCAAACATGCCGTTCAATGCCGCTGGAAAGCCTGCGTACAATGCCATCTGCATGATCGTTTCGGTAATTTCCAGGCGCGACAGGCCGACATTCAGCGCTGCCGCCAGATGCACTTTCAATTGCGGCTGGGCCGTGCCTAGCGCCGTCAGGGCGGCTACCGTCGCTAACTCTCGTTGTTGCAGGTTCAACCCGGGCCGCGAGTAGATTTCACCGAAGCCGAATTCAATAACGTAGCGGCCCAGATCGGGGGAGATGTCAGCCAGGCTGTCTATCACCTTTTCGCCGGCGATGTCGTCAACTTCCTTCAAGCGTTGCAAACCGCGTTCGTAGATACCTTGTTCCATGTAATGCTCCCGATAAGTTATGTGTCGATCGTGGCTTTCAGCTGTTCTTCCTGGCTGGCATAGTGCGCAATTTTTCCGCGCAACATCTCCAGGGTGTCTTGCAATACCAAAAGATCGGCTTCCAGCGTTGTGGCATGCTGCTCCAGCAATGCCTTGCGTTCTGACACACTTCCCAGGCGGTCCCCCAGCCTGCGCAGCTCCGCATAGCGCAGCATCTGTTGTATCGACATCCCGGTAGCGCGCAACCTGAGCAGGAATTCAATCCAGCGCATGTCTTCCTGGCGGTACAAGCGATGTTGATTGCTTTGCCTCGGGACAGGATCGATCAAACCTATCTTTTCGTAATAGCGCAAAGTGTGGGTGCTGAGTCCGGTGGCTGCCGCTGCTTGTTGAATCGTATTGGAAGTGGCCATGGAATAAAGTGTAGAAGTTAGAGTGCGCTCTAGGTCAAGCATTATTATTGCAGCAGTTTGCCTGAGATGCCGCGCGCGGATCAACGCAAATACATGCCGACCGTTTAAAATTGGCGCTAAATTATCGGGGCTTGCAATAACGGCAACGATCGGTGACCAAGCCATGGTTCGGCACGGATGTCAGATGTGATGAAGGATGCAATGCATATTCTTTTGGTGGAAGATGATTCGGTGCTGGCGGATGGCATTCTGCGCCTGTTCAAAAGCCATGGCATGGTGGTCGATGTGGTTCAGAACGGCAACGATGCCGATGCGCTGTTGCAGCGTACGGAAATCTCCGCCGTGGTGCTGGATATAGGCTTGCCGGGGATCGACGGTTTTGAAGTGATCCGCCGCCTTCGTGCGCGCGGCAGCAATGTGCCGGTGCTATTGTTGACGGCGCGCGATTCGGTGCAAGACCGGGTCTATGGACTGGAACTTGGCGCCGACGACTACCTGGTCAAGCCGTTCGCGACGCAGGAGCTAGTTGCGCGGGTGCGCGCGCTGTTGCGCCGTAGTGCGCCGCAACCGCTGGAAATGCATCTGGGCGGCTTGTCGCTGAATACATCATCGCGTCGCGCAAAGATCAATGGCAAGACCATCGATCTGTCGGTGCGCGAGTGGGCAGTGCTGGAATATCTGTTGCAGCAGGCATCGCGGGTGGTGTCGCGGCAGCAGATCATCGACGCCATTTTGCCGTGGGGTGCGGAGCTGACGCTGAATGCCGTAGAGGTATACATCTCGCGCATCCGTCTGAAGATTGCCGATGCCGGGATTGAAATCCGCACCATACGTGGTTTTGGCTATATGTTGGAAAAAGTCGAGCCGTGAGCAAGTCCAGTATGCCCAGCATCCGTACGAGTCTGTTGAAGTGGCTCGTCGTACCGCTACTGACAGTCAATATTATCGGCGCCGGCCTGACGTACTGGCTGGCCTGGATTCCAGCACAGATTGCGTTCGACCAGAGCCTGGCTGACGCCGGCTGGGCCATGATTCCGCGCTTGCATGAGAATGGCGCGCAAGTCGAGATCGACTTGTCGCAGCAAGCCGAGCAAGTGTTGCGGGTCGATCACTTCGACGCCATCTTCCTGGTGGTGCGCGACCGACAGGGCAAGCTGTTGGCAGGAGATGCTGATTTCCCTGTGCTGCCCGAGCGCGAAGGGCTGAACGAGCCGGTGCCGTACGACGGCGTCATGCGTGGCGAGCCAGTGCGTATCGTCGCTCTGAAGACCATGATCGGCAAGCAGCCGGTACATATAGGCGTGGCCGAAACACTGCGCAAGCGCACCCATATTCGCTCAGTGATATTTTTGGCCCTGTTGTTGCTGGAAGGGGTGTTGACGATGGCGTTGATGGCGGCCATCTGGCTGGCGATCAGCAAAGGTTTGCGGCCCCTGAAGAGAATGAGGGCAGACCTGAATGCGCGCAGCCGCGACGATTTGTCTGCGCTAGATGAAAAGCAGGTGCCGTTCGAGTTGAGTCCGGTGGTCAAAGCCATTAACGGCCTGTTGGACAGGGTGCAGCTGGACGCCAAGGCGCAGCAGAACTTCCTGGCGAATGTTGCGCATCAGTTGCGTACGCCGCTGGCCGGCTTCAGGACGCAGCTGGAGTGGCTGTTGCAAAAACATGCCGGTGAACCTGAAAGCGCACATTCGATTGTCCTGATGACATCGTCCACCGAGCGCATGATCCGCCAGACTAATCAATTGTTGACCTTGGCCCGTGCCGAACCGGCGAAATTTGAAAAAGAACGATTGCGCGTAGTGGAAATGAACAAGCTGGTCGAAGGCTCGGTCCAGCATTTTGTCGAAGAGGCGCACAAGAAGAATATCGACCTGGGATTCAACCTGCAGCCGACGCGAGTGATGGGAGATCATTTCTTGCTGAGCGACCTGATTGATAACCTGATTGACAACGCTATCCGTTATTCGCCGCGTGATGGCACCGTGACTGTCAGTACCTTGCAGGGCAAGGACGGCGGAATTTTTTCAGTAGAGGATTCCGGTCCGGGGATTCCGCCTTCGGAGCAGGAGTCGATTTTCAAGCGCTCACACCGGCTTGATGACCGCGTTGCAGGCAATGGCCTGGGGCTGGCCATCGTGCGTGATATAGCCAAGGATCACGGGTCCAGAATTACGGTCGAGCCGGGCGCAGCAGGCGGCACGATCTTTTCGGTGCATTTCCCCTTCCCAATTCTGGGCACTCCTTCAAAGCTGCCCATTTAAGCGCATCGCAGGTGCAGCAAATTCTTCCGCAAACTGCTGATCGCTCGCACCGGCAGCACATAGGCTGTTTGCTGTCGAAATAGTAATACTATTTTTGGGGCAGTAAGTCTGGGGACAACAATATGCACTAAATCGTTCCCCGGGAAAACAAATTTTACTCTTGTTACTTTTTGAGACGGTTTGTTGTTGTATGCAGATTACGCTTGCCCACTTCTCTTTCCAAAATCAATTTCTTTCCGGTAATTTAAATCCCGAGCAATCGCTCCTCCGAATGGTGCGCTGCACTTGGTGAGCCGCGCGGAGAGGCATGGTCTCAGTGTTGAATGTTTTGTGGCATGTTTGTTGCTTTCTATGTGTTTGTGCAGAAATATTTTTTTGCGGTATGTAAGAGATGCGCGAGAAAAGCTCTGCAAGAAGTGACTTACTGCAAAGGAAGCCTGCGTTGCTGTTGTGCATGGTTTCCGTTGCATCGCTCAAAAGGCGATTAACAAATCTGTTTGATTTTTACAAAACTTAAAATTTCTGCTCTGAAACTTACCCATAGGGAGTTTGTAATGATAAAAGAAAGAAAGTTGCCTCGCACGCTGCGACTGATGTTTTCAGGCGGTGTGGCTGTCGGGTTAGGATTGATGGCCCATTCAGTGCAGGCACAGGAGACAAAGTCGGACGATTCATCGCAACAAATGCAGCGCGTTGAAATTACCGGTTCATCCATCAAACGTATCAACAAGGAAGGTGCGCTACCGGTCCAGACGCTGACGCAGGACGATATTGCAAAGACAGGCGCCACCAACGTCGCCGATTTGATCCAGGCCTTGCCTGCGATGCAAGGATTTATTCCAGCATCGAGTTCAGTCAACGGCGGCGGAGCCGGCGTGGAAACTGCGTCCATTCACGGCATTGGCTCGGGTTATACCTTGGTGTTGCTGAACGGCCGGCGTATTGCCAAGTCGGCGATCGCCAACAATGACTACGCGGTCAATCTCGCGAGCATTCCGTTGTCGGCCGTAGAGCGCGTTGAAATTCTGACCGACGGCGCTTCGGCGTTGTACGGTTCCGACGCTATTGCTGGCGTCGTCAACTTCATCCTCAAGAAAAATTCCACCGAGACGGTCATTAGCGGCAACTACAACTCGCCGCTCAAATCGGGTGGCAAGAGTTATAACGTCGGTATTTCAAAAGGCTTTGGCGATCTGGATAAAGACGGCTACAACGTATTGCTGGCGTATAGCCACGATGAGCAAGCGTCGCTTAATGCCAATCAACGGAGTTTTTCCAACAGCGGTATCGTGCCATTCAGTGTTGGCGGCCAAAATTATGCGCTGTATCAACTGAGTAGCAATACGGCGCCGGCTGGTGTCACTGTGCTGGACAATAATAACAATGCCACGCAGTTTTCACCCGATTTCTTGAAAAACGGCGTTTGCTCAACGAACACTTTCCTGTCTGGAAAATACTGTAAATATAACTATGCGGCGACAGTTGAGCTGATCCCGAAATCGACGCGCGACAGTTTTGTGGTGTCGAGCAACTGGAAGCTTAATAGCGACACGACGCTGTTCGGCGAAGCCATGTTGTCCAAATATTCGATTTTTCCGCAGTATGCACCGCCGGCGCAGCCGCTTAATTTACCGGTCAACGGCGCACTGTATACCAAATACGTAACACCGTATCTGGCGCAACTTGGCATCGATCCGGCCAACGTGTCGAGCGCGTCGATAGGCCTGCGTCTGTTTGATACAGGTGGCCGTAAGGATGAATATCGGACCGATGCATTGCACTTGGCATTTGGGGTTGACGGCAATGCATTTGGATGGGATTACAACGCTTCCTATACCCATTCGCAAAACAGGACCTATGACAATGCCCTTGGCGGGTATGCCAGTAACAACACGTTTACCAGTATCGTCAACTCGGGCGCCTATGATCCATTCCAGCCGCCAGGGTCTTCTGTAGCCATACTCGCGCCAGCCGTCTTGCACCAGACCCTCGACCAGGCCACTTCAAAGCTCGATATCCTCAATGCACATGCCTCGCATGATTTTTTCAAGCTGCCGGGGGGCACATCGCAAATCGGTATAGGCGTGGAAGCGACCAAAGAATCGCATACCGACAGTCCTAGCGCGATTCTGCAAGGTCCAAACGCGCTGCAGCCTACCTATACCGACACCATTATCGGCGGCGGCAGCGGTTCGTTGCCATTCTCGGCAAACCGGATGAACTACGGTACCTTCGCTGAGTTGCTGTTGCCTGTGGTGAAAAATCTGGATGTGACAGGTGCACTGCGTTACGACAGCTACGACGCGGCAAAAAACAACAATACTTTCGATTCAGCCGGTAATCCGCTCGGGGCCTCAACCGAGGGCAACTCTTCCAGCAAGGCGACGTACAAGATTTCTGCTCGTTGGCAACCGGTCGATTCGCTGTTGGTGCGCGGCTCCTATGGCACCGGCTTCAAGGCGCCAACCCTGGCGCAGATTACTTCGCCGATCACCTTCACCGGCAATACGGCAGGCTCCTATGCATGCCCGTTTTCGTCGCCTGATCCACGGGCGGCCGGTTGCCAGGGCGTGACCCAGTACGATGTGCTGCAAGGCGGCAATCCAAACACCGGTTCAACTGGTCTGAAGCCGGAAACATCGAAGCAAAGCACCATTGGCTTCCGTCTTGAGCCAATACGCAATCTGTCGATTGGTTTCGATTTCTGGCAAGTCAGCATCAAGAACCAGATCAGTGTCTTGCAAGAAGCCATCGCATTCGGCAATCCGCAGACTTATTCGAATCTGTTCACGCTGTTCAACGATCCGATTTCGGGTTCGCCGACCGTTGCTTTCTCGGAAGTGCCAATCAATCTGGCTAGTGCAAAGTACCAAGGTATCGACTGGGATCATAGTTTCAAGACCAAGACGCCTATTGGCGACATGAGTCTGCAATGGACCGGTACCTATATGCTCAAGGCACAGCAGGATTTCCCAGGGACTGGCATACAGAGCAGCCTGGGCAAATACGGCGCTGACCAGAACGTGGTGTTCCGTGTGATTTCACGCTTGGCGGCTTCGTGGAAGCAATCGGATACATGGACCCATACGCTGATTGCCAATTACCGTTCCGGTTATCACGATGAAACGTTTCTTGCCAGCGATGCTACAGTCCGTATCGTCAATCCTGATGGTTCCTATGGTGCGTTCGTCTCCATGCCTAACCACAACGTGGCGTCTTACACCACGTTCGACTGGCAAACCAAGTTGACCGTGAAAAAGGGCTTCGAAATCACAGCAGGCATCAAAAACCTGTTTGCTCGCACTCCGCCGCTGTCGCTGATCATTGCGGGCGGTGGCAATCAGGTTGGCTATGACGCCCGTTACACCGATCCGTTGGGGCGTCAGCTCTATCTGGTAGGTTCCTACAAGTTCTAAGCAAAGCCCGCTCCGGGTTAATGCTACCGAGCTGGCCGGACGCGATGTTTGCGTCCGGCTTTTTCATGCCCGCTGTAAAAATCCTTTGAATTCATAGAGTGGATTTCCTGTCTCAAAATGTTTCACTGAAGAACTGATAAGATACCCTGATCATCTGATGTGAAACAGGCAGCGTGATGGCTGCCGTATTTCTGACAGGAAGATCTGCCCATGAACCTAGCAAGCCGTCCAGCAGTGCTGGACTTGATCGGCAATACCCCGATGATAGAAGTGACGCGGCTGGATACCGGCTGCTGTCAATTGTTTCTCAAGCTGGAATCGCAAAATCCAGGCGGCTCCATCAAGGATCGCATCGGCTTGTCGATGATCGACGCGGCCGAGAAGGACGGTCGCCTACAGGCCGGCGGCACCGTGATTGAAGCCACTGCCGGCAACACAGGTCTCGGCTTGGCGCTGGTGGCCTGCGCCAAAGGTTATCAGGTGATCCTGGTGGTGCCGGACAAGATGTCGGTAGAAAAAATCCAGCACCTGAAAGCCTTGGGCGCGCAAGTCCATATTACCCGTTCCGATGTCGGCAAAGGCCATCCCGAGTATTACCAGGATGTCGCGGCGCGGTTGGCGCGCGAGATACCGGGATCGTTCTTTGCCGACCAGTTCAATAATCCGCATAATCCGCTGGCGCATGAACAAAGCACCGGCCCCGAAATCTGGCGGCAATGCGAGCAACGGCTCGACGCCATCGTTTGCGGCGTCGGTTCGGCCGGCACGCTGACTGGCCTGACGCGTTTTTTCCGCAGCGCGCAGCCGCAACTGGAGTTTGTGCTGGCCGATCCGCAAGGATCGATCCTTGCGGAATATGTGAACACAGGAAAGATCACGTCGACGCCAGGTTCCTGGGCCGTCGAAGGCATCGGCGAAGATTTCGTCCCGGCGATTGCCGACCTCTCCGCCGTCAAGCATACCTATACCATCAGCGACGAGGAAAGTTTCCGTAGCGCGCGCGAACTGGTACGGGCAGAGGGCATTCTTGGTGGCTCCTCTACCGGCACCTTGCTGGCGGCAGCCTTGCGATATTGTCGCGAGCAGACCACACCCAAGCGTGTGGTGACCATCGTCGCCGATACCGGTACGCGTTACCTGTCCAAGGTATACAACGACAACTGGATGCGCGACCAGGGTTTGCTCAAGCGCGAAATACTTGGCGATCTGCGCGACATCATCGGCCGCCGCTACGCCGACGGTGGCGTCATCAGCGTCGCATCTGGCGACACCCTGATGACGGCGTTCAACCGCATGCGCAGCGCCGAAGTGTCGCAGTTGCCAGTAATGGCAGAGCAGGGCCAGCAAGTGGTCGGGATTATCGATGAATCCGATCTGCTGCTCAAGGTTGCCGCCGATCCAGCCCATTTCAGCGATCCGGTCAGCAGCACCATGACCAGCGCCATAGAAACGCTTGCGCCCGATGCCGGCCTGCCTGCTTTGCGCAGCACGCTGGCGCGCGGCCTGGTCGCCATCATTGCCGACGATCGTCAGTTTCATGGCTTGATCACCCGTTTCGATTTACTCAATCATCTTCGAAGGAGTCTGTTATGAGCAACGATAAAGAGCGCGATCACACTGCCGGCATGCATTTCGCCACACGGGTGATCCACGCCGGGCAATCGCCCGATCCGTCGACCGGCGCCATCATGCCGCCGATCTATGCGACGTCGACTTTTGTGCAACAAAGCCCGGGCGTGAACAAAGGATTGGATTACGGCCGTTCCCATAATCCGACCCGTTGGGCGCTGGAGCGCTGCGTCGCCGATCTGGAGCAGGGCGCGCAGGGTTTCGCCTTTGCTTCCGGCATGGCCGCCGCAGCCAACGTTTTGGAATTGCTGGACGCCGGCGCGCATGTGATCGCCGGCGATGATTTGTATGGCGGTACGTTTCGTCTGTTTGACAAGGTGCGACGCCGCAGCGCCGGCCTGTCGTTCAGCTACGTCGACCTGATTGATCCGAAAAATCTGCTGGCGGCGATCCGGCCCGAAACAAAAATGGTCTGGGTTGAAACGCCAACCAATCCGATGCTGAAACTGGCCGACCTGGAAGCGATCGCCAAGATCTGCCGCGAGCGCGGCATCATCGCGGTGGCCGACAACACCTTCGCCAGTCCGATGGTGCAACAGCCGCTGACGTTGGGCTTTGACGTGGTGCTGCATTCGACCACCAAGTATCTGAACGGCCATTCCGACATCATTGGCGGCATTGCCGTGGTAGGCCGTGAGCCGCGCCAGGCGGAGTGGCTGGAACGTCTCGGTTTCCTGCAAAATGCGGTCGGCGCCATCGCCGGACCGTTTGACAGTTTCCTGGCTTTACGTGGCATCAAGACCCTGGCGTTAAGAGTCGAGCGGCATTGCCAGAATGGCCTGGAACTGGCCAACTGGCTGGAAAGCCTGCCGGAAGTCAGGCGGGTCCATTACCCCGGCCTGGTCTCGCATCCCCAGCACACGTTAGCGCAGCGTCAGATGCAAGGCTATGGCGGCATTATCTCGGTCGATCTGAACACCGATCTGGCCGGCGCCAAACGCTTTCTCGAACGTTGCGAAATTTTTGCGCTGGCCGAGAGCCTGGGCGGCGTCGAAAGCCTGATTGAACATCCCGCCATCATGACGCATGCAACCATTCCGGCCGCGCATCGCGCTACGCTGGGGATCAGCGATTCGCTGATCAGGCTGTCGGTCGGGGTCGAGAATATCGCGGACCTGAAGAAAGATTTGCAAAATGCTTTTGCAGCGATGAAATCGTGACCGACCAACTGAAAGATTGGGAAGCACGGGTAGCATCGTTGTGGAAACGGGCCGATGAGATAGCACCTGAAGACCTGGTGACGCGGATAGATGCGCTGGCAGCCGAGCTGCCTGCGCATGATCCCGTGGCGATGTTCGAGCGTGCTTGCGCGCGCGACACCGCCGGCTTTGAGGCGGAAGCGGAACCGTTGTACCGGGCGGCTCTGGCCAGCGCGCAGCTGGATCCTTATCGGCAGGCGCGTGCGTCTATTCAACTGGGTAGTACCTTGCGTTTGCTGGGCCAGCTGGAAGAGAGCGAACACTTGATCACGGCCCAGCTTCAACGTTATAAGGATCCGGCCTATGGCATCGCTTTGTATGACGAGACCCGCGCCACGCTGGCGCTGACATATCTGTTACAGGGACGGGCAGTGGAGGCCGCCTGTCTTGCATTGACTACGCTGGCGCCGCATTTGTCGCGCTACAACCGTTCGGTCGCAGGAAATGCCGCGGAAATCCTCAAGAGTACCAAGCTGGATTCCAGCTGGTCCTGATTTTTGCTGGAAACACTGGGGATTTCCACAAGATAAAAAGCCCCGGCCGCGTGCATACGCAAGCGGCCTGGGCTTTTTCCTTTCTGCGCTTACTGGTAATTAACCACCAGTGAAGCTCCGCTGACTGCGCGGTAGGCGTTCAGCAACAGATAGTAGGTTCCGGCGCCGGGCGCACCGATCGTGATGCTTTCGGCGTTGCTGCTGCCATCGGATTTGGCGTCGAAAGTGGTGGTGCTTGGCGTCGCACCCAGCTTGGCATAGATATCGCCATCACCGCTGCCGCCGGACAGCTGGAAGTTCAGGTTCCTGGCGCCGGCCGGGACGGTGATGCTGTACACATTACTGCCACCGCTGGCAACGGTGATGCCATTTACCGGAACGCCCTTGACCAGGACGTTGCTACTGCCGGGGCTGCAGCTGACGCCAACCGCATTGAACGCCGTGGTCACGTCGGCTACCAGATAACCGCGATTGGCTGCCGCCTTCTCGACGCCGCAAGCGCCCTGGTTAAAGGTGCTGTTGGCAGTCCAGTACAGATGATTGGCGTCGGCCATCACCTCAAACGCCTTGCGGGTACTCCAACCGGCAGTGGTCGCCAGCAGGTAGAAGGCCTTGTTGTAGACCCCGCTGCTGTAGTGCACGTCGAGGCTGCTGGTATAGTTTTTGGCGTTGTCTATCGAGCCGCCGTCCTGGGGCGGATTGGCCATGTAGCGAAGCGCGCCGCTACCCTTGAAAATGTCGGCGCCCACCAGAAAATCATTCTTGCCCTTCATGTAGTTTTCTGCAGCTTCACCGGCCATGTCCGAGAAGGCTTCGTTCATGCCGCCTGACTGACCGCTATACACCAGGCCGGAATTCTGCTCGGTGAAACCGTGGCTGATTTCATGACCGGAAACGTCCAGCGCCACCAGAGGGTAGAAGGTCGAGGCGCCATCGCCGAAATTCATGGCGCTGCCGTCCCAGAACGCATTTTCATAGTTGCTGCCGTAGTGGACTTTCATGTACAAGGTCTGGCTGATCGGCCGCAGGTTGAGCCAGGCCTGGTACATATTGAAGACGACATTGCCGAAGTAATGTGCGTCGTTCAGCGGAGAAAATGCGCCATTGACCGCCTTGTAAGTGTTGCGCGGGCAGTTGAAGCGAAACGGCGTGCTGCCGCTGCTGCCGTTTTGCAGATCGACGGTGATGACGTTAGGCGTCACCATCGCGCAGTTGTTATCGACGATCAGCGGGCCGTATTTACCACCGGTCTGGTATTCGTATTGTCCGGTCTTGGCATTGCCGCCGGGGCCGCTGGCTTCGTAATGGGCGATGCCTTCCCATTGCTTCAGTACAGCGCCGCTGTTGGCGTCGATGATGTAATACGGACGGCTGGGTTTGGCGCTGCTCTTGTTGACGAATGACACTACATAGATCAACTGCGCCACGTTGTTCTGTCCCAGCTGGACATACAGTTTGGCTTGTTCATTTTCAGTCACCGCCGCACGGGCAATGGACTTGGCTTGCAGCAGCACGTCGGCGGCGGCGTACACCGGCTTGGCGCTGGGCAGGTCGTTGTCGATGTTGCGCAGTAAGCTGCCCGACATCGCCGGCTGCACCTGATTGGCGGCGCGCTGCTCGACAATCGCCTGGTCCCATACCGGCACGCCCTGGAAGTATTGCTGGTAACGAGTGACGACTTTGCCATTGGCGTAGTTCTGGCTGCGCAGCGGTTTCAGTTCGTCGCTGCTGAGTCCGAGAAAAGCCTGGGCGCTAAGCGGACCGCTTTGCTTTGCGGCTTGGGCCGGCGGCGTGTAGCTCTCAAGATCTATGCGATCGGCCGCCATTGCGCTTGCGCTTGCGGCCAGGAACAGTGTGAAAAACAACGGGCCTTCGACGTGACGTAAAACTGGTTTCATGGTATCTCACTCTCTTGAAATTGATACGTGGATAATTCATAAGGTGACCAGATACTTCGCGAACAAAAACACGACCGGCTATCCAGGGCGTCCATGACATCCAGCTCAAGCGATTCATAAAGCAGGATCGCTTGCGCCCGATGTCATTGTTTCAGCACTTTTAAGGAACTGTTGACGGTAAGGATGACGGCGATGAATTTCATATATGTAAATACGCAATATAAGTTACGCATTGTTACAAACTGAAATGTCATGCGGTAACTTACACTTGTTTTTATTGCCAAAATAGCTGTTATTTCTTACAGGAAATATGTGTTTTTTCCTGATTGCGAGAGAGTTTTCATGAGAGCGATGCTGGAGAAGTCCCATTTCGTTGAAGTACAATAATAAATATGAACAATGTTTTACTTGTTGAATGGAAATAAAATGACAACCAAACCTCTATTTGCAGCGATTGCCTGTGCTGTGCTTGCTGCCTGTGCCGTAGGCGCACATGGCAATGCCTATGCGCAGGGCTACGGGCAGGGCGGCTATGGTTATCCTCCTGCGCCGGGTTACGGCGGCGGCTATGGCGATAGTTACGGCGATGAGAATGGGCTGCCGCCAGGCAGTTACCTCCAGTCTTGCCGCGATATTGTCGTCAGGCGCGGCATGCTGGAAGCGACCTGTGGCGGCGACAACGGCGGCAGACGCACAGCCATCCCGCTGAATTCGTGCAGAAGCGGGAATTTTGAAAATATCAACGGCAACCTGCAATGTGCAGGCGGCGGCGACTATGGTCGTAATAACAGAGATTTACCGCCGGGGACCTATTTGCAGTCCTGCCGCGACATCAGAATTCGTGGCGACGTGCTTGAAGCCGTTTGCGGCAGCGGCAATGGCAATGTGCGCACTTCCATCTCGCTGTATTCATGCAGGAGCGGGAGTTTTGAAAACATCAACGGCAATCTGCAATGTACTGGCGGCGGAGGTGGCGGTGGCGGCCGTAACAACAGGGATCTGCCACCAGGCAGCTATCTGCAATCCTGCAGCGATATCAGCATACGCGGCGGAGTGCTTGAAGCAAGTTGCGGCGGCGGCGACAATCGCCGGGTGCGGTCGTCAGTTTCCTTGTCTTCCTGCAGAAGCGGCAGCTTCAGCAATATAAACGGCTATCTGCAGTGCGATAGGTGATGCGGTCGACCCTGCGCAGGGTCGGTTGTCTTGCGCAGGGTTGCCGAACCGTGCTTTTGCCGGCTTCCGGTATCGTTTTTCTTGAATAGCACTATAACAAATCCACACTCAGCAAATTGACGTAACAACTCTCGCGCGTGGTGCTCACAAAATCCACCAGATACGGCTGCTGCGACACCTCCGGCAGGCAGGCCGCATATAGCCGTCCGGTTAGTCCTTTTGTGGTAATACGTTTGGCCAGCACATAATCACGCGTCAGGTAATTCTGCGCCGCCCAGATCGGCAAGGTGGCGATGCCGCGGCGGCTGGCGACCAGTTGCAGCATCGCTACCGTCAGCTCGGTGGTGCGGCGCGCGGTCTGGATGCCGGCCGGTTTTAGTACCTGGCGCACTACATCCAGCATGTCGTCCGGCACCGGATAAGTAATCAGGGTGTCGCCAGCAAAATCTTCCGCCACCAGGTATTCCTTGCCCGCCAAGGGGTGATCGTGCGCCACCAGGGCGACGATCTCAAAACTGAACAAGGCGTGATAGTCGACCTTTTCGTCGGGATCGACTTCCGCCACGATCGCCACATCGGCCCGGTGTTCATACAGCAGGCCGACCGGATCGGCCTGGAAGCCGGAGACGATATCCAGTTCGACCTCCGGCCAGCGTTTACGGAAAATATCCATGGCCGGCATCAGCCAGTCAAAACAGGTATGGCATTCCACCGCGATGCGTAACTGGCCGGCCACGCCTTGCGCCATGCGCACCAGGTCGCGCTCGCTTTCCGCCACTTGCGGCAACACCATATCCGCCAGCTTCAGCAAGCGTTCACCTGCGGGGGTGAACCGTACCGGCACCGATTTACGCTCGAACAAGGTTGTGCCGTGATGATCTTCCAGTTGCTTGATCTGGTGCGATAGCGCCGACTGGGTCACGTTGAGCAAGGTAGCCGCCCGTAGCAGGTTGCCGGCTTCGCGCAGGGCGTGCAGGGTTTTCAGATGACGTAATTCCAGGATCGATTGCATAGGGTGTCTAAAAAACCATAAAACAGATGTATGAATGAAATTCAAGTTGATTCTTAATATTTATCGTTTGAATCATAATTCATGCTGGCCCAAGATGCGAGTCATCGAACATGTTTTTATTGGAGATTAAGATGGCTTTGGCACACGTATTAGGTTTTCCGCGCATTGGCGCACACCGCGAACTGAAGTTTGCCCAGGAATCATTCTGGAAGGGCGCTTCCGATGAAGCCGCCTTGCGCGCTACCGGCGCCACCTTGCGTGCACGCCATTGGCAAGCCCAGGCCGATGCAGGCCTCGATTTCGTCACCGTCGGTGATTTTGCGTGGTACGACCAGGTGCTGGGCACGCTGGCGCTGCTGGGCGCGATTCCAAGCCGCTTCGGCTTCGATCCGAAACAGCTGACCCTGGCCGACTATTTCACATTGGCGCGCGGCAGCAAGCAGCATTTTGCGATGGAAATGACCAAATGGTTCGATACCAATTATCACTATCTGGTGCCGGAATGGGCTGCCGACGTGCAGTTCGACGGCGGCGTCGACTGGCTGCACGACGAAATCGCAGAAGCGCGCGCGCTCGGACACAAAGTAAAAGTGGCGCTGGTCGGTCCGTTGACCTTGCTGTATCAAGGCAAGGTCAAGTCCGGCATCGCCAACAAGCTCGACCTGTTGCCTAAGGTAGTGGCCGGTTACCAGAAATTATTGCAGCGTTTGCAGGCAGCCGGCATTGAGGCGGTACAGATCGATGAACCAATCCTGGCGTTGGAGCTGGATGCGGGTTGGCGTGACGCCTTTGCGCCGACTTACGCAAAACTCAAAGACAACGCGCCGGCCCTGTTGTTGACCACGTATTTCGGCGAAGTCAGCGAGCATGCAGAACTGTTGCGTACATTGCCGGTAGCCGGGGTCCATCTGGACCTGGTGCGGGGCGCGGGCCAACTGGAGCAGATCGCTGCCGGCTGGCCGCAAGACAAGGTGCTGTCGTTGGGCGTGGTCGATGGCCGCAACCTGTGGCGTACCGACCTGGACCAAGTACTTACCGGGCTCAAGCCTTTGCAGGCGCAACTGGGAGATCGTTTGTGGGTAGCCTCAAGCTGCTCGCTGCTGCATGTGCCGGTCGATCTGGCCAATGAACCGAAGCTGGATGACGAGCTGAAAAGCTGGCTGGCGTTCGCCACCCAAAAGCTGGCGGAAATCGTCGCGATCAAGCAGGCGTTGAACGGCAAGGCTGCTGAAGTCGAAGCGCAATTCGTGGCGTCGCGCGCCGCGCAAGCCAGCCGCCGCAGCTCGACCCGCATTCACAACCCGCTGGTGCAAAAGCGCCTGGCAGCAGTCACCGCGGCTGATGCCGAGCGCTCAGCCGGTTTCGATGCCCGTATCGCCAAACAGCAAGCCAAATGGCAATTACCGGCATTCCCGACCACTACCATCGGTTCATTCCCGCAAACGACGGAAATCCGCCAGGCGCGCGCCGCCTACAAGCGGGGTGAAATCGGCCACCTGGATTACCTCGACAAAATGCGCGAAGAAATCCGCGTAGTTGTGGAAAAGCAGGAGCAGCTAGGCCTCGACGTGCTGGTGCACGGCGAACCGGAACGCAACGACATGGTCGAGTATTTCGGCGAACAGTTGTGGGGTTACACCTTCACCGCCAACGGTTGGGTGCAAAGCTACGGCTCGCGTTGCGTCAAACCGCCAATCATCTACGGCGATGTCTATCGTCCGGAGGCAATGACCGTTGGCTGGAGCCAGTTTGCCCAGACCCTGACCAGCAAGCCGATGAAGGGCATGCTGACCGGTCCGGTGACGATGCTGCAATGGTCATTCGTGCGCGACGACCAACCGCGTGAAACTACCGCACTGCAAATCGCCCTGGCGTTGCGCGATGAAGTGTGCGACCTGGAAAAGGCCAACATCGGCATGATCCAGATCGATGAACCGGCTTTTCGCGAAGGCTTGCCGTTGAAATCGCGTGACTGGCCGCATTATCTCGATTGGGCGGTGCGCGCATTCAAGATCAGTGCTGCCGGCGTTGGCGACGAGACCCAGATCCACACCCACATGTGCTATTCGGAGTTCAACGACATCCTGCCGTGGATCGCTGCGATGGATGCGGACGTCATCACGATCGAAACGTCGCGTTCTGACATGGAGCTGCTGGATGGCTTTGGCGAGTTTGCCTATCCTAACGATATCGGCCCGGGCGTCTATGACATCCACTCGCCGCGGGTGCCGCAAGTCGACGAAATGGAGCGTCTGCTGCGCAAGGCGCGTGGCGTGATTCCAGATACGCGTTTGTGGGTCAATCCGGATTGCGGCCTGAAGACACGCGGCTGGCCGGAGACTTATGAAGCATTGGAAAACATGGTGCTGGCAGCCAAGCGTCTGCGCGCGACGGTGGAGCAGGAGCGTAAGGCTGCATAAAATCCAAGGGCGGTAAATAGAAGAGGGGGCGAGTAAATGATTTACTCGCCCCCTCTTGTCGTTAGCGCAGCGCTACCAGATAACGCGTCGCTACCAGACTGCTATCCGTTACAAGGCCTGGCTACGCAACTTCCTTGGCGCTGACAATCGATTTCGACACCAGGCCATACTCGATCGCTTCCGGCGCCGACATCCAGAAATCGCGGTCGATATCAGCCGTTACTTTTTCCAGCTTCTGTCCGGTTTCCTTGGCGATCAGGGCGCCGATTCTTTCACGTACGCGAATGATTTCACGCGCCTGGATCGCAATATCGGATGCCTGGCCGCCGACGCCGCCGCTCGGTTGATGAATCAGGAAACGGGTGTTTTGCAGGCAGAAACGGCGTTCTTTCGGTACCGACAGGAATACGTTGACCGCCGCGCTGCCAACCCAGCCGCTGCCGATCATATTGACAGGAGCGTCGATGAAACGGATCACGTCATGGATCACGTCGCCCGATTCTACATGGCCGCCTGGAGAACAGACCAGGAAATTGATCGGCGCCTTGGATTCGCCGGAGAGGGCGATCAGCTGGCGCACGATATCGCGCGCCACGGTATCGTTGATCTGGCCGAACAGCAGGACGGTGCGTGACTTGAATGCTTTCTCTTCCAGGAAGGCGTCGCGCTGGGATGGGTTGGTTTCCACTTTTTCTTCCATGATATATATGCCTCTAAGGTGTTAGGGAATTCATTTATTGCAAAAGAGCCAGTGTAAACCAAAAAAGCCCCCGCACATTGCGAGGGCTTCTTTTGTCAGTGTTGTTTGACTGTTGTCATCACAATCAGAAGGCTGGCACCACTGCGCCTTTGTATTTGTCTTCAATGAATTTCTTCACTTCCGGCGAGTTCAGCGCTGTTGCCAATTTTTTCACGGCAGGGCTGTCCTTGTTGTCGGCGCGCGCCACCAGCAAGTTGGCGTAAGGCGAATTCGCATCTTCGATGAACAGCGAATCCTTGACCGGGTTGAGCTTGGCTTCGATCGCATAGTTGGTGTTGATCAGCGCCAGGTCGACCTGGTTCAGCACGCGTGGCAAGGTTGCTGCTTCCAGCTCCTTGAATTTCAGGTGCTTGGGATTCTCAATGATGTCTTTTTGCGTAGCCGAGATATTGCTTGGGTCTTTCAGTTTCAACAGGCCCTGGCGCGACAGCAGCAGCAATGCGCGGCCGGAATTCGACGGGTCGTTAGGGATGGCGACGGTTGCGCCGTCCGGCAGATCGGCCAGTTTCTTGTACTTGGTGGAGTAGCCGGCGAACGGTTCGACGTGAACCCTGGCGACCACTACTTCGAGATCGTTCTTGTGGTTCTTCTTGAATTCGTTCAGGTACGGCAGATGCAGGAAGAAGTTGCCATCGACCCGTTTTTCATTGGTTTGCACCGCAGGCTGGACGTAATCGGTGAATACCTTGATTTGCAGATCGACGCCTTCCTTGGCCAGGATCGGTTTGACGAATTCCAGGATTTCGGCGTGTGGCACCGGGGTGGCGGCGATCACAAGCTTGTCGGCGGCTTGCGCCGGTGCAATCAGGCCAAAGGTGGAGAACACGGCGGCAACCAGTCCGAGCGATAGTGAAAATTTGCGTAACATATAAACTCCCTTGTTGGATTTTTAAAAATAGTGACGAATGATTGAAGCAAAAATTATTTACGCGTGAAGTGTTGCACCAGCCGGTCACCGGAAAATTGCAGCACCTGTACCAGTACCACCAGCACGGCCACGGTAGTCACCATGACTTCAGTCTGGAAGCGCTGGTAGCCGAAGCGGATCGCCAGGTCGCCAAGACCGCCGCCGCCGATCACGCCGGACATGGCGGCGTAAGACATCAGGGCAATCGCGGTCACCGTGGTGGCGGCGATCAGGCCAGGCAAGGCTTCCGGCAGCAAGGCGCCAAAGATGATCTGGCGATTGTTGGCGCCCATCGCCTGGCAAGCTTCCACCACGCCGCGGTCGATTTCGCGCAAGACGTTTTCCACCAGTCGCGCAAAGAACGGTGCGGTGCCAAGCACCAGCGGCGGAATCGCGCCCAGTACGCCAAGTGAAGTGCCGACCAGCAGCACCGTGACGGGGATCATCACGATCAGCAAGATCAGGAACGGCACTGAGCGCAACACGTTGACGATCAGCGATAGCACGCGGTAGATGCCGCGCTGTTCCAGCAACTGGCGCTTGCCGGTAATGAACAGCAGGATTCCGAGCGGCAGGCCGAGCAAGATTGTGAACAGCAGGGAAAAGCCGGTCATTGCCAGGGTTTCCCAAGTGGCTTGTCCGATGTCGGCCCAGTCGATGAGAGAGAAATCCATCATCCTGGATTCCTTGGTTGAACAGGCGCGAGTGCGCAATCTTGCCTGTAGCGTTCGTCAACTGTCCGACGACTTTCATCGAATTGAAATATGTGTGTATTCATCTGCTTTTTCAGAAATAAGTAAGCGATCAACCGAGGAATCCAGAATTAGTCAAAACCTCATGCCGAATATTATGTTGATCGAGTGTGGTGAACACTTGCGCCACATCAGCCGGTTCGCCGCGCAATTCCACCAGCAGCTGGCCGTAAGGCGTGTCCTTGATGTGGGCGATGGTGCCCTGCAGGATGGTGATCAACGCCGGCGTCGCTGCTGCGATACTGCTCAGGATCGGTTGGTAAGTGATATCGCCAACGTAAGTCAGACGCACAAGCAGGCCGCGCAAATGCGCATGGCTTTCGGTTGTCGGCGGCAGCAACGCGGTCTCGGCGGAAAATGGCGTACTTTCCGCCACCATGCTTTGCGTCACCGCGTGCTGTGGATGGAGGAACACTTCCGCCACATCGCCGCTTTCTACGATATGACCGCCTTCGATCACGGCCACGCGGTCGCAAATAGTACGGATCACCTGCATCTCATGCGTAATCAGGACGATGGTCAGGCCCAGCTTGCGATTGATGTCGAGCAGCAGGCGCAGGATGGCTTGCGTGGTTTCTGGATCCAGGGCCGAGGTGGCTTCGTCGCACAGCAGCAAGTGCGGCGTGTTGGCCAGGGCGCGCGCGATGCCGACGCGCTGTTTCTGGCCACCCGACAGTTGCGCCGGATATTTGTCGCGATGCTCGCTGAGGCCGACCAGCGCCAGCAGCTCGGCAACTCGGGCGGCGCGTTCTTGCTGCGTGTACTTGCCGGTAATTTTCAGCGGCCAGTCGATATTGGCGGCGACGGTCTTGGCGTTGAGCAGGTTGAAATGCTGGAAGATCATGCCGATGCGCTGGCGCAGGCGATGCAGGCCATTGTTGTCGAGCGCGGTGATATCTTCATCCTCGACGAATATTTTGCCGCCGGAAGGACGCTCCAGCATGTTGAGGGTGCGGATCAGCGTGCTTTTGCCGGCGCCGGAGCGGCCGATAATGCCGAAAATTTCACCTTTTTGGATATGCAGATTGATGTCGGACAATGCGGCGATGGCGGGTGCCTGGCTTTTTGCATTGTGCGGAGGATAGGTTTTATGCAGTTGCTCAATACGAATCACGGATTTGCTTCAGGTGTGTCAGTCAGGCGTGCAATTTTATCAGCGTCGCTATATACGCCAAAGTTATATATCGTTATGTGCATATAACAATCCTGTTGTTAGGAAATGCTGCATCACCTAACGTTACCGCATAAATGTAGCTCGGCGACAACATGCAAAAAATGCCTTTTTATGGCATAGTGAACACACTATGAAAGCACTCAAGAGCGCACTGGCCAAAAGAGTTCTCGCTGATCCGAGCGCGAAGCTGCAACTGCGCGCTTATCTGGCAAGCAAGAACTCGAAACCCTCCGTGTCCGCATCTGCCGATGCCGACGACGTGATCAGCTTGCACTCAGCGCAAGAGGGTACAGTCTTGTACCGTCTTAGCGTTGTACCCAAGGCCGCTTGAGCGGTACGACGAACGTAGCCGATGAATGTAGCGCTACCTGCTTTAATCGTCTTCCTGCTGTTACTCCCCGGTTTTATTGCCCGTTCGCGCTTCAAGCGCGCCGAACGCATTTCTCTCGATTATTCCCCGTTCGGCCAAATTGTCACTGAGGCAATGCTGTGGAATTGCGTATTCCACCCGCTGTGGTTGCTCGCATCCGCATGGCTGTTCGGGCGCACCTTGCAGCCGTTGTTGTTGCTTGAATTGCTATCCTCCGATTCCGCCAGTCAGGCCAAGGCGATCCAAGGGATTGCAGCGCAGTTTTCCTGGATCTGCGGCTATTTTCTGAGTTTGTATGCCGGTTCGTGGATCGTGCCGAATGGCTTTCGGCTGATGATTACGCGTTTTCGGCTGGATCGCGCCAACGCCGGCTGGTTTGTGCCGTGGTTGCGGTTTAACCAGGCGCCTTGGTATTACCTGTTGACCGGCGCCGACTTCGACGAGGATGAGCGACCGGACCTGATTGCGGTTTCCGCAATCGTCAATGTGGCCGGGCAGGCAGTGCTGTTTACCGGCATCCTGGATAATTTCTTTGTCGACGCCAATGGCAGCCTGGACCGTCTGATCCTGGAGCAGGTGATGCGGCGTCCGTTGTCGGCGGACAAACCGGACGGTGCCACCACTGCGGAAGAGCTGGAGCGTTTCTATGTGGTCGAAGGCGATTATTTTGTCTTGCGCTATAGCGAAGCGATCACCTTGAATATCGAATATATCAAGTTCGACAAGCTGGCAGAGAACATGACGTCGGAGCTAGCGCTGGCCGCGGACGCCATGGGTTACGTCGACGCACTGGATTAATTTACCGTCCCTCCGGGGAGAGCGCTAAATGATCATTTCCTCACGTCAGACCGGCAAACGATATGGCTAATCGCGTAACTGCCGCAAGGCCGGTTGCAGCAGCATCAGCATGGCAAACAGCGACAAGGCCGCGCCGCCGGCAATGAACAACTGGGACGGCGTCACGAAACGGATCAGGTAGCCGGCAATCAATGCCGACAGCGGCGCGCTGCTGATCAGGATCAGCATCAGCAAGCTGAGAACCCGGCCCTGGAGCGCGTTCGGAATGCGGCGTTGTATCCATGTAAACAAACCAACCTGGACATAGCCGGCGCCAATGCCGACCATGATCATCAGCGCCAGCCCGAATTCCAGCCGGTGGATGAATCCCATGCCCAGCACGGCCATGCCGGTCAGGCCGTCAATCAGGCAGACGGTGACGCCCAGCCTGGAGACTTTCCTGGCGCGCAGTCCGGAACAGATGATGCCGATCAGCTGTCCCAGGCCGTTCGCTGCGATCAACATGCCGAAGGCCGAGGCGCCGCCGCCCAACTGGCGATCGACCCATAAAGGCAGGCCGACCTGGACCGGGCCGGCTACCAGCAGGTTGACTACCGCCCAATAGCTGATCAGCACCTTCAGCACCTTGTCGGACCATAGCCATTTCGCGGCGGGGACGATGGTGGCGAGTAGCGGCATATCGCCAGGTTGTTGCGAAAGATCTGATTGCAGCCGCTGTCGCAAGCGTGGCACGGTGAGCGCCGCGACCAGGAAGCAACAGGCATTGAGCAAGAAAACCAGGCCCAGGCCATCCGTCAGGGTTGCCAGCAGTCCGGCCAGAAGCGGTCCGCCCAGTAGCGAAATCTGGGTTGCACCCATGAGTATCGCGTTGGCCGATTGCAGCTGTCGCGGGTCGATCAGCCGCGACAAGATGGCGACCCGGGCTGGAATCGCAAATGCGCCGACCAGCCCCAAGCCGCAGGCAAACAGATACATCATCCACAACGTCAGAAAATCGTATAGGGCCATCACGCCTATGCCTGTCAGCAAGATGACGCCGACAGCAGAAGCGCAGATCAGCACCATACGCGGCGAATGACGGTCTACCAACACGCCGGCGATCACCAGAAACAGGATTTTCGGCAAGGCCATGGCCGCCAGCACCAGGCCAAGCGCAGCGCTGTCGCTACTCAGTTTCAGGACCAGCCATGGCAATGCCACGGTCGTCAGCTGTTCTCCCAGGAAAGCGGTGAGGGAGCCTGTCATCAGCAGCAAGAAGCCACCGTGCCTGAATACCGGAGGCAACCTCGCCTGATCAGTTGCGGGCGCATCGTCTATTGCAAGTTCATTCGTCATTTCGGTCATGGCGGGAAGCTGTGTTTTCCAACAATCTGGTGCGTGCGGGCCGCGGCAATCTTTACTCAGCGTGTCAGCCATCGGCTGGCTTGACCGAAAACAAGACAGAATAGTCTACTTGGATTTTGTGCGTCGCAACACCCTGTTAAAAGTGACAGTTTCGGAGTTTTTTACTTTCTGTACAGTAACAATGTTGCCTCGTCTCCGATTTGCAATGCTGTCATTTTTTTTGTCTGGCGATCAGGAATGCGGCGATTGGCCGGCTTCCCGGTGGCCGCATCAAATCTCAGCCGGGGTCCACCACAATCTTGTTTCATCTGTCACGAGAACCCCATGCGCGCGCTCATCCATCCGCAGCTTTGCCCATCCTAGTCGTCGTTGTCGACATCTGCCCGCAAGACAATGCCTGAATAAAGTCCGGCACCTGCGGCCCTACTGGCTGTCGCGGGACCATCGCTCTTCACTATTTTCCATTGCTGTCACACCACTGCCAAGAGGGTTTCCATGTCGAATCCGGTCGAAACAACTGCTGCACCAATCGCGCTGTCCAACGACATACACATGTCTACCCATGAACTTTCATCGGTGCAGCAAGTGGTCTGGCTGGACCAGATGCTCAATCCAGCCATCCCTTACTACAATATCGGCTTGTCGGCAGTTATCGATGTCCCGGTCGACCCTAGCATTTTGCAGCAAGCTATCCATGAGTTCGCCATGCATAACGATGCGTCGCGGCTGGTGCTGGTAAAAGCGCCAGGCGTCGCCCGGCAGCGGATTCTACCCTCGGTGGATATTGTTCTGAAGATATCTGACTTTTCCGGTGAAGCCGATGCAGAGCAACGCGCACGCGACTACGTGGAGCAGGTATTCAAGCAACCCTTCGATTTGTATGGCGGCCTGCTCTGGAAAACGGAACTGGTTTGCATCAGCCCCAGCCGTTATCTCTGGTTGTTGTGCTATCACCACCTGGTCGCCGACGGCATCAGTACCTCGCAGAGTTTCGCCAGTATCGCAAGTGGCTACAACCGGTTGCTAGGACTAGATACGACAGTCGCCGAAGCGGCGCCTTCCTATCTCGATTTCATCGCTAAAGACCGTGACTATGCGACTTCGTCGCGCTTCGCGCTCGACAAGGAATTTTGGCGCAGCCGTTTTGCACAGCTGCCGGCGCGGCTGGTCAACGGCGACAGCGCGCTCGCAGCCAAAGATCTGGCGCCCAGCGAGCAGGTGTACTGGTCGCTCTCGCGCGCGCAGTTCGATCAGCTGACTGGGTATGCAACGGAGCACGGTTTTTCCGCCTCGGATTTCGTGCTGGCCCTGATCAGCGTGTACTTTGCGCGCATCCAGGATCTGGATGAAGTGATCATCGGCGTACCCGTGCATAACCGCGGCAGCGCCCGAGAAAAAGCCACATTCGGCATGTTTTCCTCGATTATTCCGGTCTGGATCGCGCTGGACCGGCAGCAGCCGTTTGCCCAGGCAATGGCGGCCGTGGCCAAGGAAATGCGCCGCTGCTACCGTCATCAGCGCTTCCCGATTGCCGAAATCAACCGCGCTCTGAACGTGGTGCAAAACGGCTATCGCCAGCTGTTCGACGTATCGCTCTCCTTCGAAGTCTTCAATACCGATTTCCCCATGGCCGGCGGAATGGCCAGCGGCGTCAAGCTGGATCACGGCTACGAACAGACGCCACTGGCCATGTCGGTGCGGGATTTTCACGCAGGCCAGGATGTGCTGATTGTCTTCGATTACAACACGCGGCATTTCACGCGCGATGAAGTCGTGGCGATACAAAGTCGCATGGCATTGCTGATGGACGCCATTCTTGCTGGCGCTGATAGCGCGATCGAGCAGTTACCGCTACTTACCGCAGTGGAACGCGAGCAGATCGTAGACGGCTGGAATGCGACCCGGGCCGAGTATGCCACAACCTTGTTGCCGCAGTTGTTTGAGACGCAAGCGGAGCAGACCCCGCAGGCCTTGGCGGTGGAGCAGGGCCTGCAGCAACTAAGCTATGCCGAACTGAATCGCCAGGCCAACCAGCTGGCGCATTATCTGCGCGAACTGGGTGTACAGCCGGAGGATCGAGTCGCGATCTGCGTCGAACGTAGTGTGGCAATGGTGGTGGGAATGCTGGCGGTACTGAAGGCCGGTGCTGCCTATGTACCGTTGGATCCGGCCTATCCGGCTGACCGCCTGACGCATATGCTGAGTGACAGTGCGCCGCGCGTGGTGCTGACGCAAGGCGGGATAAGCGGCGCGTGGCAGCAGGTGAGAGCGACGATTGCTGCAGACTTGCCGGTTCTCGATCTGCGAGCGCCAAGCTGGACCGGCTATCCGCAGCACAATCCGGATAGCAGCCATATGGCGCCGTCAGACCTGGCTTACGTGATCTATACCTCCGGTTCGACCGGCTTGCCGAAAGGCGTGATGGTCGAGCATCGCAACCTGGTCAATCTGGTGCACTGGCACTGCGACGCATTTGATGTCAAAGCGGGTCAGCGTACGTCTTGCGTGGCGCGCCTGGGGTTTGACGCTGCGGTGTGGGAAATCTGGCCAGCCTTGAGCGCCGGCGCTAGCTTGCTGCTGCCGGAACGCGACGACGATGCCGCAACGGTGCTGGCATGGTGGCGTCAACAATCGCTCGATGTGGGCTTCCTGCCGACGCCGATGGCGGAATACGCCTTGCGTAACGGCATCGTCAATCCACAACTGCGCCACCTGCTGACTGGCGGCGATCGTTTGCGTTACGCGCCGCAGAACGGTCTACCGTTCTCGCTGATTAATAATTACGGCCCGACTGAAGCTACGGTGGTCGCTACCTCGGGACGTTTGACTTCGGACGATGGCATTTTGCATATCGGCCGGCCGATTGCCAATACCCAGGTCTATCTGCTGGATGCGCAAGGCGAACCGGTGCCGGTCGGCGTCACCGGTGAGCTGTATATCGGTGGCGCCGGCGTAGCGCGCGGCTATCTGAACCAGTCTGAGCTGACCGAGCAACGTTTCGTTCCGGATCGCTTCTCGTCTGTTTCTGGAGCACGGCTATACAAGAGCGGCGATCTGGCGCGTTGGCAAGCCGACGGCACGCTGGTTTACCTGGGGCGCAATGACTTCCAGGTCAAGCTGCGCGGCTTTCGCATTGAACTCGGTGAAATTGAAGCCCAGCTGGCGGCGCATCCGGCGATTAGCGAAACAGTCGTGATCGTACGGGAAGATACACCCGGCGATCAGCGCCTGGTAGCGTACATCGTCGTCAACCAAGAGGCCGAGACCGAGACCCTGCGTACGCACCTGAGCAACAACCTGCCTGACTACATGGTGCCCGCAGCCTACGTCACGCTGGCGTCGTTGCCGCTGACAGCCAACGGCAAACTTGACCGCAAGAACCTGCCCGCACCGGATAGCGATGCTTACGCCTTAAGCGGCTTTGCCCCGCCGCAGGGAGAGACCGAAATTGCGCTAGCGGCGATCTGGGCCGAACTGCTGCAGATTGAGCGCATTGGCCGCCACGACAATTTCTTCTCGCTCGGCGGCCATTCGCTGCTGGCGGTGACGCTGATGGAACGCATGCGCCAGCAAGGTTTGCAGGCCGAGGTACGGGCGCTGTTTGCCGCACCGACCCTGGCCGGACTGGCGTCGGCGATCGGCGTCGAAAGCGGGCTGGTGACGGTTCCAGCCAATCTGATTCCACCTGACTGCGCAACCATCACGCCGGCCATGCTGCCGCTGGTGAATTTGAGCAGCGAGGAAATTGCCAGGGTGACCGAACGTGTTCCGGGAGGCGCAACCAATGTGCAGGATATCTATCCGCTGGCGCCCTTGCAGGAAGGGATATTGCTCCATCATCTGATGGCGAAAGAAGGCGATCCGTATCTGCTGGTCGGAATGACCGGTTTCGACACGCGGGAGCGGCTGCAAGCTTATCTGGCCGCTTTGCAAAACGTGATACAACGGCACGATGTGCTGCGTACCGCCATCGTCTGGGAAGGCGTACCGGAGCCGCTGCAGGTGGTGTGGCGCAACGCGCCGCTGGTGCAGGAAGAACTGATCCTCGATCCGGCCGATGGCGATGTCGCACGCCAGCTCAGGGATCGTTTCGATCCGCGCCATATCCGCATCGACCTGTCGCAGGCGCCGCTGATACGGACCAGCTTTGCCTACGACTCGGTGCAGCGACGCTGGGTGCTGCTGACATTGATACACCATTTGATTAACGATCACACCACGTTGGAAGTGGTGCGTGAGGAGATCGCCGCGCACTTGCAGGGCCAAGAGGCGCTTTTACCGGCACCGCTGCAGTTCCGCAATTATGTAGCGCAAGCCAGGCTAGGCCGCAGCATAGCCCAGCACGAAGATTTTTTCAGGGAAATGCTGAACGGGGTTGACGAAACTACCGCACCTTTCGGCTTGCTGGAAGTGCATGGCGATGGTGACGGTTTGGAAGAAGACCGGGTGCACATCGGTGTGGCGCTGTCACAACGTCTGCGGCGGCAGGCGCGGCAACTGGGCGTGAGCGCGGCCAGCCTGTGCCATTTGGCATGGGCGCAAGTGTTGGCACGGGTCGCCAGCCGCAGCGATGTGGTGTTCGGCACAGTGCTGTTCGGCCGTATGCAAGGCGGAGAAGGTGCTGACCGCATGATGGGTTTGCTGATCAACACGCTGCCGTTGCGGATCAACATCGACCAGCAAAGCGTTGCCGACAGCGTGCGGCGCACTCATGCCTTGCTGGTGGAATTGATGGAGCATGAGCATGCCTCGTTAGCGCTGGCGCAACGGGCCAGCGCAATCGTTGCGCCGCAGCCCTTGTTCTCAGCCTTGCTCAATTACCGTCACAGCGTGCGTGACGATGCATCGCCTGCGGAGCAAGCCGCATGGCAGGGCATCACCCAGATTTCAGGAGAAGAACGCAGCAACTATCCTCTGGGCATGTCGATTGACGATCTCGGCTCAGACTTCGCTTTGACTGCACAAGTGACGCCAGAGATAGGTGCGCGGCGCGTGTGCAGCTTCATGGAGACGGCGCTGGAAGGCCTGGTGAACGCATTGGAGACGACCCCGCAACGTGCTATCAACAGCATCGATGTGCTGCCGGCGGCAGAGCGTCATCAAATCGTCTCAGACTGGAACGTGACGCAACAAGCGCATCCGGGGGAGTTGCTGCCACAACTGTTTGAGGCGCAGGCTATCCGGACTCCGGAAGCGGTGGCGGTGACGCATGGCGCGGAACAACTGACTTATGCCGAACTGAATCGCCAAGCCAACCAGCTGGCGCATTATCTGCGCGAGCTGGGCGTACAGCCGGACGACCGTGTGGCAATTTGCGTCGAGCGCGGCGTGGCGATGGTAGTTGGCTTGCTGGCGGTACTGAAAGCTGGCGCAGCCTATGTGCCGCTGGATCCGGCTTATCCGGCCGACCGCCTGACGCATATGCTCAACGACAGTGCGCCGCGCGTGGTGCTCACGCAAGGCGGTATCGGCGGCAGCTGGCAGCAGGTAAGGGCGACGGTTGCGGCGGATTTGCCGGTGTTGGAATTACAGGCGCCCGGTTGGTCTGCCTATCCCGAGCATAATCCGGACCACAGTCATTTGCGGCCATCCAACCTCGCATACATCATTTACACATCTGGTTCGACCGGTACGCCGAAGGGGGTGATGGTTGAGCATCGCAACGTCACGCGGTTGTTTGCTGCGACCGACGACTGGTTTCATTTTGATGCGGAAGACGTCTGGAGCCTGTTTCATTCCTTTGCTTTTGATTTTTCGGTATGGGAAATCTGGGGCGCCTTGCTGCATGGTGGCCGCCTGCTTGTGGTCCCGCTGGACATTGCGCGCTCGGCGGAAGATTTTTATCGCTTGTTGTGCCAGGAAAAAGTCACGATCCTCAACCAGACCCCGAGCGCTTTTCGCCAGCTGATTGCTGCGCAAGGCGCCAGCGCGGAAAGTCATCGGCTGCGCCATGTGATTTTCGGCGGCGAAGCCTTGGAGCCGTCGACTCTGGCGCCCTGGTATGCGCAAAGCCGGAACAGTAATACGAAATTGATCAACATGTACGGGATTACGGAAACCACCGTCCACGTCACCTATCAGCCGATCACGGCGGCCGATTCCGAACGCGGCGGCGTCAGCCCGATTGGCGTGCGGATTCCCGACCTGAGTTTATATCTGCTGGATGCGCAGGGCGAGCCGGTGCCTGTGGGGGTGGCAGGCGAAATGCATGTCGGTGGCGCCGGCGTGGCGCGCGGTTACATGAACCGGCCTGACCTGACTGAGCAGCGCTTCATTGCAGACCGTTTTTCATCCGTCGCCGGTGCACGCTTGTACAAGAGCGGCGACCTGGCGCGTTGGCAGGCCGACGGGACGCTGGTATATCTGGGCCGGAACGATTTCCAGGTCAAGATCCGCGGCTTTCGTATTGAGCTGGGTGAAATTGAAACGCAGCTGGAAAGCCATCCGGCGATCCGCGAGGCGGTCGTCATAGCCCGCGAAGATACCCCCGGCGACAAACGTCTGGTGGCTTACATCGTCGTCAATCCGCATGCCGCTACGCAGGATGCCAAAGAGGCAAGCGCAGAGACGTTGCGCGCGCACCTGAGCAACAACCTGCCGGACTACATGGTGCCTGCCGCCTATGTGACTTTGGCGTCGCTGCCGCTGACAGCCAACGGCAAGTTGGACCGCAAAGGTTTGCCTGCACCCGCCGGCGACGCCTATGCCGCGAGCGGCTATGTCGCGCCGCAAGGAGAGACCGAAATTGCGCTGGCGGCGATCTGGACCGAACTGCTGCAGATCGGGCGCATCGGCCGCCACGACAATTTCTTCTCGCTCGGCGGCCATTCGCTGCTGGCGGTGACGCTGATGGAGCGCATGCGCCAGCAAGGTTTGCAGGCCGAAGTGCGGGCGCTGTTTGTCACGCCGACCCTGGCCGGACTGGCGGCGGCGATCGGCGTCGAAAGCGGGCTGGTGACGGTTCCGGCCAATCTGATTCCACCTGACTGCGCAACCATCACGCCGGCCATGCTGCCGCTGGTGAATTTGAACAGCGAGGAAATTGCAAGGGTGATCGAGCGCGTTCCGGGCGGCGTAGCCAATGTGCAGGATATCTATCCGCTGGCGCCCTTGCAGGAAGGGATATTGTTCCATCATTTGATGGCAAAGGAAGGCGACCCATATCTGCTGGTCGGCTTGACCAGTTTCGACACGCGAACCCGACTGGATAGCTATCTGTCGGCATTGCAAGGCGTGATACAGCGGCATGACGTGCTGCGCACCGCTGTCGTCTGGGAAGGTGTACCGGAACCGCTGCAAGTTGTATGGCGCAACGCGCCGCTGGTGCAGGAAGAACTCATCCTCGATCCGGCCGATGGCGACGTTGCGCGCCAGCTCAGGGCTCGCTTCGACCCGCGCCATACCCGCCTTGATTTGTCGCAGGCGCCGTTGATACGGACCAGCTTTGCCTACGATCCGGTGCAGCAGCGTTGGGTGATGCTAACCCTGATGCATCACTTGATCAGCGATCACACCACGCTGGAAGTGGTGCGCGCCGAGATCGGCGCGCACCTGCAGGGTCAAGAGACGCTGCTGCCGGTGCCCCTGCAGTTCCGCAATTATGTGGCGCAAGCCAGGCTGGGCAGCGCCACCGCGCTGCATGAAAATTTCTTCAGGACGATGCTGGGAGAGGTTGACGAAACCACCGCCCCTTTTGGCTTGCTGGAAGTGCATGGCGATGGCAGCGGCGTGGAGGAGGGGCATGTACAGCTTGACGCGGCGCTGTCGCAGCGCTTGCGGCGGCAGGCGCGGCAACTGGGCGTGAGCGCGGCCAGCCTGTGCCATATGGCGTGGGCGCTTGTGCTGGCGCGGGTCGCCAACCGCCGCGATGTGGTGTTCGGCACAGTGCTATTCGGCCGCATGCAGGGTGGCGAAGGATCCGACCGCATGATGGGTTTGCTGGTCAACACGCTGCCGTTGCGGATCAACATCGCGCAGCAGGGCGCGGCAGACAGTGTGCAGCATGTGCATGCTTTGCTGGCCGATCTGATGGAGCACGAGCACGCCTCGCTTGCGCTGGCGCAACGGGCTAGCGCAATCGCTGCGCCACAGCCTCTGTTCTCGGCCTTGCTCAATTATCGTCATGGCGCGCAGGGCGAGGCATCGCCCGCCGAGCTGGCGACCTGGCAAGGCATTAGCCAGATTTCTGGAGAAGAGCGCAGCAACTACCCCCTGAGCTTGTCGGTTGACGATCTCGGATCAGGCTTCGCTTTGACTGCGCAAGTGACGCCAGAGATAGGTGCGCGGCGCGTATGCAGCTTCATGGAGACGGCGCTGGAAGGCCTTGTGAGTGCATTGGAGACGACGCCGCAACGCGCCATCAACAGCATCGATGTACTACCGGCGGCAGAGCGCCATCAGATTGTGATCACCTGGAATGCAGCACATTCCAGCGTGCCGGCGCTGGCGTTGCCGCAATTGTTCGAGGTGCGGGCGGCTGAGACGCCGGACGCATTGGCAGTGGTGCATGGCGCGCAACAATTGAGCTACGCCGAACTGAATCGCCAGGCCAACCAGTTGGCGCATTATCTGTACGAGTCGGGTGTCAGGCCGGCAGACCGGGTGGCTTTGCATATGGACCGCTGCACGCAGTTGATTGTGGCGGAACTGGCGATCCTTAAATGCGGTGCGGCCTATGTGCCGATAGATCCGGCCTTGCCGGACGAACGCAAGATATTCATGGCCAATGACAGCGGCATCGGTCTGGTGCTGGCGCTGAACGGCGGCCGCTGGCCGTCACTGGCAGGCGTGTTGCGCATCAATCTGGACGATGCGGCGGTAGTGGCTGCGGCAAGTGCACACGCCACCGGCAATCCGACGCCAAACAGCGATGACGAGTCGATTGCCTACATCATGTACACCTCGGGTTCAACCGGTCAGCCGAAGGGGGTGATGGTGCCGCATCGTGGCATCAAATGTCTGGTGCTGGAGAATAACTACGCGGCATTTAACGCCAGCGACCGCCTTGCGTTCGCCGCCAATCCGGCTTTCGATGCATCGACTATGGAAATCTGGGCAGCCTTGCTGAATGGCGCTCGCATCGTCGTGATTGACAAAGATGTTTTCCTCGATCCGCTGCGCCTTGCCGAACGGCTCGAGCAGCAAGGCGTCACTACCTTGTTCCTGACGACGGCTGTGTTCAACCAGTGCGCGGCCATCGTGCCGGGCGCATTCAGCAAGTTGCGCTACCTGCTGACCGGCGGTGAACGTTGTGATCCGCAGGCCTTCGCGCGTGTCATGGAGGCCGGTAAACCGCAACATCTGATTCATTGTTATGGACCAACCGAAGCGACCACTTACGCCACAACCTATGAGGTCAGTGCAATCGACGCTGGCCGCGAAACCATACCGATAGGCCGGCCGCTCGCCAACACTCAGGTCTATCTGCTGGACGCGCAAGGAGAGCCAGTGCCGGTCGGCGTCGCCGGCGAGATCTGCATCGGCGGCATGCAAGTGGCTTGCGGTTACCGGAACCGGGCCGAATTGACGGCGGAGCGCTTTGTCGCAGACCGCTTCTCCGGCAAGGCTGGCGCGCTGCTGTACCGTACCGGCGACTTGGCGCGCTGGCAGGCGGACGGCAACCTGGTGCATCTGGGTCGCAATGACTTCCAGGTCAAGATCCGCGGCTTCCGTATTGAAATGGGTGAGATCGAAAGCCAGCTGGCGGCACATCCGGCGATACATGAAGCGGTGGTGATTGCGCGCGAGGATACGCCGGGCGACAAGCGGCTGGTGGCCTATATTGTTGCAAAAATTCCGGCCAATGAGGGCGATGCCAGTACGGCAGATGACGTGGCAGGGGAGCTTGACGCCGAAGCGCTGCGAGCGTATCTGAGCATTAACATGCCGGATTACATGGTGCCGGCGGCTTATGTGATGCTGGCTGCACTGCCGCTGACCGTCAATGGCAAGCTCGACCGCAAGCATTTGCCCGCGCCGGATAGCGATGCCTACGCAGTAAGCGGCTACGTAGCACCGCAAGGGGAGACGGAAACCGCGCTGGCGGCAATCTGGTCGGAGTTGCTGCAGATCGGGCGCGTCGGTCGTCATGATAATTTTTTCTCACTCGGCGGTCATTCCCTGCTGGCGATACAGCTTATTTCACGGCTGCGGCATGCCTTCAACGTCGAGGTGGCGGTCAGCACACTGTTTGCACATCCGTTGCTGTTCGATTTTTCGACGCAGCTGCTGGCCAGCAGTGTCAGCGTCCGGCCGCAGTTGACGGCCAGCATCGGTGCAGAAAGGGAGTTGCTATCGTTCGCGCAGCAACGGCTATGGTTCCTGGAGCAGATGGGCGGCATCAGCCATGCCTATCACATTCCGTTGGCCTTGCAATTGCGTGGCGAGCTCGATCGGGTTGCCCTTGTCCAGGCGCTGGAGCGCGTGATATTTCGGCACGAAGCATTGCGTACCCGTTTTGTGGCGCAAGAGGGGTTAGGTGCGATACAGCAGGTGATGGCGGCAGAGACCACTCACTTCCAGCTGATCGAGCACGACTTGCGGCACCATCCGGAACGCGATGAAGAGCGTGAGAGGCTAATCGCAGAAGATGCTGCGACACCCTTCGACCTGGCGCAAGGGCCGCTGATCCGTGGCCGTCTGCTGCAAGAGACGCGCACCCAGCACACCTTGCTGATCACGACCCACCATATTGTGTCGGATGGCTGGTCGACGGCGCTGCTGATCAACGAAATCAGCGCCTTGTATAACGCCTACTGCGAGGGGCGGCATGATCCTTTGCCAGCCTTGACGATCCAATATCCAGACTACGCGGCATGGCAGCGGCGCTGGATGCGTGGGGCGGTGCTGGAGCAACAAACAGCTTACTGGAAGCAAAGTCTGGCAGGAGCGCCTACCTTGCTCGAACTGCCGACCGACTACCCACGGCCGCCGCAGCAAGACTATGCCGGGGCATCTGTCGACATTGTGCTGGATGCGAGCCTGACGCGACAATTGAAATCCTTGAGCCAGCGCCATGGCGCTACGCTATACATGACCTTGTTGGGTAGCTGGGCCCTGTTGATGGGGCGGCTGGCGGGGCAGGACGATGTGGTCATTGGCACTCCGGCAGCGAACCGCAGCCAGCAGGAAGTGGAGGGATTGATCGGTTTCTTCGTCAACACGCTGGCGCTGCGGATCAATCTGCCGCGTCAGGCAAATGTGGCGATGCTGCTGGCGCACGTGAAAGAACAGTCGCTCGCGGCGCAACAATATCAGGAAGTGCCATTCGAACAAGTGGTGGAGCATGCCCATCCGGTGCGCAGCATGGCGCATAGCCCTTTGTTCCAGGTGATGTTTGCATGGCAGAATGCGCCGCAGGGCGATTTGCAACTTGCCGGCCTGGAGCTGGCGCCGCTTGCCATCCGTCATGCCACGGCAAAGTTCGACCTGACCTTGTCGCTCGGCGAAGCCGGTGAACACATTGCCGGTTCGCTGGAATATGCGACGGCATTGTTTGAGCGCGGCACGGTGGAGCGCTACCTCGGATATTGGCGGCGCCTGCTGCAGGCGATGGTCAGCGACGACATGCAGCAGATTGCGCGCCTGCCATTGCTGGACCAGGATGAACGCCAGCGTGTGCTGACGGAATGGAATGCCACGCAGGTGTCTTATCCGGATCGTGAGCGGCTGTTGCATCAGCTTTGCGAGGCGCAAGCCGAGCGGACACCGCAAGCGGTGGCAGTGCAGCAAGGTGAGCAGCAACTGAGTTACGTTGAGCTGAATCGCCAGGCCAACCAGCTGGCGCATTATCTGCGCGAGCTGGGCGTGCAGCCCGACGATCGGGTGGCGATCTGCGTTGAACGCAGCCTGGCGATGGTGGTCGGTCTGCTGGCGGTGCTGAAGGCAGGTGCTGCCTACGTTCCTTTGGATCCGGCTTACCCGGCTGACCGCCTGGCGCATATGCTGGCCGACAGCGCGCCGCGCGTGGTGCTGACGCAAGACGGCATCAGCGGCGCGTGGCAGCAGGTGAGAGCGACGATTGCAGCAGATCTGCCGCTGCTGGATCTGCAAGCGCCAGGCTGGAGCAGCTATCCCGATCACAATCCGGACAGCCGCCATCTGCAATCGTCGGACCTGGCTTATGTGATCTACACCTCCGGTTCGACCGGCAAACCGAAGGGGGTAATGAATGAACACAGCGGTGTCGTCAACCGCATGCTTTGGATGCAGCAGGCTTACGGCCTGGCGCCGCATGACGTGGTGCTGCAAAAGACGCCTTTCAGTTTTGACGTCTCGGTCTGGGAATTCTTCTGGCCGCTGATGGTCGGCGCCAAGCTGGTCATGGCCAAGCCTGACGGCCATAAGGATCCCGCCTATCTGAGCGAGATCATTCGCAGCGCAGGCGTCACCACCTTGCATTTCGTGCCATCGATGCTGCAGGTATTCGCTGCCCACGAGGAAGCGCGCAATTGCAGCAGCATTGTGCGCGTGATGTGCAGCGGCGAGGCGCTGCCGGCTTCGCTGGCCAACAGTTTCCAGCAACTGCTGCCACAAGCCGGGCTGCACAATCTGTATGGGCCTACCGAGGCAGCTGTGGATGTCACTGCCTGGACCTGCGTGGCAGGAGACACCCGTTCTCTGGTTCCTATCGGCAAGCCGATTGCCAACACCAGTATTTATATCCTCGATAACGAGGGCGAGCCGGTGCCTGTCGGTGTGGCAGGAGAATTGCATATTGGCGGCGTACAGGTGGCGCGCGGCTACCTGAACCAGCCTGGGCTGACCGAACAACGCTTTGTCCCGGACCGCTTCTCGTCATTGTCCGGCGCTCGGCTATACAAGAGCGGCGACCTGGCGCGGTGGCAACCCGACGGTACCCTGGCATACCTGGGGCGCAATGACTTCCAGGTCAAGATCCGCGGCTTTCGGATTGAACTGGGCGAAATAGAAACCCAGCTGGCGGCACATCCGGCGATTCGCGAGGTGGTCGTGCTGGCCCGGGAAGACGTTGCGGGCGACAAGCGCCTGGTGGCTTACCTTGTCGTCAATATGCCGGTGGAGATTGAAACCTTGCGCGCGCATCTCAGCATCAACCTGCCGGACTACATGGTGCCGGCTGCCTATGTCATGCTGGCGGAGTTGCCGTTGACCGCCAACGGCAAGCTGGACCGCAAGAGCATGCCTGCGCCAGCTGGCGACGCCTATGCCGCGAGCGGCTATGTGGCGCCGCAAGGGGAGACGGAAATCGCTTTGGCGGCCATCTGGTCGGAGCTTCTGCAAACCGACCGCATCAGCCGTCACGATAATTTCTTCTCGCTCGGTGGGCACTCGCTGCTGGCGGTGCAGATGATTTCGCGGCTGAGAAAGGCGTTTGGCGTCGAAGTCGCACTGAACACGGTGTTCATGCATCCTTTCCTAGCTGACTTCGCCGCCAGGTTGTCCGGCAGCGACACCCGCATCCGGCCGGTAATGACGGCGATCAGCGGCGCCGAGCGCGAAGTGCTGTCGTTTGCGCAGCAGCGTCTGTGGTTCCTTGAGCAAATGGGCGAGGTACGCCAGGCTTATCACGTGCCGCTCGGTTTGCAGTTGCGCGGCGAGCTTGACCGTGTTGCCTTGATTCAGGCGCTGGAGCGGCTGGTGTACCGGCATGAAGCATTACGTACCCGCTTTGTCGTGAAAGAGGGGGCAGGGGCGATACAGCAGATCACTGCGGCCGATCTCAGCCATTTCCATCTGGTCGAACATGATTTGCGCCATCATCCCGAGCGGGATGCGGAACGCGAGCGTTTGATTGCCGAAGAGGCAGCGCTGCCTTTCGATCTGGCGCAGGGACCGCTGATCCGCGGCCGTCTGCTGCAAGAAGCGCGCACCCAGCATACGCTGCTGATTACGATGCACCATATCGTGTCGGACGGCTGGTCGCTTGGCGTGCTGCTTAACGAAATCAGCGCGCTATATAGCGCTTACCACCAGGGTGAATATGATCCGCTGCCGGCCTTGACAGTACAGTATCCCGACTATGCGGCATGGCAGCGGCGCTGGATGAGCGGCGCGGTGCTGGAACAGCAGATCGCCTACTGGAAGCAAAGTCTGGAGGGGGCGCCAGGTTTGCTGGAGCTGCCAACCGATTATTCTCGTCCTTTGCAGCAAGACTATGCCGGCGCCTGGGTGGAAACGGTGTTGGACGAAGACTTGACAAAAAAACTCAAGTCCCTGAGCCAGCGCCACGGCAACACACTGCACATGACGCTCATGAGTAGCTGGGCCTTGCTGCTGGGGCGGCTGGCGGGCCAGGACGATGTCGTTATCGGCACGCCGACCGCCAACCGCAATCAGCAGGAAGTGGAAGGCCTGATCGGATTTTTCGTCAATACGCTGGCGTTGCGGATCCGCCTCCCGGAGCAAGCCACGGTGGCGATGCTGCTGACGCAAGTCCGGCAGCAGTCACTAGCGGCGCAACAGCATCAGGAAATCCCGTTCGAACAAGTCGTGGAACATACCCATCCGGTGCGCAGCCTGGCGCACAGTCCTTTGTTCCAGGTCATGTTTGCATGGCAGAACGCACCGCAAGGGGCGCTGCATCTGCCCGGGCTGGAGCTGACGCACTTGCCCTTCAAACAGATGACGTCGAAATTCGACCTGACCTTGTCGCTGGGTGAAACGGGCGATACGATTACCGGCGTGCTGGAATATGCCACAGCCTTGTTCGAGCGGAGCACCATAGAACGCTATCTGGGTTATTGGCACCGCCTGCTGGAAGCCATGGTCCGCGATGAGACGCAGCAGATAGCGCGCCTGCCGTTGCTGGGCGAAACCGAACGTCACCAGATAGTGAAGGCGTGGAACACAACCGCTGCCCACTTGCCAGCGCCAGCGCTGCCGCAGCTGTTCGAAGCGCAAGCGGCCAAGGCCCCGGACGCACTGGCGGCGGTGCATGGCGCGGCGCAGCTAAGCTATGCCGAGCTGAACCGCCAGGCCAACCAGTTGGCGCATTACCTGCGCACGCTTGGCGTCAAGCCGGCGGACAGGGTGGCCTTGCATCTGGATCGTTCGTTGCAACTGATTGTTGCAGAGCTGGCGATTCTCAAATGCGGAGCAAGCTATGTGCCGATCGATCCGAGTCTGCCCGACGAGCGCAAGATATTCATGGCCAGCGACAGCAGCGTCGGCCTGGTGCTGGCCATGCTTGGCGATGAGTGGCCAGCGCTGGCGTCGGTGACCCGCATCGATCTGGACGATGCCGCGGTAATGGCAGTTGCAAGCGCACACGCTACCGTCAATCTGGCGCCAGGCAGCGACGATGAATCGATTGCCTACATCATGTACACCTCGGGTTCTACCGGCCAGCCGAAAGGCGTGCTGGTGCCGCAACGAGGCATCAAACGTCTGGTGCTGGATAACGGTTACGCCGCATTCGATGCCAGCGACCGCATCGCATTCGCCGCCAATCCGGCCTTCGATGCTTCGACGATGGAAATCTGGGGCGCCCTGTTGAACGGCGGCCGCATCGTCGTGATCGATAAAGATGTTTTCCTTGATTCCTTGCGTTTCGCAGTGGCGCTGGAACAACATGGCGTTACCACACTGTTCCTGACGACGGCGGTATTTAACCAGTGTGCAGCGGTGGTGCCGGAAGCTTTCAGCAAATTGCGTTATTTGCTGACCGGTGGCGAGCGTTGCGATCCGCTGGCTTTTGCCAGCGTCATGGAAGCTGGTAAGCCGCAACACCTGATCCACTGCTATGGGCCGACAGAAACCACCACCTACGCCACAACCTATGAAGTCGAGAGATTGTATGCAGGCCAGGAAACCATCCCGATAGGACGACCGCTTGCCAATACCGAGGTTTATCTGCTGGATGCGCAGGGAGAACCGGTGCCGGTCGGCGTCGCCGGCGAGATCTACATCGGTGGAGCGGGTGTGGCATGCGGCTACCTGAACAGGGCCGAGCTGACGGCCGAGCGCTTTGTCGCGGACCGTTTCTCCGGCCGGCCTGGAGCGCTGCTGTATCGCACCGGCGACCTGGGGCGTTGGCAGGCAGACGGCAACCTGGTGCATCTGGGGCGCAATGATTTCCAGGTCAAGATCCGCGGTTTCCGTATCGAGCTGGGCGAGATCGAAGCCAGGCTTGTTACGCATCCGGCGATCCGCGAAGCGGTGGTGATTGCGCGCGAAGACAAGCAGGGCGACAAGCGCTTGGTCGCCTATATCGTGACCGATGAAGATGGCGATGCCGAAGCCTTGCGCTCCCACCTGAGCGCCGGCATGCCTGAGTATATGGTGCCGGCAGCCTATGTCAGGCTCGCAGCGTTGCCGCTGACGCCCAATGGCAAGCTGGACCGCAAGAGCTTGCCTGCGCCCGATACCGATGCTTATGCGGTGGCTGGCTATCTGGCGCCGGAAGGAGAAATCGAAAGCGCCTTGGCTGAGATCTGGTCGGAATTATTGCAGATCCCGCAGGTCGGCCGTCATGACAATTTCTTCGCCCTGGGTGGCCATTCGTTATCGATCCTGCAAGTGGTGACTTTGCTGAAGAAAAAGGGTGCGCGAATTTCGGCCAGCGATGTATTTACCTACCCGACCGTCGCTGCCCTGGCCGAGCATATTGCGCAGATGAATCCGCTGGAAACCGAGAATCGCGCTGTGCTGGTGCGCTCAGGCGGCCGCCAGCGGCCGCTGTTCATGATGCACGAAGGTTCCGGCCTGCTGATCTATGCACATATGTTGGCGCTGCATATCGACCCCGGCATTCCTGTCTACGGACTGCCGCCGGTGCCATCGGAAAGCACGCCGCTGCTTGACGTGCAGAGCATGGCGGCGCGTATGCTGGGATTGATCAGGGAAGTGCAACCCAATGGCCCTTATCGCGTGGCCGGCTGGTCCTTTGGCGGTATCCTGGCCTACGAGGTTGCGCAACAGTTCATCAGCGCCGGCGAACAGGTGGAGTTCATCGGATTGTTCGATACCCACTGCGCGATCGGCGAGGATGAGGAGAGGGAAGAGAAGCTGGGCGACAAACAGCTGATGCTGGCGCTGCTGCAAGCCGCCGCCAGCAACGATCCGCTACGGCAGGCCGCGATGGACAAGTTGAAGGCGGTTTCGGCCGATGTCGATATTCCAACCTTGCTGCAGATGGCAAGGCGCAATGGCCTGTTCCCGTCCGGCTTTTCCTTGCAGGGCTTGCTGCAACTGATGGGAAACAGCCGCACCCTGATTCGCGCCTATGCCGATTACGCCGCACAGCCGATCAGCATCCCGGTGCATTTGTATAGCGCCGAGGGCGACACTGTCAATGAACCTCTGCGCGGTTGGGGGAGGGTGCTATCGGAGCTGCAGCTGCGATTTGTGCCGGTGCCGGGAACCCATCAATCGATGATGATTTCGCCGCATATCGAGGTATTTGCGCAGGCGCTGAATGGCGCATTGCAGCCAGCTGTGCTGGAAGGACGGGTGGCGACGCTGCAGCTTTGATTGATCTGTTTTAGTTGATGCGCTGCGGCGGCTAGAACAGGATTTGTTCAAGCCGCCGTAGCGGGCTGTCTTTCAGCTTGCCGTCAATGTTTCGCCAGGCCAGCGCTGCCGTTGCCGGAAGACGGGTGGCGTAATTGCGGTCGGCATTTTGCCAGCCTGCGCAACGGCGTTGTTGCTGGTTAGCGCGCTATAAATTTCTGCCAAACGGCATGCAATCCGGCCATGGCCCGCGCTATCGGGCAGGATGCGATGACTGCGCTGGTAAAAAATATAGTGATCGCACGTTATACGCAGCAAGGCTGTGATCCATAGCCGGTCTTGTATCAGGTTTCTGGCGCGGCTAACGTCGGCGCGCATCCATGCTTCGGCTGCGGCGGCCGGATCACGGTCACGGCTAAAATCGAGATAAGGCAGCTCGCCGGTGAAGCTGGCGGCCACCAGCTGACGCGGCCCGTGCTCGGTCAGCAGCATTTGCAGGCGTGCTGCTTCGGTTTCATTTGCCACGGTTTGCATCGCGCCCAGAAAATGGGCGAGATGGATTTCGCCATGAATGTCAATGGCTTCGGCGAGGTTGAAATTGGCGGCTGCGGATGCGCATCCGGCGTTTTGCCAGATTGCCATTTGACCCGGGTTCAGCACCGAGGCGGCTATCGGGTGGGCGACGGTATTCAGGAGAGTCTCCATCTTGTGAACAAAATCGGCGACGATTCGCAGCCTGCGCGGCGGCCTGGGCAACCCAGGTGGCCAAGCGCTTCCTGCGGGCGATAGAATATAGCGCGCCGGTTTCTGCTTTGCTAGCTATAAAAAGTGACAGTTGGTCTAAACCGGTGCTTGATGATAAAAATCACGCCCGGTGTTCGTCTCTGCTGGCATTTTGCAAATTTCCCATGTCGGATGATCAAGGCAGCGGAAAAACCAGGCAGGTGGTGGTGGCATGGGCATAGATCTTGCCGTCGACATCGATAATATTGGCTTCAGCCACGCCGACCCTGCCGCCGACCTGAATCGTCTTGCCGATGGCGCGCACAGGACCGGTTTTATCGGTCAACGCCCGGATCAGGTTAACCTTCAGCTCCAGCGTGGTGTAGCCGCTGCCCTTGGGCAGGGTGGATTGCACCGCGCAGCCTAGCGCTGAATCCAGCAAAGTGCAGAAGTAGCCGCCATGTACGCTGCCGATCGGATTGTAATGCTGCTTGCCTGGGGTGCCTTGAAACACTACGCGGCCAGGCTCCGCCTCCAGCAGCGTGAAATCAAGTGTTTGCGCAATCGGCGGAATCGGCAATTCGCCATCCAGGATGCGTTGTAAAAATTCAACACCGCTGTATTGCTTCAATTGTTCCGGTGACGCGACGCCGGGGGCGGCCAGTTTGGCGCGTACGGCGGCTTCTTGCGCCAGCCACTGCGCTACGGTTTCTTCACGGGTGGACATTCTCTCTCCAGTTGACGTTGCAGATTTGCGGGACCGCGCCATTATGCCTCGTCGTCTTGAACGGCGCTGCCAACGGCGCGCAATGCTGCTCTGCACGATGGGTAATGATTGTAGACAGAGTTGTATATGTGTAGTATTGAGACAACAAAAGAGCACGACCGTGCGTTTATATAAGGAGATGTGGTTATGAAATCGCTACGCCGAATCGCAGTTGCTTCTGTCTTTTGCTGTTGCATACCGTTGGGGCAAGCCCATGCTTCGCTGTTCAACCTGTTCGGGTCCTCTGCGGCCAGTACTTACGCGCAAACCAAGTATCCGATTGTGCTGGTGCACGGACTGGCCGGTACTTCCAAATATTTCGGCATTGTCGACTACTGGTGGCAGATTCCAAGTGATCTGCGCGCCAACGGCGCCACCGTCTACGTTGCCGACGTGTCCGCCTTCAACAGCGATGAAACGCGTGGCGAAGAGTTGCTGAAGCAGATCAGCAGCGTGCTGGCCGCGACCGGCGCGGCCAAGGTCAATCTGATCTCGCATAGCCAGGGCGGCACGACTTCGCGCTACGCTGCTGCGGTCAAGCCGCAATGGGTGGCCTCGGTCACCACCATCGGTACGCCGCACGCGGGAACGCCGGTAGCCGATACGGTCAACCTGGCGCCGCAGGCCCTGAAGAATCTGCTGGCCGACGGTACCTCGGTACTGGGGCAACTGCTGAGCCTGTTCGTCGGCAATCCGCAACCGCAGGATCCGCTGGCGGCCTTGAGCGGCCTGACCACGGCCGGTGCGGCGAGTTTTAACCGCAATTATCCCAGCGCCGGCGTACCCGCCAATTGCAGCGTGAACGGCGCCACGTCGGAAGTCCGAAGCGGCAACACCCAGTTGCTGTATTCGTGGACTGGCAACCAGGCCGCCACTAACATTCTCGATGTTACCGATCCGGTCATGGTGCTGGGTAGTGTCATCATCAAGACTGCTGGCGGCGGCGATAACGATGGCCTGGTGCCGGTATGCAGCGCGCGCTTCGGCCGCGAACTGGGAGTGTATGGCTGGAACCATCTGGACGAGGTCAACCAGTTGTTCGGCTTGCGCGGCCTGTTTAGCGCCGATCCGGTGGTGACTATCAGGACTCAGGCCAACCGGCTTAAGACCGCCGGCTTGTAGGCGGATGCCAGATGCAAACCAGACACAGGTTTTTCCTGGCGCTCGTGATTGTCGTCGCTGGTTTGCTTGCTGCGGCGTTGCTTTGGTTCCGTTCGCCGGAACCGGCAACGGCAACGGCCGTCGCCGGCATGCCACCAGACGTGCGGACAATATCGTCGAATCACGTCGGCCCCGGCCGGTGGAGCGCAGCAGCTACGTCAGAGCCGGCCATGGCCGATACCAGTCCGCCGCCAGGTCTGGCAGTGGATGCGAATCAGCATCTGCAGGTCAACCGTGCCTTGCGGGATGTGTTCGATTATTACCTGTTGGGAGGCTTGCCTGGTTCTCGGTCAGAACATTTGGCGCAATTGCTGGCCTACCTGAAAAGCGGTTTGCCGGCATTGGCCTATGTCGACGGCGAGCGTTTGGCGCGCGCCTACGTGGCCTACCTGGCGGCCCACGACGCATTGCTGGAACGGCAGAGCGTGCCGGTGATTACGCCGGACAGCAAGATGGCGGCGCTAGACGCCGATCGCATGGCGGTCTGGCTGTCGCAATTATCGCGTTTGCGGCAAGACAGGCTGGGAATAGATGTGGCAAAGATCTGGTTTGGCGATGAAGAAGCCGAGTCGCAACGCATGCTGGCGGCTTTGCGCAGCGGGACCAGGATCGGCTTAAATGCAGGGGCGGCCGATCCGGTGCAAAAGGGCTTTGACGATCTGCGCCAGCTACGGCAGCAGGGCGCTAGCCAGCAAGCACAGCACGACATGATGGCGCAGCAGTTCGGACCAGCGGCGGCGCAGCGCTTTGACCAGCTTGGACAGGAGGAGCAAGCCTGGCAAGAACGTTATGCCGCCTATCGTCAGGCCGCCGATCAGATACGCCAACAGAGCGGCACTGCGGAAGAAGACCGTAACCGGCAGATCGAAGTCTTGCGCAACCAGGCCTTTAGCGATGATGCTGAACGTATGCGGGCGCAGGGGATGGACCGGCGTTGAGATGCGGTGGAGTACTGCGGTGAAGGAAGTGGCGGGCGCTGTACGCCCGCCACCTTTTCCTGGATCAGGATTCGTTCGCCAGCGGCGCGGCTTTTGCCTCCGTCGCATGCTCTCCCTTGAAGAAACGCAAGGCCCGCTTGCCCCAGTTATCCAGATAGCTGTAAGCCACCGGCACCACCACCAGCGTCAGTAGGGTCGAGGTAATGATCCCGCCAATCACGGCGCGTCCCATCGGGGCCTGGGTTTCGCCGCCATCGCCGAGGCCGAGCGCCATCGGCAGCATGCCGAAAATCATTGCCAGCGTAGTCATCAGGATAGGCCGCAGGCGTACCTGGCCTGCGGTCAGGATGGCGTCGTATTGTGAGCAGCCGCCACGCTGTTCGCGGTTGCTGAAATCGACCAGCAGGATCGCATTCTTGGTGACCAGCCCCATCAGCATGATGAAGCCGATGATGGAAAAGATATTCAAGGTGCTGCCGGTAATCAGTAAAGCCAGGAACACGCCGATCAGGGAAAACGGCAGCGAAGCCATGATCGCGATCGGCTGCAGGAAGCTGCCGAACTGCGAGGCCAGGATCAGGTAGATGAAGATCACCGCGATACCGAGCGCCGCCATCGCTGAACCAAACGCTTCCTGCATGTCCTTGGTGCGGCCGCCGACATCGAAGCGGTAGCCTGGCGGCAGTTCAATCTGCTTGATCACGGCTTGCACTTCGGTGCCGACGTCGCCGGACGGACGGCCTTCGACGTTGGCGTAGATGCCGATACGGCGCTGCAAATCCTGGCGCTTGATCACGCGCGGGCTGGAGGAGTGCACGAATTCCACTACTTGCCGCAACGGCACCATGATCGGCTTGCCTTCGCTGTCGAGATTGCTGCTGGCGACCGACAAGTCGCCGAGATCGGCGATTTTCTGGCGGCCCGATTTCGGCAGCTGCACGTTGACTTCATAGTTTTGCCCGTCAGCGGCCAGCCAGTGGCCGTTGGCGTCGCCTGAGACAAACGGCCGCAAGGCCGCGCCGATCTGCTGCACGCTCAGGCCGAGGTCGCTGGCCAGGGTATTGTTGACCTTGATGGTGATCGACGGGTTGGCAGCAGTCAGGCTGTTCTCAAGGTCAGTGATCCCTTTGATCTTGCCGATCTTCAGCATCACCTGGTCGGCGATGGCGCTCAGCTTGTCGGTTTCCGGGCCTAGGATCGCAACATAGATTGGTTTATCCCAGCCCACCGATAATTCGATGCCGGGAATCGATTTCAAGCGCTCGCGGATATTCTTTTCGACGTCCTTTTGCGAGATGCGATGGCTTGTATTGCGATCGGTCAGGGTCAGATTCATGTCGGCCGCATTGCGGCCATCGTCGGTGCCGACTGTCGTGCTGATGGTGTCGATTTCAGGCATCTTGCGCAGCGCGTCTTCGATCTGGTGCATCTTGCTGTCGGTATAAGCCAGGCTGGAGCCGACAGGCGTTTTGAGCTTGAGCGCGATGAAGCCCTGGTCGGTATCCGGAATGAATTCGGTGCCCACTAGCGGCGCCAGGAACAGGCTGCCGACAAACAGCGCCAAGGCCAGGCCAAGCGTGGCTTTACGCCAAGCCAGTGCACGCTTCAGGATGCGGCCATAGATCCCATGGACGCGCTCGATCAGGTGTTCGATGGCAGCCATCATGCGTCCCAGCCAGGGAAAACGCTTGAAGCGGTTCTCCGGCGGGTCGGGCCAGATCGAGGACAACATCGGGTCCAGCGTAAAGCTGACGAACAAGGACACCAGCACCGCCACAGTGACGGTGACGCCGAACTGCAGGAAGAAGCGGCCGATGATGCCCTTCATGAAAGCGACCGGTACGAACACGGCGACAATCGCAAAGGTGGTCGCCATCACCGCCAGGCCGATTTCCTGGGTGCCGTCGCGGGCTGCTGTGACATGGTTTTTTCCCATATCCAGATGGCGTACGATATTTTCACGAACCACGATGGCGTCGTCGATCAGCAGGCCGATGCACAGCGACAGCGCCATCAGGGTCATGAAGTTCAGTGTGAAACCAAAGGCGTGCAGGGCGATGAAGCTGGCGATCACAGAGATTGGCAGGGTCAAGCCGGTAATGATGGTGCTGCGCCAGGAGTGCAGGAACAGGAACACGATCAGCACCGTCAGCGCTGCGCCTTCCAGGATGGTTTCCTTGACGCGGTCGAGCGAGCTCTTGACGTTGTCCGAGTTGGCGTGGACGATCTTGATCTCTACGTCCTTCGGCAACTGCGTCTTGAGAACTTCCACCTCATCCCTGACGCCATCGCCGACGGCGACGATGTTGGCGTCCTGGATCTTGGTGATGTCCAGGTTGATGGCGCGCTGGCCGTTAAAGCGCGAGATCGAGGATTCTTCACGTTCGCCGTCGCTGATCTGCGCCACCTGATCGAGATAGACCGGAGCGCCGCCGCGGCGTGCGACGATGATCTGGCCGAAGGCGCGCGGGTCTTTCATCTTGCCCTCCAGCCGCACCAGCTGGTCGGAGACGCCGCGCGTGATCAGGCCGGCCGGCATGTCCTGGTTGGTGGTCTGGATCGCATTCAAGACTTCATCGACGCCGACTTTTTGCGCCGCCATCTGCTCCGGCTTGAGATTGACCAGCACTTGGCGGCTGACATTGCCGCCGACATCGATCTTGGCCACCCCCGCCACAGCCTGCAAACGCTTGACGATGATTTGTTCGGTCAGGGTGGAGAGGTCGCGCAGGCTACGCGTTTTCGACGTCACGCTGAGGGAAGCCAGCGGTTGTGTATTCAGCGTATCGCCACGGACAATGAACGGGTCCTTGGCGTCTTTCGGCATGCCGGGCCGGATCTGGGCGATCTTGTCGCGCACTTCCTGCACCGCCCGGTCCATGTTGACGTTCAGCTCGAACGTCACCCAGGTCGAATTGCGGCCTTCATAGGAACTGGAAAGGATAGACTTGATGCCGCTCACCGAATTGATCGTATCTTCGATCGGCTTGGTGATGTCGTTCTCGACTGCCTCCGGCGAGGCGCCCGGATAGCGCATCTCGATCAGCAGGCCCGGAGTCTGTATGTCCGGCATCTGCTCCAGCCCCAGTTCCTGGTAAGAGAACAGGCCGAGCACCAGCAACGCCACCATCACCATGGTAGCGAATACCGGATGGTTAATACTGATTTTGGTTATCCACATGGCTGTTCTATCTCCTTAGCTGGCGCGTTTGGCGCTCACGGCTTCCACCATCTTGACTGCGCTGCCAGGCTTGACGCCATCCAGCTTGACCACGATGACATGCGCGCCTGGTGCGAGACCTGAGGTCACTTCGGCCAGGTTTTCATCGTCGTTGCGCAAGCCCAGCGTCACCGGCTGCGCTACGATCAGATTGTTTTCGACCGCATAGACCATATCGACGCCGTTTTCCCGGCGCAACGCGGTCAGTGGCAGCAGCGGCCGCACCGCAGATTTCTGCAAGGTGATTGAGCCCTTGGCGAACATGCCGCCTTTCAGTGCGCCGTCGCTGTTATTGACGGCGATATACACCTTGATGGCGCGCGAACCGGCTTCGGTAGCGGGATTGATACGGGTTACCTTGCCTGAAAAACGGCGCTCTTGGAAACCGTCCACCGCAAACGCCACATCCTGGCCCAGTTTGACTCGCGGAATCTCGCTGGCGGGCACCTGGGCTTCCAGCGTCATCTGGCTCAGGTCCATGATGGAGAACAGCGGCGAATCGGGCGAGACCTTGTCGCCTTGCTGGATCTCGCGCTTGCTGATGATGCCGTCTATCGGCGCATGGATGGTGGCGTCGTCCATTGCCCGTTGGGCGATTTCCAGTTGCGACGAGGCTGATTTGACGGTTGCTTCCGCGACTTCCACGCTGTTGTGCGCGGTATCGAAGGCATTTTGCGAAATGTATTTTTGCTTCAGTAGCATCTGGTTGATGTCGTGATTCTTGTTGGCCAGCGCCAGCTTGGCCTTGGCTTCGTCCAGCGTGGCTTGCTGGGTGGCGTAGCGTGCCCGCAGGTCAGCGCTGTCGAGCTGGGCGATGACCTGACCGCGTTTGACTTGCATGCCTTCACGCACCAGAGTTTCGCGCACTTCGGCGGCGACCTTGGATTTGACAGTGGCTTGCGCCAGCGGCGTCAGCGATCCCGACAGCGGCAAGGTAATCCGCAGCTCCCGGGCATCGATCAGCGCGACATCGCTGGCAGCCAGTTCGAATGTACGCTTCTTTGGCTGCTCGCTGCTGGCCTGTTTGGCGTCGCTGTCCTTGGCCCGCAGGGCAAACCAGCCGCCCCCTGCAAGCGCCGTCATCAGTAACAGGATCACCGGCTTGCGCCAGCCGAAACGTGAGCGCGAAGGCGCAGGCGAGACCAGGGGCGAGGATGAATTTGTCATGATTACCGTTGTAAATGTGACAGGCCAGGGAAAAAGTCGTGGCATATTATGGAGGAACTTGCATTAGCCGCGTAGAAACATTTTGCATACACCATGCTATTTGACGCATTGGTTCGGAGTCACCCGAATGCCGACGCACAACTACTGATCTTCGTGCTCTGGCATAGCTAATAAATCGTGCAACTGTGTTGCAATTGTCTTGCAAGCAATGCCGATTCGCGATTACACTCTCTGCTTGCAGTTCCGGATTTTATTTCCTGCTGGCAAAGCGGGCTTATATCAGCAGGCTTACATCGCAACAGGCTTACATCGCATGCTTCGTCAAACCAGATCAACTCAATCGTCGTCGCGGCAGCCAGCGCGTGGGCTGGGTGCGTCTGCGGTTTGGAAGGGTGGAATGACAGCTTGCTGGATCGGGGCGTCGCCATGCGCCTGATTGTCGAAACGCATTTTCATGCGCGACGCCGGTTCAGACTGCGTTTGCAGCAGTGCGCCTTGTGGCTGGCGCTGGCGATCCTGGTGCTGCAATTGGTCGGGATGGCGTTCCACAATCACAGCCTGGCCGAAAATTCGACCGATTGCGTCAGTTGCGATCTTGCTGCCGATTTTCCTTCTCCTGTTCCTTCCAGCCCGGTGCCGGTCCTCACGCCGGTCCTGATCTTTGCTTATAACAGCACGGTCGAGCCGGTCTATGCATTTACTCCCGCGCAGAAGCAATATCTGACGCCGCATTCCCAAGCTCCGCCGTTCTCCCCGGTTTGACGTTTTACCATTTGTTTCGACCCCGGGCGGCTTGACCCAAAGCTGCCTGCATCGGTTTTCCGGCTGTCTGCTCACGTTGCGCCATGCCGGATGCCTGGTCGAGTTACTCGTCTTATCGGAGTTTGAGAATGAAAACACGCTTGTTGCGCCGACTAAAATTAGGCGCCCTGATTGCGCTCGCTTACGGCTTTGCCATACCCGCTATCGCCACTGCTGCCGATGTGCAGTCCGCCCCGAAACAAATCAGCGGCGCCGTCCACGACGCGCTCGGCCATCCCTTGCCGGACGCTACTGTGGCCTTGAAAGACGCTACCGGCAAAACGGTCGGTACGACCAAGAGCGATCAGCAAGGCCATTTTGTCTTTAGCGACATCGCGCCCGGCAGCTATGCCATCAGCGTTGGCAAGCCATCGTTCCAGTCGGAAAACGGTACAGTCACGGTGGCTGACGAAAATGGCGCCACCGCCGACGTTACCCTGAAGGCCAGCCAGACCGGCACAGTCAACGCCAGCAATGCGGTGGTTGTCACCGCTGACCGCCTGGACCGGGCTCGCAACGGTATCCAGGTCGAAACCGGCAGCAGCATCTATCGCATCGGCCGCAAGGAAATCGCCGCGATGCCGCAAGGTGAAGATACGGCATTCAATGAAGTCTTGTTGCGTGCGCCCGGCGTCGCACAGGATTCCTTCGGCCAACTGCACGTGCGCGGCGATCACGCCAACCTGCAATACCGTCTCAACGGCATCATCCTGCCGGAAAGTATTTCCGGTTTCGGCCAGACCCTGGATACGCGCTTTGTCGACAGCGTCAGCGTCTTGACCGGCGCCTTGCCGGCGCAATACGGCTACCGCACCGCCGGCGTGGTCGATATCCACACCAAGACCGGCGAGCTGGCCGATGGCGGCAACATCGGCGTGCAGATCGGCAGTAACAACACGCGCCAAGTCAGCGGCGACGTCAGCGGCAGCACGGATTCTTTCAGCTATTACATCAACGGTTCCTTCGAGAGCAATAACCTGGGCATCGAAAACCCGACCGGTTCGTCTACCGCCTTGCACGACCGCACGTTGCAAAGCAAGGCCTTCGGTTATTTTTCCTATCTGCTCGATCCGGATACGCGCGTCAGCCTGATCCTGGGTAATTCGGATGGTCGTTTCCAGATACCGAACAGCGCTGGCAAGACGCCGCAATTTCAGCTTGACGGCGTGACCGACTATCCATCCGCCAACGTCAATGAACGGCAGCATGAAACCAACCGTTACGGCATTCTTGCTCTGCAGGGGAAAATCGGTTCCGACATCGATTACCAGGTGGCGGCCTTCAGTCGCTACTCCAAGGTGCTGTTCGAGCCGGACCAGGTCGGCGACCTGTTATATACCGGCGTTGCGTCGCGTGTGTTGCGCACTGGCCTGGCCAACGGCTTGCAGGCAGATGCCAGCTATCGCCTCAATGCCAGCCACACTATCCGCGCCGGGGTCAATTACACGCGCGAGAATTTGAAAAACAGCGACAACTCGCTGACTTTCCCGGCCGACGATAGCGGTGCGCAATTGGCTACGCAGCCAATTTCCCTGGCTGATAGCAGCCAGAAGACCACCAACCAGGCTGGCATCTACCTGCAAGATGAATGGAAGCTGAACGACAAGGTGACTGTCAACTACGGTGCCCGCACCGACAAGGTGAATGCCTATGTGAGCGCCAGCCAGTTCAGCCCGCGCATCGGCGTGGTGTACCAGATGACGCCGCGGACCACCTTCCATGCCGGTTACGCCAAATATTTCACGCCGCCTGCCAGCGAACTGATCGGCGCTGACACCATCGCCAGTTTCAACGGCACCACCAATGCTTCGCCTACCAGCCAGAACGATCCGGTGCAGGCGGAAAGCTCGGATTATTTCGACCTCGGAGTCAATCATCAGCTGACCCAGCACGTGACGCTGGGGCTGGATGGTTACTACAAGAAGGTCAAGAACCTGCTGGATGAAGGGCAATTCGGTTCGGCGCTGCTGTATACACCGTTTAACTACCAGCAGGGCAAAGTCTACGGCCTGGAGCTGACCCTGAACTACCATAAGGACGACCTGTCGGCTTATCTGAATGTGGCGCGCTCCGTCGCGCTGGGCAAGAACATCGTCTCCAGCCAGTACAACTTTGGCCAGGATGAGCTCAGCTACATCTCCAACCACTGGGTGCACCTGGATCACGACCAGGGCATCACCGCGTCCACCGGGGTTTCTTATTTGTGGCATAGCACGACCTGGACTGCGGATGCCTTGTTCGGTAGCGGCTTGCGCAGCGGTTTCGCTAACACGGATCACTTGGCGGCGTATACCGAAGTCAATCTGGGCGCCAGCCATGTATTTAGCGAGAGCCCGATCGGCAAGGTCACGACTCGCCTGAGCGTGATCAATCTGTTCGATAAAGTGTATGAAATTCGCGACGGTTCCGGTATCGGCGTCGGCGCGCCGCAGTACGGACAGCGCCGCGGCTTCTATCTGTCGATGACAAAATCATTCTAAATAAAGCCGGTTTTTTAGTGGACTAGGCCATGATGGTCAGGGCGGGGAGCTTGCTCCCCGCTTTTTTTTTGCATTTTTCAGGATGCGCAATTTGCGTTTCATAATATGAAATATGAAAATGCATGGCACCATTTTCATATTTCATTCTCAGAAATTTTATTCCACATCGCGAAAATTAAAAACTAAGTCATTGAATTTAAAGTAAATAAAAATACTTATATGTCTTATATAAGACATTGTTGCCTCGCACAGATAGGGCTACTATTTAGTCATCGGATTTGATTTCACTTTTTGTTTTTAACAGGAGAACGACGATGACTACACGTGAACAGCAAGTCGCAGCACTGGCCAAGGACTGGGCCGAGAATCCACGCTGGAAAGGCGTTACCCGCAATTACTCGGCGGAAGACGTGGTTCGTTTGCGCGGTTCGGTACAGATCGAACATACGCTGGCAAAGCGTGGCGCCGACAAATTGTGGACGCTGCTGCACGAAGAGCCATTCGTCAACGCACTCGGCGCGCTGACCGGCAACCAGGCCATGCAGCAGGTCAAGGCAGGCCTGAAAGCGATCTATCTGTCGGGCTGGCAAGTCGCCGGCGACGCCAACCTGGCTGGCGAAATGTATCCTGACCAATCGCTGTATCCAGCCAACTCGGTGCCGCTGGTGGTCAAGCGCATCAACAATACTTTCCAGCGCGCTGACCAGATCCAATGGTCGGAAGGCAAAAACGATATCGACTTCTTCGCGCCTATCGTGGCCGATGCCGAAGCCGGTTTCGGCGGCGTATTGAATGCCTACGAACTGATGAAATCGATGATCGATGCCGGCGCTGCCGGCGTTCACTTCGAAGACCAGCTGGCATCCGTCAAGAAGTGCGGCCACATGGGCGGCAAAGTACTGGTGCCAAGCCGTGAAGCCGTTGAAAAGCTGAACGCTGCGCGTCTGGCAGCCGACGTTTCCGGTACATCGACACTGGTGATCGCCCGTACCGATGCCGAAGCAGCTGACTTGCTGACTTCCGACGTCGACGAAAACGACAAGCCTTTCCTGACCGGCGAGCGCACTGTCGAAGGCTTCTACAAGACGCGTCCAGGCATCGACCAGGCTATTTCGCGCGCTCTGGCTTATTCGCCATACGCCGATCTGGTCTGGTGCGAAACCGGCAAGCCGGACCTGGCCTTCGCCAAGAAATTTGCGGAAGCAGTGCACGCCAAGTTCCCAGGCAAGATGCTGGCTTATAACTGCTCGCCATCGTTCAACTGGAAAAAGAACCTGGACGACGCCACCATCGCCAAGTTCCAGAAAGAGCTCGGGGCCATGGGTTACAAGTTCCAGTTCATTACGCTGGCCGGCTTCCATGCATTGAACTACTCGATGTTCAACCTGGCGCACGGTTATGCGCGTAACCAGATGTCGGCTTTCGTCGAGTTGCAGGAAGCGGAATTCGCGGCAGCCGACAAGGGCTTTACCGCGGTCAAGCACCAGCGCGAAGTCGGCACCGGTTATTTCGATGCGGTGACCCAGGCCATCCAGCAAGGCCAGTCGTCGACTACTGCTTTGCACGGCTCGACCGAAGATGAACAATTCTTCGAAGCCAAGGTTGCTTGATATAAAAGTTTATTGACCGCCGGCTTACCGGCAGACCGCTGGTGTTATCTCGGCAGTGGTTCAGAAGGCCGCATCCCACAAGGATGCGGCTTTTTTTATTCGACGAGAAGTTCAGGCCGGCGGCAGCGGCAGCATATTGGTCGCCTTGATTTCATCCAGGCAGACGCTGGAGCGGACGCCGCTGACGCCGCGCATGCGCATCAGCTTTTCCATCAGAAAATCCGACAACTCTTTCAAATCGTGCGCGGTCACCTTCAGCACGTAGTCAAAATCCCCGGTAATCGAGTAGCACTCCAGGATCTGCGGCCATTCGTTGATGGCGGCTTTGAATCCCGACAAGTCGTTGATATGGCCTTTTTCCATCGATACATGGACGAAGGCAATCACAAACAGGCCCAGGCTGGCTGGACTTAAGCGGGTTTCATAGCCTACGATGAAGCCAGCTTCCTCCAATCGGCGATGGCGCCGGTGGCACTGCGGTGCCGACAGGTTGACGGCTTCCGCCAGCTCCAGATTGGACACGCGGCCGTTCTGCTGCAAAAAAGTTAACATTTTTCGATCGATTTGATCGATATCAATTTTGTGCAATTTATTCTCGATTTCCGGAAGTATGGAGAAATTATATTTCATAACCGTATAAAAATCGGCCGCAACTCGCAAACCAATTTTTAGCGTTCAAAGCTATACTTTTTTCAAAATAAACTATGTAGCGACATGGGAGCAAGTCGGAATATACCCCTGTTGCAATATAATAAAGAGGCCGATTTCCGGCAACCAAACTGACTCATTTGGAGACAAAGTCATGAAATTTCCTTTCTTGCGTACCGCTATTGCGTCTGTAGTCTTGCTCAGCCTGACAGGTGTATCCGCTTCTGCCACCTACGCCGCCGACAAAACGGTGGTGGTCACTGCCATCGTTGAACACCCGGCGCTCGACGCCGTGCGCGATGGCGTCAAGGACGAGTTGAAGGCAGAAGGCTACGAGGCCGGCAAGAATCTGAAGTTCGAATACCAAAGCGCACAAGGCAACACCGGCACCGCGGCGCAGATCGCCCGCAAATATGCAGGCAGCCAGCCGGACGTAGCGGTGGCGATTGCAACCCCGTCGGCCCAGGCGCTGGTCTCCGCAACCAAGACCGTACCAATCGTCTACGCAGCAGTGACTGACCCGGTCGCCGCCAAACTGGTGAAGAGCTGGGATGCTTCCGGCACCAATGTCACCGGCGTTTCCGACGTCTCGCCGCTGGACCGCCAGGTCGCTCTGATGCGCCAGGTAGCGCCGAAAGCCAAGCGCATCGGCATCATCTATAGTCCTGGTGAAGCGAATTCGGTATCGATCGTCGAAGCCTTGAAAAAACAGCTGGCCGGCACCGACTTGACTTTGGTTGAAGCCGCTGCGGCTCGCACCATCGATGTACCAAGCGCCGCCCAAAGCCTGATCGGCAAGGCTGACATGATCTACGCACCTACCGATAACAACGTCATGTCGGCATTCGAAGGCATTGTCAAGGTAGCGGAACAAGCCAAGTTGCCAGTTGTGGCTGCAGATACCAGCGCGGTAAAACGCGGCGCGGCAGCTGCCATCGGCTTGAACTACTACGACCTGGGTCGCCAGACCGGCAAGATCGTCGTGCGTATCCTGAAGGGCGAAGCACCGGGCAAGATCGCATCGCAAACCAGCACCACATTTGAGCTGCACGTGAATCCTAAGGCTGCGCTGAAACAAGGCGTGACCTTGCCAGCGGAATTGATCAAGTCTGCCAAAGTCGACGAATAAAACGCCTGCGGATAGCTGTTGTAGCTATCCGCTTGTTTTCTGTTTGCAGATGTTGGTTTACCTGATTTTGCGTGTTTTAGCTGAGTCGCCGCCGATCCTCCACGGATTGCCGCGGCGGCCGGTTCCGCAGCTTATTTAAGGATGTTTATGTCGCTTATCGCTTCGCTTGGCGCCATCGAGATCGGCCTGATTTTCGGTCTGGTCGCGCTTGGCGTGTTCTTGTCTTTCCGTGTCGTCAATTTTCCCGACCTGACGGTCGATGGCAGTTTTCCCCTCGGCGGCGCAGTTGCCGCGACCCTGATTGTCTCTGGCTGGAATCCTTTCCTGGCCACCTTCGTCGCGCTGCTGGCCGGCGGTGTTGCAGGCTGCGTAACGGCTTGCCTCAATGTATATCTGAAAATCATGCAATTGCTGGCCAGTATCCTGGTGATGATTGCGCTTTACTCGGTCAACCTGCGCATCATGGGCAAACCTAACGTGGCGCTGATCAGCGAACCGACGGTGTTCAGCATGATCAATATCGGCGATCTTCCCGATTACTGGGTGCAGCCGATTGTCATGGCAGTGATTGTGCTGGTCGCCAAGCTGCTGCTGGACGCTTTTTTTGCTTCCGAGACCGGGCTGGCGATGCGCGCCACCGGCGCCAATGCGCGTATGGCGCGTGCCCAGGGTATTTCCACCAACCGGCAAACGGTATGGGGCCTGGCGATTTCCAATGCGCTGGTAGCGCTGGCCGGGGCACTGTTCGTGCAGACGCAGGGCGGCGCCGATATCTCGATGGGCATCGGCACCATCGTGATCGGGCTGGCGGCGGTGATTATCGGTGAAACAGTGGTGCCGGCGCGTAGCCTGGTGATTACCACTGCAGCCTGTATTTTCGGCGCCGTGCTGTATCGCTTCTTTATTGCACTCGCGCTGGACATGGACTTCATCGGCCTCAAGGCGCAGGATTTGAATCTGGTGACGGCAATGCTGGTTGGCTTCGCCTTGCTGATTCCTAATTTCAAACGTAGCTTCGGCCGCATGCGCGGCAATCCAAAAAACAAACCTTCCGGCGTTAGCAGCAGTAACGCCCTGGCGGCCCGGAAAGGGGAAAACTGATGTTGCAGCTCGATAATCTGGAAATCACTTTCAACCCTGGCACGCCGATCGAAAACAAGGTCTTGCGCGGTCTTTCGCTGGAGATTCCGTCTGGCCAGTTCGTCACGGTGATCGGCTCCAACGGCGCCGGCAAATCAACCATGCTCAATGCGGTCAGCGGCGACCTGATGGTCGACAGCGGCAGTATCCGGATCGACGGCGCCGATGCGACGCGGCGCTCAAGCTGGCAGCGCGCCGATCTGGTGGCGCGCGTGTTTCAGGATCCGATGGCGGGTACCTGCGAGAGCCTGACGATTGAGGAAAACATGGCGCTGGCCTGGAAGCGGGGCAGTGCGCGCGGCCTGCGGTTTTCTCTCAACCGCAGCATGCGCGAAGTATTCCGCGAAAAACTCAGCATCCTTAATCTCGGCCTGGAAAATCGCTTGTCGGACCGCATGGGTCTGTTGTCCGGCGGCCAGCGCCAGGCGGTCAGCCTCCTGATGGCGTCGCTGCAACCTTCGCGCATCTTGCTACTGGACGAGCATACCGCCGCGCTGGATCCGAAAACCGCCGCCTTTATCTTGTCTCTGACGGCCAAGATCGTCGAATCCAGCCAGCTGACAACGATGATGGTGACGCACAGCATGCGGCAGGCGCTGGACTACGGTACGCGCACCGTGATGCTGCACGAAGGCAAGGTGATCTTGGATGTGCACGGCGAACAGCGGCGCGGCCTGGATGTGCCGGATTTGCTGAAAATGTTTGAAACCACACGTGGTGAAAAAATCGACGACGACAAGCTCTTGCTAGGCTAAGCGGGGGCGGTCGTCATAACCAGAGACCAGAGAAGTATCAAGGAGAAGTATGAAAGCTTTACTGAACGCGTTTGAAAGCAAAGCGCCGGAAATCGTCTTTGAATGGCATGACGCCGAAACCCCCGCACGCGGCTGGATCGTGATCAACTCTTTGCGCGGCGGCGCTGCCGGCGGCGGCACCCGCATGCGCAGCGGCCTCGACCGGCGCGAAGTGGAATCGCTGGCCAAGACCATGGAAGTCAAGTTCACCGTCTCCGGCCCGGCCATCGGCGGCGCCAAATCGGGTATCGATTTCGATCCTGCAGATCCGCGCAAGGCAGGTGTCTTGAGTCGTTGGTACAAGGCCGTCACACCTTTGCTCAAGACTTACTACGGCACCGGCGGCGATCTGAATATCGACGAAGTGCATGAAGTGATCCCGATGACCGAACGCTACGGCCTGTGGCATCCGCAAGAAGGGATCGTCAACGGCCATTTCGAGCCTAGCGACAAGGAGCGGATCCAGAAAGTCGGCCAATTGCGCATGGGTGTGGCCAAGGTAGTGGAAGATGGGCGCTATACGCCGCAAGCCAGCCGCAAATATCTGGTGGCCGATTTGATCACGGGTTGGGGGGTGGCGGAATCGGTGCGTCATTACTACCGTTTGTATGGCGGCAGCGTCGAAGGCAAGCGCGTGATCGTGCAGGGTTGGGGCAATGTCGGTTCGACTGCGGCGTATTACCTGGCCAAGGCCGGCGCGCGCGTGGTCGGCATCATCGACCGCAACGGCGGCCTGATCAATGCCGACGGCTTCAGCTACGAAGAAATACATGGCTTGTTCCTGGCCAAGCAGGGCAACCAGCTGGTCGCAGAAAACATGCTGTCCTTTGAAGCGTGCAATGCAGCGATCTGGAGCACTGGCGCCGACATCTTCCTGCCATGCGCCGGCTCGCGGCTGGTCAAGCAAGAACAAGTTGACCAACTGATCGCCAATGGCCTGGAAGTGGTTTCCAGCGGCGCCAACGTGCCGTTTGCCGATAGCGATATTTTCTACGGTCCGATCTATGAGTATGCCGACAACCGGGTGGCGGTGATTCCCGATTTCGTCGCCAACTGCGGCATGGCGCGCGCCTTCGCTTTCCTGATGCAGAGTCAGGTCGAAGTATCCGACGAGGCCATCTTCGGCGATGTGTCAGCCACCGTCGCAGCGGCGCTGGAAAAATGCCACAGCAATTCGGCCAGCACTACCGGTATCGCCAAAGTGGCTTTTGAAATCGCCTTGCAACAACTGATTACGCCAGAAACGTCGGAGACTGCCGCCATCACACAATGATGTTAGCCAATCCGATTTGACCCAGTCCACCAGACTTTAATTATCCAGGAGTGCCTTATGTCCGACCTTTTTGAAAATCCCATGGGCCTGTGCGGCTTTGAGTTTGTCGAGTATGCATCGCCGCTGCCGAATGTGATCGAGCCAGCCTTTGAAGCCATGGGCTTCGTCAAGGTAGCCCGCCACCGTTCCAAAGACGTGACGCTGTATCGCCAGGGCGATATTAATTTCATCATCAATCATGAGCCGCATAGCCCGGCGCAATATTTCGCCGCCGAACATGGCCCGTCGGCCTGCGGCATGGCGTTCCGCGTCAAGGACGCACACAAGGCTTACCAGCGCGCGCTAGAACTGGGCGCCGAACCGATGGACATGAAGACCGGCGTGATGGAGCTGCGTTTGCCTGCGATCAAGGGCATCGGCGGCGCGCCGCTGTATCTGATCGATCGTTTCACGCCAGGTAAATCGATCTATGACATCGACTTTGAATTCATTGAAGGCGTGGACCGCAATCCGGTCGGTGCCGGCCTGAAAACCATCGACCATCTGACCCACAATGTGTACCGTGGCCGCATGGCGCACTGGGCCGCCTTCTACGAGCGACTGTTCAATTTCCGCGAAGTGCGCTATTTCGATATCAAGGGCGAATACACCGGCCTGACATCGAAAGCGATGAGCGCGCCCGACGGCAAGATCCGCATTCCTTTGAATGAAGAATCGTCCAAAGGCTCGGGCCAGATCGAAGAATTCCTGATGCAGTTCAGCGGCGAGGGTATCCAGCATATCGCGCTGGCGACCGACGACCTGGTGAAAACCTGGGATGCTTTGAAAAAAATGGGCACCAAATTCATGGTGGCGCCGCCGGCGACTTACTACGAGATGCTGGAAGGGCGCTTGCCAGGCCATGGCGAGCCAGCCGACCAGTTGCAAATGCGCGGCATCCTGCTGGATGGCGTTTCCAGCAATGAAGGCCGACGCCTGCTGCTGCAAATCTTCTCAGCCAACACGCTGGGCCCGGTATTTTTCGAATTTATCCAGCGCAAGGGCGATGAAGGCTTCGGTGAAGGCAATTTCAAGGCCTTGTTCGAATCGATCGAGCGCGACCAGATCCGCCGTGGCGTTTTGAAGGCCGAATAAGTATTTGAGTGATGCAAGTTGTGTTTTCGCAACAACTTGTCTTGCGGGAAAGTTGTCCTGCTATGATGGCGGGGCAGCTTTACCCTAGCAGTGCCGAAATGGCGGCGCTGCCGCAGTTGTAGTAGGCAGTAGCGGTAAAGCGACGGCGTAGGCAACGGCAATGCCGTGATCCTGACGCTGTCGTAAAAATTCTAAAAATGATTAATCCTATGGAGACGTGCATGAAAAAATATTCCTTGTTGCTGGTAGCGGCGGGCCTGGCTAGTAGCGGCGCGATGGCGCAGACTAGTGTCACCATCTACGGTATCGTCGATACCAGCCTGCGTTATATCAGCAGCGACAACGCCGCCGGACAAAAAAACTTTGTGGTCACCAATGGCGCGATCTCCAACAGCCGCCTGGGTTTCAAGGGTACTGAAGATCTGGGCGGCGGCCTGAAAGCAATTTTCCGTCTGGAAAACGGTTTCAATTCCGATAACGGCAGCATGTCCAGCTCCGGCGTCTTGTTCAGCCGTCAATCGTATGTCGGTTTGACCGGCAGCTTCGGCTCCATCACCCTGGGCCGTCAACAAACTCCGTTGTTCGACCTGATGGCTGATCACTTCGATCCGCTGACCGTCGGCAATTACGACCAGAACGCGTGGATGCCGGCTGGCGCCACCCTGATCCGCAACTCCAACATGATCAAGTACTACGGCACATTCGGCGGGTTCGCCGGTGGCCTGAGCTACGCTGCGGGTGAGAAGGCTGGATCGATCAAACAAGGCAGCCAGATCGGCGCGACCGGACAGTACACCATCGGCGGCTTCTCGGTTGGCGCTGGCTACCAGCAAACCGTCAGCCCGACCAATACCGACTGGAAGGACACGACTTACAACCTGAGCGCTTCCTACGCATTCGGCGCAGCCAAGGTGTTCGGCGGCTACTATCGCATCAAGGATAGCACCGGCACTACACCGGCTTATTTCGGCGTGAGCGGCAGTGCAGCTTCCATCAACGGCGGTATCGGCGGCGTCCAGCGCCAGGACAATGCTTACTTCCTGGGCGCGACTTTCCAAGCAACTCCAGCCTGGTCGCTGACAGCAGCCGGCTACTATGACAAGAGCAAGAACGTCACTGTGGCTTCCCTCGGCAACCTGGGCGACGGCAGTCGTTACGCGCTGGTCGGCGTGGCGGAATATGCCTTGTCCAAACGTACCCAGGTGTACGGTACGGTCGACTACAACAAGGCTAAAGATGCTGCCTTGTCGGAACTGGTTGGCAAGGATAGCGTGACTGGCGTTGGCGTTGGTATCCGTCACATTTTCTAAATAGCGGAATCGCAGCTGCCGTAGCCGGCGGCTGATCGTGGAAGTGATAGAACAAGTGATAGAACGATGAAAAAAGCGCAGGACCGATTCGGTCCTGCGCTTTTTTTATGGGATTGCTAGTCGGTTGGCCTGGAGATGCTGCCGTCGCGGATTTCGAATATCTCGTCGCCCAGCAGTGCGAGATCGGCTGGGTCGTGCGTGATCACCATCATGGGCACGTTGAGCCGGTGTTGCAGCTCCGATAACTCGTAGCGCATCTTTTCGCGCAAGCTCAGGTCGAGCGCGGAAAACGGTTCATCCAGCAGCAGAATGTCCGGCTCAAGCACTAGCGCCCGCGCCAATGCCACACGCTGGCGCTGGCCACCGGAAAGCTGGTGTGGATAGCTGTTGGCGGTGGCGCTCAACTCGAACGAGGTCAGCCATTTCTGCACCGCCGGATGTTCCTGCGGACGGCGCATGTTGGTGCTGCCCGAGCGCAGGCCGAAGGCGACGTTCTGCGCTACGGTAAGATGCGGAAACAGGGCATAGTCCTGAAACAGATAAGCCACTTTGCGCCGTTGTGGCGGCAGGCAGATCTTGGCCGTGCTATCGAACAGGATATTCTGCTTGAGGCGTATCACGCCCTCGTCGGGCGTCAGCAAGCCGGCAATCGCGCGCAAGGTCAAACTTTTGCCGGCGCCGGATGGACCGTACAACACCACTCGGTTGCTCTCGGTGCGCAAGGCGATATCCAGGTTGAAGCCGCGGTCGTCGGCCTGCATGTGCTTGCGGATGTTGATTTCTATAGCCATGGCGTAGTCCTCATGACTCTCGGCGGCGCTGGCTTTTCGGCAGCAGGCGGCCGGCGATCAGCAACACCACGATGCAGGTGGCGGAAGTGATTAGCACCAGCAGATTGGCAGTCTGGTCGTCGCCGGCTTGCACCGCTTCATAAATCGCCACTGACAAAGTCTGGGTGCGGCCGGGAAGGTTGCCGGCGATCATCAGCGTCGCGCCGAATTCGCCGAGCGCACGGGCGAAGGCCAGCAAGACGCCGGCCAGGATGCCTTTGGAGGCGAGCGGCAAGGTGACGCGAAAGAACACTCCGGCCTCTGAAACGCCGAGTACGCGGGCGGCGTTTTCCAATTGCGAATCGACGTTCTCGAAGGCTGCGCGTGCGGATTTGAGAACTAGCGGAAAGGCGACGATGGTGGCGGCGATCACTGCGCCTTGCCAGGTGAAAACCAACTCGATGTCCCATTTCTCCAGCCAGGCGCCGAATACGCCGCGGCGTCCGAGCAGCACCAGCAGATAGTAGCCGAGTACGGTCGGCGGCAGCACCAGCGGCAAGGTCAGGACGGCATCGACCAGATCGCGTGCCGGCGAGCGCCAGCGCGACAAACCATAGGCCGCGGCAACACCGAACAGCATATTGAGCAGGGTGGCCCAGCCCGCGACTTTCAACGACAGCAAAAGGGCTACCCAGACACCGCTGTTCATGACTTCTGCTTTCTATTCACCTTGGTGCTTACCCCGGATGCTCTGTCGGAAGGCTCGACGATAACACTGCGTCATCAGGGTTTCAAGAAGCCGTAGCGTGCCAGCGTGGCCTGGCCGGTGGGTGACAAAACATAAGCGACGAATTTGGCCGCCATCTCAGCCTGCTTGGTATTGGTGGTTACCGCGATCGGGTAGCTCACCGGTGTTTGCGAAGGCACGCGCAAGGCGACTTTCACCTTGTCGGGCATGATCGCGGCATCGGTAGAAAACACAAAGCCGGCTTCGACTTCGCCGCGCGCCACGTAATCCAGGCTTTGCCGCACATTTTGCGCCGGCACACCCTTGGCCGATACGGCATCCCATAAATTCACATGTTCCAGCGCCGCCTTGGTATAGCGGCCGACCGGCACCGACGCCGGATTGCCATAGGCCACGCGTTTTACTGCGGGCAGGGTCAGGTCTTGCAATTGTGCGATAGGCAGCGTGCTGTCAGCCGGCACGATCAACACGATCTGGTTGTTTGCGAAATTCTTGCGGCTCGCAGGTTGCACCGCTTTTTCCGATTCGGCCTTGTTCATGGCTTCCTGGTCGGCCGAAGCAAACACGTCGGCCGGCGCGCCCTTAATAATCTGCTGTAGCAAGACATCGGAAGCGGCGAAGTTGAGCAGCACCTTGGTATCCGGATTTTGCGCTTCAAAAGACTGGCCCAGTTCCTTGAAGGCATTGGTCAGGCTGGCCGCAGCCGAAACCACCAGGTCGGCGGCATGGACTGCCGGCGTCAGCAGGAAAAGGGGAAAGGCGCTAGCTATAACAAGGCGTTTGAAGCGGCACAACATCGCAGTATCTCCTGGGCGGAAAGTGGCAAAATGGAAAGCGAAATATATGGCAGGATATAGCGTTAGTCAACTTGTCAAATTAGTATAAGTAGTATGTCGGCAGGATGCACTTTTCTACGGAGAATGGTTGCCGACAAAATATCCATATTCAAGCTACCTCCTTGCTACAATCCCGCCTATGGCAAATTCCAAATCGATACGGCTCAGAGTGTTGCAAGGCGAGATCATCGCCTTCGGTCCAGGCAAGGCGGCGCTGCTGCTGGCGATACAGCAAAGCGGCTCAATTTCTGCGGCGGCGCGCGCAATCGGCATGTCTTACCGGCGCGCCTGGTTGCTGGTCGAGGCAATGAACCAGTGTTTCAAGCAGCCTTTGGTGGCGACTGCAACCGGCGGCGCCAAGGGCGGCGGGGCGCAGGTGACCGCGACGGGACAGGAAGTCTTGGCACATTACCAGGCGATGCAGGCCAGGGCTGAGGCTGCAGTGGCGGCCGACATGGCGTATTTTGCCGGCTTGATGGCGCCGCAGGGCAGTCCTGCTCCTACGCCAGAGCACTAAGCCGACTGCTAGCGACTGCCAACGACAGACAGCACCCCATCACGCCCACTTTGCCATCACACACCATGCTTTCAAGTAGCACATCTCGCAGCACGCTCCTCAGATACCGGATCCGCCTGCAGCGCCTGTTCCATTTTTCAGAAAGCCATTCGATGCTGCTGTGGGCCGCGGTGGTTGGCTTTTTGGGCGCTTTGGCCACTATATTGTTCCGCGAGTGCATTTACGGTTTGCAGCATTTGCTGACGGGCCAGAGCGGCAGCTTTGTCGCCATGGCCAAGAGTCTGCCTTGGTGGGCGCGGTTGGCGTTGCCGGCCTGCGGCGGCTTGGTGGCGGGCGCGATCCTGATTTGGGCGAAGCGCATGCCATCCAGCGCCACCTCGGATTACATGGAAGCGGTAGCGATCGGCGATGGCAATATCCCGGTGCGGGAGAGTCTGCTGCGCAGCTTGTCTTCGCTGGCGACGGTGGTGTCAGGCGGTTCGATCGGGCGCGAAGGGCCGATGGTGCAACTGGCGGCGCTGGCGGCGTCGCTGGTCGGCCGGTTTACCCATTTCAGCCCGGCGCGCTTGCGTTTGCTGGTGGCGTGCGGCGCGGCGGCGGGGATTACCTCGGCCTATAACGCGCCGATTGCCGGCGCGTTTTTTGTGACAGAGATCGTGCTGGGCGCGATTGTGATGGAGAGTTTCGGGCCGGTAGTGGTGGCTTCGGTGGTGGCCAACATCACCATGCGCGAGCTGCCCGGCTATCACCCGGCCTATGAGATGCCGCCGTTCCCGCCGGTCGCAGGGATGGAGATATTGTGGTTTGTGCTGCTGGGGATCATGGCTGGCGTCGCCGCCCCGCAATTCTTGCGCCTGCTGGCGTTTTCCAAACAAGCGTTTACCAAGACGGCATTGCCTTTGCCGCTGCGGCTATGCGTGGGCGGTTTGCTGGTCGGGTTCATTTCGATCTGGATGCCGGAAGTCTGGGGCAATGGCTATAGCGTGGTCAATTCCTTGCTGCATACGCCATGGCTGTGGTGGAGCGTGCTGCTGGTGTTGGTACTGAAGGTGGTGGCGACATCCATCACCACCGGTTCCGGCGCGGTCGGCGGTATCTTTACGCCAACCTTGTTTGTCGGCGCCGCCATCGGTTATCTGTTCGGACAGGTGTTGCACGCGCTGATGCCAGGGATGACATCGGCGCCGTTCGCGTATGCCATGGTGGGCATGGGCGCGTTTCTGGCGGCGGCTACCAGTGCGCCGTTGATGGCGATCCTGATGATTTTCGAGATGACCTTGAGCTATCAGGTGGTATTGCCATTGATGTTGTCCTGCGTAGTGGCATATTTTGTGGCGCGCAGCATTAACGGCGCTTCCATGTACGACATCACCATCAAACGCAACCGCGATGCCCAAGAGCGGGTGCGGCTGCGCGGCATCCACATGAGCGAGCTGATCCGGCCGGCCGATACCGTCTTGCCGCTGACGGCGTCGTTCGCCGAAATCAGCGGACTGTTCCTGAAATATCCGGTGAAATATATTTATGTCGTCGATCCGCGCAACCGCTATTGCGGTGTGGTTGCGCTGCAAGACATTACTTCCTGCCTGCTGGACAAGGCCGACACCGAAGCCAAGATGGCTGCGGATTTTGTGCGGCGTGAGTTCTTGCATGTTGTGACGCCGGACATGTCGCTCGGCGACGCATTGCAATCGTTCCTGGACCATCAGGGCGAACGGCTGCCGGTAGTGCGCAGCCACGAAGACCCTGAGCTGCTGGGAGCGGTCTACAAGACATCGTTACTGGATGCGTATTTCCGGCTGGACCGTTCGCACGCATTGCGAGCGTAGCAGGGACGGCTTTGCAGCAGGTACTTAGAGGCTGTTGCAAGCACACTTGGCGTTGTTGCCCCTGCAGGGCGCGCCCGGGCTAGCAAGCCCGGGTCGTTCCGCAAGCAGACGAAGTGTCGTCTGAAATCCCTGCTACACCCTCCTTGCCGTACTACTCGTACTGTCTTCGTCGGAGCGTCCAGCCATCTGTGTTTGCAACAGCCTCTTAAAATATTTTTTTACCAACATTTCACATAAGTTTGCATCTCAATCGCTGCGGATGACCAGGCTTTGCTCTATATTGTGCGGTGGGCTGGCAGATTCGCTTAGCGTAGCTGGCTTGTATCCCATATCAACCTTGAGGAGCATCAATGGAAATTCTGGGGACAATCATCGTAGGTTTCATCGTCGGCGTGATCGCTAAACTGATCCATCCCGGACGTGAGAACATGGGTTTCATCGTAACGACTTTGCTGGGTATCGCGGGCTCGTTCCTGGCCGGTTACGTCGGCCAAGCCTTGGGCTGGTACCACGCCGGCCAAGGCGCAGGGTTTATCGGATCCATCGTCGGCGCGTTTGTGTTGCTGGTGATTTATGGATTCGTCAAAGGTAAGGCGGCCAACTGATGCTAGAACGCCTGCCATGGCGCAAGCCCGCCAAGCAGACAGCGGGGAGCTTGAGCGTCCTCATCCCCGCTTCTGAAACTGCACTGCACGCGGTGCGCCTGCGCTGTCGCCAGATGGTGGCCAAGCGGGCGCTGCTGTCGGCGGGCGCTTCCGCCTTGCCGGTCATGGGCGTCGATATCGCAGTGGATATCCATCTGCTGTCGCGCCTGATCGAAGACATCAACGCCGCCTTCGGCCTGACGCCGCAGCAGATTGAAAAACTGCAGCCCAAGCTCAGGGTAGCCACTTACAGTACCATTGTCGGCCTCGGCAGTACGTTGGTAGGGCGAGTGGTGACGCGTGAACTGCTGTTGAAAATACTGACACGCAGCGGGGTCAAGATCGTTTCCAAAAATGCTACCAGGCTGGTGCCGATCGCCGGGCAGATGGTATCGGCCGCGATCGGTTTTTCTGCTTTCCGGGCGATAGGCAACAAACACATTGAAGCTTGTGTCGAGGTGGCCGAACAGATGTTGAAAGTGCAATCCATCGACGAATAGATGGCTTTTTGGCATCGGCGTCGTTTTGCGGCAATCCGGGGTGCAAGACGCTTCTAACTTCGTCATCGGATGCGGCAATGTTAGAATGCTGGTCGTTTACGCGGCGCAACGCTAATAATTACAGCTATTACAGCTTCGCCAGCGGCTTTACCGCACTTCTACCCGTCAGTCCGGCCTGCATTTATGTTTACCGTGCTTGGCCGCCGGCCTGTAGAGTGTGGCAACACACTTCACCACGATAGAGTCCCCTATGTTGAGTTACCGCCATGCCTTCCACGCCGGCAATCACGCCGATGTGCTGAAGCACTTGGTCACCATCCAGTTGTTGCGTTACCTGGGCCAGAAGGATACGTCCTACATGGTCATCGATACCCACGCCGGCGCCGGCGTGTATGCACTGGATGGCGGCTATGCCTCGAAAAACGCCGAATTCGAGAGCGGTATCAGCCGCCTCTGGGACCGAAAGGACCTGCCACCTGCAGCGGCCGAATATGTCGATGTGGTCAGGCAGTTGAATCCGGATGGCAAGCTGCGTTACTATCCCGGTTCGCCGTATTGCGCTGATGCCGTCATGCGCGAGCAGGACCGTTTGCGTCTGTTCGAATTGCATCCTAGCGACGGCAAGATCCTGACCGACAATTTCCGCCGTCTTGAAGCCGAACGCAATCCGCGCGGCAATGGCCGCGGCAAGCGCGTCATGATCCATCTGGGCGACGGCTTCCTCGGCCTCAAGGCTTTGTTGCCGCCGCCATCGCGCCGCGGCCTGGTGCTGATCGATCCGCCGTATGAGGTGAAAGACGATTACCGTCTCGTCAAGAACACCATTGAAGATGCATTGGTCCGCTTTTCCACCGGCACCTATGCCGTCTGGTATCCGGTGCTGAACCGCATGGAGTCGCGGCAACTGCCGGACAAGCTCAAGCGCATGAAAGCGAATGGCTGGCTGAATGTCACGTTGACGGTCAAGACGCCGTCGCCGGATGGCTTCGGCTTGCACAGCAGCGGCATGTTCGTGATCAATCCTCCATGGACACTGGAGCCGATGCTCAAGGAATTGATGCCTTATCTGGTCAAGGTCATGGGCACCGATTCCGGCGCCGGCTTTACGCTGGAATCGGGACAAACCAAGGCGGTCGATACCGGTACCCGCCGCGTATAAAGGCAAGAGCCGGAGGCATTGGCCGTAACGGCCTTGCCGTCAGATTTCCGGTTTGAAATTCAAGACCGCACCGTTCATGCAGTAGCGCAGGCCGGTAGGTTTCGGGCCATCGTTAAATACATGACCCAGATGACCGCCGCAGCGGCGACAGTGCACCTCGGTGCGGGTCATGCCGAGCGTGCTATCGGTTCTGGTGGCTACGGCATTCGGCAGCGGCTGCCAGAAACTGGGCCAGCCGGTGCCGCTGTCGAATTTGGTCTTGGAGGAGAAGGCCGCGAGGTCGCAGCCGGCGCAAGAAAAGGTGCCAACCCGTTTTTCATGGTCAAGCGGACTGGAAAACGGCCGTTCGGTGCCTTCTTGCCGCAAAATCGCATATTGGGTCGGATTCAGTAGATGTTTCCACTCAGCATCGGTATGCATGACTTCATAGGTTGCCGCCGCCGTCGCCCGCCAGCCCAGTGCGGCAAGTAATCCACCTGTCAGCAAAGTCCTGCCGGCCCTGAATATCATGTTGCGTCGCGTTAGCATGGCAATATCTCCTTAGATCGCTTCATACATTCAATATACGAAGAAACCCCGAGCATGGATGCAGCTGGTTTCAATTCACAGTTTGCGCTGATTTGTGCTTGGCTGCACGGTCTTGTTTGGGACTGCGCTGGAAACGGTTGCGATAGGCGCGCGAAAAATAAGAGGGCGATTCGAAGCCGCAAGCGACGCACACCGCAGTAATGCTCATTTCGCTCTGTTGCAATAGCTGGCGCGCCTGCTCAAGCCTCAGGCCAAGATAGAAGTGGGTCGGGGTGACACGCAGGTGGGTACTGAACAGACGCTCCAGCTGACGCCGGGTAACGCCGATGGACGCTGCCAGTTGGTCGGTGGAGAGCGGTTCTTCCAGGTTCATTTCCATCAAGCTGATGACTTGCACTGTTTTCAGGTTGTGTACGCCGTAGCGCACGCCGATCTGCATGCGTTGATGATCGGATTGCCGGCGGATCTTGCTCATCACGAATTGCTCCGAGACGGCAGTCGCCAGTTCTGCGCCATGCTGACGGGCGATCCAGTCCAGCATCATGTCGATGCCCGCGGTACCGCCAGCGCAAGTCAGGCGCCGATGCTCATTCTCAAATAACTCCTGGGTCACTGTCATGCCAAGGGAAGGGTAACGCTCCTTGAACGAGGCGGCGGCTTCCCAGTGCAGCGTGATTTTCTGCCGTTGCAGCAAACCGGCTTCGGCTAGCAGGAAGCAGCCGGTATCGATGGCGCCCAAGGTAGCGCCGGACTGGTCCAGCTTGCGCAGCCAGGCGCCGATTGCAGGGTGATAGTAAGCCAGCGGATTGAAACCGGCGACGATGAACAGGGTATCCACTTGCTTAACGCTGTCAAATGCCGCCTCGGCATTAATCGACATGCCATTGCTGGCCAGCACCGGGCCGCCGTCGACGCTCAGAATCCGCCATCGATACGGGACGCCGGAAAAGCGATCGCCGAGGAAACGATTGGCGACGCGCAAGGGTTCAAGCACCGAGGCAAAGCCCATGACGGAGCACTCCGGCAATAGCAGAAAGTCGATCTGACCAGGAGCATGGCCGGGAAGGGATGTCATGCGTATGTATATGCGTGTGTTATGCGTATAAGGTGGCGGTTGGCTTCGTTGGATGATAGACCAACTGTACGTATTACGAAAAAATATCTGAACCGAGGTCGCCGCAGCCTAAGGACAGGTCGTAATAGGTCGAGTCATGCTTTTCCCTCGCAGGTAAATTCTGTCCTGCAGATATAGGAGGAGACATGATTTCATTTCTATGCAGACGTTGCGTGATGGTTTTGCTTTGCCTGCTAACGTTGCAGGCGTCGCCGGTTTATGCACAAGAGCCGGAAAGTTGTCGTCAGGTGCGCTTCGCCGATATCGGCTGGACCGATATCACGGCGACCACGGCGCTGGCGTCGCTGTTGTTCGACAGCCTGGGCTACAAGCCGACTACCCGCAACGTTTCCGTGCCGATTTCGCTGGTCGGCCTGAAGAATCACCAGCTTGACGTCTCCCTCGGCTACTGGGACCCGATACAGACGCAGAGTGTCGAGCCGCTGCTCAAGGCCGGTAGCTTTGTCATGCTGGACAAGCCGAACCTGGTGGGCGCCAGAACCATGCTGGCGGCGCCAAGCTATGTCGCCGACGGCGGCCTGAAAAGCGTAGACGATATCGCCAAATATAAAGATCAACTGGACGGCAAGATATACGGGATAGAGCCCGGCAGCAGCGCCAATAGCAAGATCCAGGCAATGATAGACAAGAACCTGTTCGGCCTGGGTGGCTTCAAGCTGGTGCAATCGAGCGAGGCCGGCATGCTGTCTGAGGTGCAACGCGCTGCGCGCCAGAATAAATGGATCGTGTTCTTCGCCTGGGAGCCGCATCCAATGAATATCCAGATGAAGCTGACCTATCTCACCGGCGGCGACAGCGTCTTTGGCGTCAACTCCGGCGCGGCGCAAGTGCATACGCTGGTGGCGAACGACTATCTCGTGCGTTGCCCCAACGCCGGCAAGCTGATCTCCAACCTGCAGTTCACGACCGATATTGAAAATCACCTGATGGCTTCCATCATGGCCAAGACGGATCCCGCCACGACCGCGAGGGAATTTCTCCGCAAAAATCCGCAGATGCTGGAGAAATGGCTTGCCGAGGTTAGCACTTTCGACGGTCGCGACGGTTTGCAGGAGGTCAAAAAGCATTTGGCAATGTAAGGTCGGCCAGCGCCGCTCACCACCCCCATCAAGGAATCACGCAATGAATAATGAAGTCATTGTCACCTGCGCCGTCACCGGCGCCGGCGATACTGTTGGCCGCCATCCGGCTATCCCCGTTACGCCGCAACAGATTGCCGCCGCCGCAGTAGAGGCCGCCAAGGCTGGCGCCACCGTCGTCCATTGCCATGTGCGAGATCCCGCCAGCGGCAAGCCTAGCCGCGATCCAGAGCTGTACTACGAATTAGTGGATCGGATCCGCGCTTCCGGGGTCGACATGATCCTCAATCTGACCGCCGGCATGGGAGGGGACCTTGAGATCGGCCCTGGCGAAGAGCCGATGCGCTTCGGACCCGGCACCGATCTGGTGGGCGGGTTGACACGGTTGATCCATATCGAGCAATTGCTACCGGAAATCTGCACCCTCGATTGCGGCACGCTGAATTTCGGCGATGGCGATCAGATCTACGTTTCCACGCCCAACCAGTTGCGGGCCGGCGCCAAGCGCATCCAGGAACTGGGCGTGAAAGCCGAGCTGGAAGTATTCGATACCGGCCATTTGTGGTTCGCCAAGCAAATGGTCAAGGAAGGCTTGCTCGGCGAGATGCCCCTGTTCCAGCTCTGTCTTGGCATTCCATGGGGCGCGCCGGCCGATACCGGCACCATGAAAGCCATGGTCGACAACATGCCGCCCGGTGCGATCTGGGCCGGTTTCGGTATCGGCCGCATGCAGATGCCGATGGTAGCGCAGGCGGTTCTGCTGGGCGGCAACGTGCGGGTCGGGCTGGAAGATAATCTGTGGCTGGATAAGGGCGTCTACGCAAGCAACGGCAGCCTGGTCGAACGCGCCGTCGACCTGGTTGCCAAACTGGGAGCCAACACCCTGACACCGGAGCAGGGGCGGAAAAAGCTCGGCTTGATCAAGCGCAGATAACTTAGCCACCATCGACTATTGGAGCAACGGGATAAAACCATGATCACTGATATCAAAATTTTTGCTGCGCTGGGTGTAGGCGTCATCGGCAGCGGTTGGGTCGCCAGGGCGCTGGCGCACGGCCTGGACGTGGTGGCCTGGGATCCGGCGCCGAACGCCGAGCAACAACTGCGGGACAGGCTGGCGAATGCATGGCCTGCGCTGGAGCGGCAAGGCTTGCACACGGGCGCTTCGCTGGCTCGCCTGCGTTTTGTGGCGACGGTCGAGGAATGCGTGCGGGATGTCGATTTTGTCCAGGAAAGTGCGCCGGAACGAATGGAGCTGAAAATCGACCTGCATGCAAAGATCAGCGCCGCGGCCAAGTCGGACGCCATCATCGCCTCGTCGACCTCGGGTTTGCTGCCCTCGGACTTTTATGCCGACGCCAAAAATCCGCAACGCTGTGTCGTCGGCCATCCCTTCAATCCGGTGTATCTGTTGCCGCTGGTGGAAGTGCTGGGCGGCCAGAAGACGACGCCGCAAGCAATCGACGCGGCGCTGAAAATCTATAGCAATCTCGGCATGCGGCCGCTGCACGTACGCAAGGAAGTGCCGGGGTTTATTGCAGACCGCTTGCTAGAGGCAGTCTGGCGCGAAGCCTTGCATCTGGTGAACGACGGCGTAGCGACTACCGGCGAGATCGATGACGCGATCCGCTTTGGCGCTGGCATCCGCTGGTCTTTCATGGGTACTTTCCTGACCTACACGCTGGCTGGTGGCGATGCCGGCATGCGGCACTTCATGCAGCAGTTCGGGCCGGCGCTAGAGTTGCCGTGGACGAAACTGGTGGCGCCGCAACTGACGGATGCGTTGATCGAAAAAGTGGTCGATGGCGCCAGCATCCAGCAAGGCCAGCGCTCGATCAAGGAACTGGAGCGCTATCGCGACGATTGCATCATCAGCGTGATGAATGCGGTCAGGGACGCCAAGGAGCGCCATGGCTTGCAATTCGGGGAATGACATGGCTGACGCAGAACCGATTCCTTCCACTTCCTTGCAACTGTACTGCGATGTGGTGCGCCCGGAGTGGGTGGACTATAACGGCCATCTGCGCGATGCGTTTTACATGTTGATTTTTAGTTTTGCGACCGATGCTCTGATGGATTACATCGGCCTGGATGAGGCCGAACGGCAGCGCTCCGGTTCATCCTTGTACACGTTGGAAAGCCATATCAATTATTTGAAAGAAGTGAAGGCCGGCGCCTTGGTCAGGGTGCAGACCCGGTTGCTGGCGCACGACGCCAAGCGCCTGCAGATCTACCATTCCATGCATCTGGCAAATGCGGAGGAAGCGCTGGCTGCCAGCGAACAGATGCTATTGCACGTCGATATGCGCGGCCCCGCAGCCACGCCTTTTGCCGATGCGGTTGCGCAGCGCTTGCACGGGATATCTGCAGTCCTTAGCCAACTGCCATCGCCCCAATACACCAGCAGGCAGATTCGCATGAAGTAAAGCTTTTAGGTGATGTTTTAATTTTATGCATTTTTGGTCGATTGAATACTTTCCGTTGGGCTATACTGCTGCATTTTCGACAACGGAGTTGACGTGACGATCAGATCGCCCTTGCGCTTGATGCTTGCAGTGTTTTTGGTATTGTTCTTTAATCTGGCGCACGCCGATAACCAGGCAAACCAGCCCGGTACGGTATTTCAGGACTGTACAGACGGCTGTCCAAAAATGGTGTGGCTGCCGACCGGATCGTTCAGCATGGGATCTGAGGCCAGCGAAACCGGCCGCTTTGGCAACGAAGGCCCGGTCCACACGGTGACTATCGCCTATCAACTGGCGGTCGGGCAAAGCGACATTACCCGTGGCGAATTCGCCCAGTTTGTGAAAGAAACCGGCTACAACGCAGATAGCGACTGCTACGCCTAGGAGAACGCCCACTCTGTGTTTGTCAATGAAACCTGGACTGTTGCAGCCAGCCGCAACTGGCGCAAACCGGGCTATGTGCAAGAAGATAACCATCCCGTGGTGTGCGTCAACATGACCGACGTTACCGCCTACGCAGCCTGGTTAAGCGGCAAAACGCAAAAAGCTTACTGGCTCCTGAGTGAAGCAGAATGGGAATACGCCGCGCGCGCCGGCACCAAATCGGCCCACTACTGGGGCGACGATGCGGTCATGGCCTGCCAGTTTTCGAATGTCGCTGACCAGTCCTGGAAGCCAGTTTCCTCGGCCAGCAAGGAAGTGCCGTTCAATTGCCAGGATAATTTTGCGCAGACTTCGCCGGTCGCCAGCTTCAAGCCGAATCAATTTGGACTCTACGACATGCTGGGGAACGTCTGGCAATGGACATCCGACTGCTATGCCGATAACTACGCCGCCAGTCCTGTCGATGGCAAACCGGCCACAGGCGGCCAGTGCGCCGGTCGTGCGTTGCGCGGCGGTTCATGGGATTTTGGTCCGCGATACGTGCGCTCCGCGCGCAGGTTGCGGACGCCGCCGGCATTCCGCAAGAATGAAGTCGGGTTCCGCCTCGCTGTAGTGGCCTCCGCAGCAACTGCTCCTACTGTATCCATCGGGCAATAAGTACAAGCATTATTGCCAATAGCCCCTGTCATGTTGGCAGGGGCTAGTTACGTTTCCTCGCGCTGGCCATCCCTGATAGATTTCCGTTGCTGTTTCCTGGGCGTATTTTTTGCAATGTGCCCCCAACGCCATCTCTCCCTTGTCAATGCCCGTGCAACATGTAGGGTATTGCGCAGTTTTTACGTATCGACAGAAGATTAGACGGATAATGCGGATCCTGTTTTAATCACGCCCGGATTTCCAGACGCAATATGCGGGTGTGTTGTCTATTTGATATGGCGTCGACACAATAATGACAACTACGAAAAAAAACACTCCATCGGCCGGGAGCCGGGTAGCGCTGCACACTAAAAGAAAATTACTGATTACCTTGATCGCCGCTGCGACCGCCAGCATGGCGCATGCGCAAAGCGATCCGGAACAGAAAAACAAGCCGGCTGGCGATGCTGGGCAGGGCGTTCAGCCACAAACCACCCAGCAACAAGCCGATTCCGTGTTACCGACCGTGACAGTGACCGGCGCAGGAGCAGCTACCGATAGTTATCGCAAGAAGTCAGCCTCAGTCGGCAGCTTCGGCGAAGCCTCCTTGCTCGATACGCCCGCTTCGATTTCCGTGATCACCCGCAGTCAGCTGGACGACCAGCAGTCGCGTTTGCTGAGCGATGTCGTACGCAACGATGCGACAGTGGGAGACAACTATGCGCCGGTCGGCTACTACGAAAATTTTAGCATCCGCGGTTTCCCGTTGGACCTGGCGTCCAGCTACCAGATCAATGGCATGAGCATCGCCGGCGAGCAAAATGTAGCGCTGGAAAACAAAGAGAGCGTGGAGATACTGAAAGGACTGGCGGGTTTGCAAAGCGGCATGACGCCGCCGGGTGGCCTGGTCAACTACGTCACCAAGCGTCCCGCCGATGTGCGCTCCGTCACGCTGGAAACCGACTCGCGCGGTTCGCGCTACCTGGCAACCGATATCGGAACCTTGTTTGGCGAGCAAAAGCAATTCGGCTTGCGCATCAATGCCGCTCACGAGAGCCTGCATTCGTACGTTAACGACGCCGACGGCGAGCGTAATTTCGCTTCGCTGGCTGCGGACTGGGTGATCAGCCCGCAAGCGCGCCTGCAGTTCGACGCGGAGTATCAGCATCGTGAGCAACGCTCCGCGCCGGGTTATCAACTGCTTGGCGGCACTGTGGTGCCAAGCAATGTATCGCCCGAAAAGCTACTGGGCGCGCAGCCATGGGCCAAACCGGTGACGATCAATTCAGTGAATCTGAATCTGCGCCTGGATCTCGATCTGACGCCGGATTGGCATGCCTATGTGGCGGCCAGCCGCAGCCGGGTGGTGATCGATGATAACTCTGCCTTTCCCTACGGTTGCGGCTATGGCGTCACTTGCGGCGCGGGCGGTACGCCGGCCCGTTATTTCAGCGCTAACGGCGATTTCGACATCTACGATTACCGTTTTCCGGATGACACGCGACGCAACGACCAGTTGCAAGCAGTACTGCAAGGCCGTGTGGATACAGGCAGCATCCGCCATGACCTGACCTTGGGTGCAAGCACCTTCCGCCGCACGGTATCGCAGAGCGATGGCGTCAACGACTATGTCGGCAGCGATAATATCTATAATCCGAATCCGATCGTCTATGCGCCGTCGCCACTGACGCCGGATGCATCCACGCTGCGGCTGGATAGCCGGCAAAAGGCGCTGTTTGCGGTTGACCGCATCAGCCTGACGCCGAAATGGCAATTGATTGCCGGCGCACGTCAGGTATGGGTGAATGAACGGGCGCTGGATGGAACCGGTGTAGTGACACGCACCACCGACAAATCTCTTTTGTTGCCGCAAGTCGCGCTGGTCTACAAACCGCAAGCCGACCTGTCTCTCTACACCAGCTATAGCAAAGGCTTGACGATGGGCGGCCAGGCGCCGTTCTGGGCCGAGAACGGCTACGCTTTCCTGGCGCCGACCGTGTCGCACCAGGTCGAAGCCGGCGTCAAGTACGACTGGCGCGACGAGCTCAGTTTCAGCGCGGTGTTGTTCCAGATGACCAAGCCGTATGAATATCCGAAGCCGGACGCAAATGGTTTCACCTACACGCAGCAGGGCACGGAAACTCACCGGGGAATCGAGTTGAGCGCGGCCGGCCAGGCCAGCAAGCAGTTGCGCCTGACCGCGAGCCTGGCCTTGATCCAGGCGCGGGCCGAAGATACCGGCACCGCAGCGTATGATGGCCATCAGGCTATCAATGTGCCACGCCTGCGTGCGGCTTTCTATGCTGCCTATGCGGTGCCGCAGGTCACTGGCCTGACCTTGCTCGGCGGCTGGCAATATAGCGGCAGTAAAGTGGCGACGCGCGAAGGCAATGTCGATGTTCCGGCCTATAATTTATTCGATGCCGGCCTGCGCTATAAAACCAGCTTGTCGGGGCATCCGACGGTGATACGTCTGAGCGTGGACAATCTGTTCGACAAGCGTTACTGGAAAGACGTCGGCGAATATTTCGGCGACAGCTACCTCCATCTGGGCGCGCCGCGTACTGCGCGGCTATCTGTCCAGTACGACTTTTAATCCCGGCAAGGTTCTGCATGAAGGAAGTAAAACCAGATACCGCAACGGACCTCCCGGCAGTGCAGAGTCACGGCATGGGGCTCGAGGCGGTACAGCCGAGCTGGCCGTCATTGACGCTGGATGAAGTCGCGCGCTTGTTGGATCATTATCCGCAGGCCGGCGCTGTCACGCACATTGGTTGGCACAGTCCACGGCCTTTTTCCAGCGCCTGCGTGGCTGACACCGAATCGGGGCCATTGTTTATCAAGCGCCTGCTGCGAGAGATAAGGACCCCTGACGAGCTGATGGACGAGCACCGCTTCATGGCGCATCTGCGGCGTCATGGACTGGTCGTCGGCGAAGTGTTGAACGCCAGCGATGGCCGTACGGCGTTTGCCGATGGCAGCTGGACTTACGAAGTGCAGCGGTTGGGGCAGGGCGTCGACCGCTACCGCGACGCCACTTCATGGACCCCGTTCCTGAATTGCGAGGATGCCGCGGCGGCAGGGCGCGAGCTGGCTGCGCTGCATCTGGCGGCACGTGGTTATGATGCGCCGGCGCGCTCTACCAAATTGCTGGCGTCCGGTTTTACCTTGCTCAATACAGAGCAGCCGCAAGCTGTACTCAGCCGTATCCAGGCTTACATCCAGAAGCGGCCAGCGTTGACAACCTATCTGGCGCAACGCGACTGGCGCCAGGATGTGACGCGCGTGCTGCTGCCATTCCATGCTTCTCTCAGTCCCTTGCTGTATGGCTTGACGCCGCTCTGGACGCATAATGACTGGCACGCCTCCAATCTTCTATGGCAAGCCGACGGCGAGCCCACTGCCGTCAAGACGGTGCTGGATTTCGGCCTGGCCGACCGCACTTGCGCGGTCTACGATCTTGCCAATGCCATTGAGCGCAATGTGATCGAATGGCTGGCATTGCCTTTGGCTGATGGCGATCAGCGTCATCTGGTGCATATCGACCAGCTGGATGCGCTGCTGGATGCCTATGAAGCAACAGCGCCTTTGTCGGCGCTGGAGGCAGCTGCATTGCCGGCTTTATTACCTTTGGTGCATATCGAGTTTGCGCTGTCCGAGTTGGCGTATTTCCATGGCGTGCTGCATTCAGCCGAAAACGCGGCGCTGGCCTACGATACTTACTTTCTTGGCCATGCCGCATGGTTCAACAGTGACGCCGGCCAGTATCTGCTGGATCACCTGCGAGGCCGTGCTGCCCGTAAAACCCATCAACAGGAGCTTTGATGTCAGCTTTGGAAATCTGCGCCGTCATAGTAAGCGCCCTGGCCGTCTGGCTTACTGCGCGCCGCCATCTGTGGTGCTGGCCGATTGGTCTGGTCTCGGTGCTGTTGTATGCGCGGATTTTTTTCACAGCCAAACTGTATTCCGACCTGTTGCTGCAATTGATCTTCGCCGTGATGCAGTTGTACGGCTGGTGGCAGTGGAGCCGCGCCGCGCCGGACAGTCTCGACAGCCATAGCCAGATTAGGCCGCAACGCTTGCCGCTATCCGGCTGGCTTGCGGGTTTGCTGGCGGGGATCTGCGGCAGCGTCTTGCTGGGCTATGTGATGGCGCGGTTTACCGATGCCCACATCCCCTGGCTGGATTCCACACTGACCAGCTTCAGCCTGGTTGCACAGTTCTGGATGGCGCGCAAATTCGTCGCCAACTGGTGGTTGTGGATCGTAGTCGACATCGTCTATGTCGGCGTATATGTCTATAAAGACCTGGACCTGACCGCAGGCTTGTATGCTGCTTTCATCGTGCTGGCCGTCATCGGCTTGCGTAGCTGGCAGCAGGAGCTGGTTGCGCACGAGCGCAGCTCTGCCGCCGGCTTTGCCTGAACGCTCGCTACACCATAGCAACGTCAGATGCCAAGGTTCTGGGCCCAGGCCAGCGCCGACAGATGCGCCAGGTTGACTTCTTCCGGACTGATATCGAGTGAAGCGGACAAGGGGCCAATCAGCGGCGAATTCAGCTCGCAAGCCTCTGCCAGCGCCACATACTGTCCATAGCGGCCGGAGCGTGTCAGTAACGCCGCGGCTACTTCGTCGGATAGCTTGATGCCGGCCAGGACCTCCTTCATGTCGACCCCGAGCAGGCGATCCAGCAAGGAAAAGATGCCTGCTACGAACAGGTTTTCCGATTCACCGCGCGGCAAATGCCTTTGCCCGAGCAGTTCGGAAAAGCGACCGCGAATGATCGCGGTTTCCATCAGCACCGGCGAATAACCGCTGCTGCTGGCGGTGGCCAGCAATAATGACAGCCATTGGAACAAGGCTTCGTAACCCAGTAGGGCCAGCGCCGCACGCAACGAATGCACCTCCGATTTCAAGCCGAACGCCGCTGAATTGATAAAGCGCAGCAGTTCGTAGGAAAGCCCCGGATCGCGCTTGAACACTTCTTCGATTTTCTGAATGTTCTCGTTCCTGGCGACCAGGTTCATGATTTGGACGATGATCTGCTGTGCCGGATTCAGTCCCTTGGCGCGATTGCCTGGACGCGGGGTAAGGTGCAGCTTGCCGATAAATGCATCCAATCCGAGCATGGCGCAGGCGTCGTAGTCCTGCCAGGTGGTGACCGGCCGCCCGAGCATGCGCAGCGACGATTTCTTCAAGGTAGCGTAACCCCGCGCCTGCGTCGCAAAGTCACCGGCGGAGAAACGCACTTCAACGTGTGAAATATCGGCCGGCAGAGCGCTGCTCGCAAGGTCGGCGTCGCGCAGCGAAATACCGTAGCCAGCGGCCCGCAAGGCCTGTACCCGCGCGAGGACGGCGGCATCTTCCAGATCACCGGGCTTGAGCGTCAACACGACGCTGGCGGGCGGCATTCTTTTGATTGCGTCGCTGCTGAGCATGGCCGGCGCCACCGCCATGAAAAGCTTTTTGTCGCCCAGTCGCCAGCCAGATTTCTGGCTGCTCAGCTGGTCGGCAACGAAAGACAGCAAAAAATGTAAATTTTCTTCATTTTCCTGCGGACTGGCGTTACTGGTGTCCTGCCACGTCAGCTCGTAACCGACGACTCCCTGTTTTGGATCAAGCAATGGTTCTCGAACGATGAAATTTTCATTACGCATCTTGGGTTTTCATGATGAATGGGGGCGGGTAGGCAAGATAAATAGTCGCGGAACGGTACTTGAACCCTGTCTGAAACTGTTAACGGCGCTTTTTTGTGAAAGTTGAGGAAAATCACCACTCTTTTTGCCGGTGAATGTTTCGCAATGTTGCCAATTGTTGCAATCATGCGACAAATTCTTACATTTGTTTTCGGCATTCTGAAAATTTCTGTCGATAAATCTAGTTGCTCTCGAGATTGATGACTTACGTCAACACTGGCTGGAAAGGCAGGCCAGAAGCAGGGTTCTCTAATTTGATTGATTTTCATTAATCATTATTTATTTGCCAATAATCAAGAGAATTGGCGTTTTATATTTCCTTTCAAAAATTAGTGTTTGTTAGTAATTGTTAAACATTGTCGTAATTGTATTTTTGTGAACTTTTTCCCTTAAAATGTGTTTCGCCGTGTTGGCAATTCATTAACTTGAATCGAACATCCACTTTTATATTTGAGGGTAAAAAATGAAACAAATGACTATCGCTAAGTTGGTTGCCGTTGCTGCTGCAGGTTTGTTGTCCCAAGCAGCCTTCGCTGACGGCGGCACTGTGAATTTCAACGGCCAGATCACTGCTTCGCCTTGCTCGATCGCTCCATCCAGCCAAAACATTACCGTGCCTATGGGGACTGTGGCCCAATCGGCGCTGAACGGCGCTGCTGGTAAAAAATCTCCCATACCATCGAAATTCCAGATCCTGTTGCAATGCGTGAGTCTGCCTAAAACTGGCGCAGCCGTAACTTTCACCGGTACCGCCGATGCAAACGTAACCGACGACCTGGCCCTGGCTAACGCCGGCGCGGTTGGCGTGACTACAGCACAAGGTGTGGCGATTGAATTGGGTGACTCAGCCGGCACCAAGATTCCTCTTGGTTCGGCATCGGGCACTTACGTTCTGGGCACGGGTGACAATCCTCTGAACTTCCAGGCGGTTTACGTTTCAACCGGCCCTACGGTCACTACCGGTCCAGCTAACGCGACAGCGCAGTTCGTTGTTACTTATCTGTAATTGACGCGCTTCGTAACAATCCTAAAAGAGCATTGCCTCGTTTCGCCATGCATGGCGAGATGAGCAGCCCACCGCCCTAGGCGACCGGGTTTTGAGGATGGGCCGGCTTGCCGCAACGGTAGCGGCAGCCGACCATCATTTTTCCGCAACATCCATGCACCAATTTGTGAGCACGTGAGAGCGTCTTGTGCTTGCTTAGAAATTTGTGCATAGAACATTTTGACAGACGAGGCCTTCCATGTTGAATCAACGACTTTTTACATCCGCGCTAGCCGGCGGCGTGCTGGCATTCAGTGCGCTGACTGCGAATGCCAGCGTGGAGCTGGGCGGCACCCGGGTGATCTTCGGCGAGAAGGACCGGCAAGCGTCGATTCCCTTGAAAAACACGGGCACCTCGCCTTATGTGGTGCAAACTTGGATCGACGCTGGCGAAGGCAAGAACAAGACGCCGCTGCTAGTGACGCCACCCCTGTCACGGATGGACCCGGGCGATCAAAACATTTTGCGTATCGTCCGCGTTGGCGGCGATTTGCCGGCTGACCGCGAATCGGTGTTCTGGCTCAACGTCAAGGAAATACCTGAAAAATCGGACCAGCCGAATGTGCTGCAAGTCGCTGTGCGCACCCGCATCAAGGTGTTTTACCGGCCAGTCGGCCTGGCAGGCAAACCTGGCGAAGCGTCTGGCCTGGCCACATTTTCCGTGGTGCCTGGCGAAAACGGTAAAGGCGCCGCGCTCAGGGTCAACAACCCGAGCGCCTACAACATCACGTTTACTGGTTTCAAAATCAACGGCAACAAAGAGCAGACCAAGGCTGGCATGGTGCCGCCTTTCGGCGCCAGCGATTTTTCGTTGACCACGATTGGCGTGCCGCAGGCGATTGATGTCAGTTACACCACGATCAACGACTACGGTGGCGAATCGCCGGAAGTGGCGACCAAGGTAGCGGTTGGCAGCGCTGCCGCGCCACAGCCGCCGCAGCCGGCTGTTCCTGCAGCCGTACCGGCCGCAGGTAAGTAACGCCTTCGTCATCTCCCAGGTAACTACCACTAGATCCTGTCAAGGCAAGTCAGCCTGCCGCGCAAGGCAGAAACAAAGGAAGGGAAAGCTGTGATCAGATTGTCGCATCAACGCAAACCGATACGCTTGGCACTGTCGGCAATTACGCTGGCCGTGCTGGCGCAGGTGGCGCACGCACAAGGCCAGGGCGGCTCGGTATTCAACGAGCAATTTCTGGATATCGGCGGTGAACAAAGCCGCGCCGATTTGTCCCTGTTCGCGTTCGGCAATCGGGTTCTGCCTGGTAGTTATCTGGTTGACGTCAGCCTCAATGAAAGCAGCGTTGGGCAGAGCCAGGTGATTTTCGTCGACAAGGAGAAGGATGACGGCCAGGTTGGCAACAAGAATGCCCAGGCTTGCATCACGCGCAGCATGCTGGAGGGCTGGGGCGTCAAGATTGAAGTATTCCCGGCCCTGATGGCGGCCGGCGACCAATGCGTCGACCTGGCGAAGGCGATTCCCGGTTCCAGTGTTTCCTACAATGGCGAGAAACTGCTCTTGACGATCAGCATTCCGCAAGCCGCCATGAAGCGTCAGGCACGCGGCGCCATCAGTCCCGACAAATGGGACAAAGGCATCAATGTCGCCATGCTGGATTATCAGTTGTCCGCAGCACGCTATGACGGCGGCAACACGATCAATAACAGCATCACCGATTTCAACGCCAACCCCGGCACCGCGACCACGCAGACACGCAATACCTTGTATGCAGGCCTGCGTGGCGGCTTCAACCTGGGTGATTGGCGCTTCCGCAATTTCTCGACCTATAACCGCGGCGTTGACGGTGAAGGCCATTGGCAGTCGGTGACTTCCTACCTGCAGCGCGATATCACTTCGTTGAAAGGCCAGTTGACCATCGGCGACAGCACCACGCCCGGTAATTTCTTCGATGCCTTCCAGTTCCGCGGCGTTCAGCTGGCCTCCGACGATGGCATGTTGCCGGACAGCCAGCAAGGCTACGCACCGACCATCCGTGGCGTGGCGCAAACCAACGCCCGAGTCACGGTGCGCCAGAACGGTTTCGTGGTGTACAGCACTTACGTTGCGCCCGGCCCGTTTGTGCTGGACGATTTGTATCCAACGTCGACCAGCGGCGATCTGGAAGTGACGATTACCGAAGCCGATGGCCGCGAAACCAAATTCCGCCAGGCGTTCTCGGCGGTGCCGACCTTGTTGCGCGAAGGCGTCTGGCGCTACAGCGTGACCGGGGGGCAGTATCGTAACGGTTATTCGGCCTTCAATACCGGTTCCGGCAACGCCAAGCCGAACTTTGTGCAGGGCACGCTGGCGCGTGGTTTGGGCAAGGAATACTCGGTGTACGGTGGCCTGATTGCGTCGGATGTTTACCAATCCGTGCTGATCGGTGCAGGCAAGAATTTGCGCGACTTCGGCGCGATCTCTGCAGACTTGTCGCAAGCTCACACCAAAGGACCGTTCAACCAGAGTTACGACGGCCAGTCGCTACGCTTTTTGTACGCAAAATCCTTTGAGAACTACGGCACCAGCGTGCGCATGGCAGGTTATCGTTATTCCACCGGCGGCTTCCGTACATTCCAGGAAGCGGCGCAAATGCAGGACCTGCAAACCGGCCAGGTGCTCAACAACCGTCGCAGCCAGTTGCAGCTGGAACTGGCCCAACAGCTGGGCAGCAAGGGCGGCACCGCCTACGCTTCGGCACAACAGCAAAGCTATTGGGGCACCGATCAAAAAACGCGCCTGATCCAGATTGGCTATTCGAATTTTTACAAGCAGCTCAACTATAGTATTTTCTATAACTACAGCAGCAATATCTACGGACCGTCGAACCGGCAGTTGATGGCCACCGTGTCGATTCCGCTGGGCGATAGCCGATCCTACGCGCGTTACACGGTAGCCAAGGGCAACAACGGCGAAGTGACGCAGCAGGCGAGCGTCTACGGTTCCACCCTGGAAGACGGCCGCCTGACGTATAACGTTACGGCCGCGCATTCGAACCAGAGCGACAACAGCGGTAGTGCTTCTGCCAGTTATCTGGCGCAATACGGCCGGGTCGATTTCGGCCGCGCGCAGGGTTCCGGCTACGGCCAGACTACCCTGGGCCTGGCCGGCGGCGTGGTGGTGCATGGCGGTGGCGTTACTCTGTCACAGCCTTTGGGGGAAACTATGGCGCTGGTGGAAGCGCCGGACGCCGCGAATGTCGGCTTTGAAGTTTATCCGGGTGTACGCACCGATAGCCGTGGCAACGCAGTGCTGGCCAATCTCAGTCCGTATCGGATCAACCGTGTGGCGGTGCGTACCGAGGATCTGGGCGACAACGTCGAAATCAAGAATGCGGCATTGGACGTGGTGCCGACCCGCGGTGCGGTGGTGCTGGCGAAGTTCGAGACATCGATTGGCTTGCGCATCATGTTGAACCTGAGCGACAAAGACGGCAAGCCGTTGCCGTTCGGCGCCAAGGTTGAAAACGAAAAAGGACAGCAGATGGGCATCGTCGGCAGCGAGGGCCAAACCTTCATCACGGGAGCCAAGGAAGCGGGCGTATTGAGCGTGAAATGGGGCCAGGGCGCGGCTGAACAGTGCAGTATCAAATACCAGGTGCCGGCCGAGAAAAATCCGGCTCCGATCCGCGAGTTGAATGGACAATGCGAATGACCACGAAACTATCGTTAAATAAAGCCGGAGGCATCAGGCAGGCTCTGGCATGGATGGCGCTTTCTGTCGCTGTACTACTGAGCGCAGCCAGTGCGCAGGCCGCGTGCTTTCGGTCCCCCGGCGCCACCGAGAAAATCATCCAGATGGACATGGGAACGGTGGTGATCCCGAACACCGCCGCCATTGGTGCTGTTTTCGCCACCAAGAGTTTCACCATTCCTATCAGTGGAGCAACCGAAACGTCGTGGATTTGCAGCAACGGCGGCGGTTATGTTACCGGCAGCATGCTGCAAGGTTCGCCGGTGGCCGGCATGCCTAACGTTTATACCACCGCGGTGACCGGCGTCGGCATCAGACTGTCGCGTCAGATTACGGGCATAGGGCAGACTTATTATCCCCACGTCATCAATATTGCCAACGGCACTAATGCAGTGTTCCGAAGCCCGTCGTATTTCACTGTCGAGCTGATCAAAACGGCTAACAAGACCGGTAACGGGCCACTGGCGGCGGGCACCTATACTACCTATGTCGGCAACGGCGACAACATATCCGCCATCACCTCGATCTTGTCCGGCAACGGCATCACCATCATCACTCCATCGTGCACAGTCGACGCCGGATCGAAGAATGTGGTGGTGAACTTGGGTTCCGTTTCCACTGGGAGTTTCAAAGGTGTTGGTTCGCCTGCTGGCAGCCAGCCTTTCAATATCAAGCTCAATTGCCAACGCGGCGAAAATGCTCAGAACACCATTTTGCTGAACATGACGGCAACCGCGGATCCGTCGAATAGCCCTGGCGTGATGCAACTGACGCAGGGTGCCGGTGTGGCGACAGGCGTAGGGATCCAGATCCTGGATAAAAACGGCGCTCCGGTGGTATTCGGTACAGCCGCTATCGTTGGTCCGTCTGCCGATATCCAGTACGTGGTGCCATACACGGCCCGCTACTACCAGACTGCAGCAAAGATCACCACTGGGCAGGCCAATGGCGCGGCAACTTTCACCATCGAATACCAGTAGTGGCGGTACTGCTTTAATTGGTCAATAGGGCGAAGCCCGGCAAATGAGGAATGCATGAAGAGAGCACAAACAACGATCGCCAGGTTCAATGGTGTTTTGGCATGGCTGGCGTCGCTGGGATTGTTGGCGTTGCTGTCGCTGTTCTTTATCAGCGATGCGAAGGCCGCTTGCGTGCGGCCGGCCGGCGCCACCGAGAAAATCATCCAGATGGATATCGGCACGGTGGTCATTCCCAACAACCTGGCGATTGGCGGCGCCATCATTCCACCGAAACAGTTCACGATCCCGATTTCCGGGGCATCAGAGCCGGCATGGACCTGCGTCGGCGGCGGCACGGCGACCGGCAGCATGCTGCAAGGTACACCTGTGCCGGGTATGCCAAATGTCTATACAACGGCGGTCGCCGGCGTCGGGATTCGCTTGTCTCGCCAGATTACAGGAATTGGCCAGACTTACTATCCGCATGTGCTGACCTGGAGCACTACGACCAACGTAGTGTTTCAAAGCCCTTCTTATTTTACGGTAGAGTTGATTAAGATCGCCGCCAAGACCGGTAACGGACCGCTGGCCTCTGGCACATACACCACCTATGTCGGCAATGGCGATGGCAAATCCGCGATCACCTCGATCTTGTCCGGCAATGGCATTACCATCATTACTCCTTCATGTACGGTGGATGCGGGCTCGAAGAATGTGGTAGTGAATTTCGGCTCCGTCTCGACCGGGAGTTTCAAAGGCATCGATACACCTGCAGGCAACCAGCCTTTCAATATCAAGCTCAATTGCCAGAGTGGCGAGAATGCGCAAAACACGATTTTGCTGAGTCTGTCGGCCACCCAGGACCCCTCAAACAAGGCAGGAGTATTGCAGTTGACGCAGGGCACAGGCGTGGCGACCGGCGTCGGTATCCAGATACTGGATAAAAACAGCCAGCCGGTGAAGTTCGGCACTGCCGCGACGGTCGGGCCTTCCGCCGATATCCAGTATGTGGTGCCGTTCACGGCCAGGTATTACCAGACTGCCGGCGCCATTACCACCGGGCCGGCCAATGGTACGGCGACTTTCACGGTCAGCTACCAGTGACCGCCGGTGCTGATTAGGGTTTGACCGATGCAGCGCGTTGCTGCAGCAAGCTCAGCCAGCGCTCACCGCATTCGGCATCGCTGATGCACAGGGCATAGTCGGTGACGGTGCGGGCAGCGCGTTCCAGCAGCTGGATATCGGCCTCATGCTGGCGCGCCACATGGGGATCTTCCAGGAACAGGACACGCCGGCATTGCTGGCGATCCAGGATCAGCTCAGCGATTTGGGCGTCGCCTCCGAGAGGGCCGCTGAGGAAAGGCTTGACCCAGTTGCGTCCGGCTTCTTCTCCCTTAATCTTTTGCGCCAGCTTGTTGAGCAGGCTGCCGGTGGTGCCGGTGGCGCAACGGAAGGCAAATTGATCCAATAAGGCAAAATGGCGTTCTGCGATGTCCAGCATGCGTTCCTTCATGGCGTCGTGGGCGATCAGAGCGATGCCTTCCTGCGCCAGGTCGAAGCTCGGGTCGAGCTGCGGGTTCGGTGCGGCGCCAACTGCCATTGCTTCCAGTTCCAGCCATTCGCGGGCGCCAGCCAGCGTCGACAGGAACGGTTTGCCATGAATCACGCATTGCCGTTTCAGGGCCACCGCCTCCGGAAAAGTGGAGGAGGGATCAACCGGATCCATCAGGTAGATCACTGCGTCCAGGGTTCGCGCCGGATCGGCATCGACCACCCGCGACACCAGTTTCATCAGGCCGCCATGGCGGCCGTATGGGAAGCGTTCGATATGCGGATAGTCTTTCAATAAACCCAATTGTTCCATCGCATCCAGCGTCCGTCCGACCACGATCAGTTGCGGCTGTAGATGTTGTTCGATGATATGACGGCTGCCGTTAAGCAGCTGCGCCAGCGCCGACTCCTGGCCGTGCTGGTGGCTACGGCTGGTGGCGAGGCCAATGCGAAAGGGTGCAGGCTGGCGGGAGGCGTTGCTGGAAGAATTGGCAGGCATATAACGGAATTTTGGGTCGGCTCGGGCAACATTGCACCGGGCTGACTTTACCATATTGCCGAGGCGGCAAAGCTCCCGCCCGAGGGCAAAATCGCCAGCCGGGGTGTAATTGGATCTACAATGTCAGCTATGAACAAGGCATTTGTTAAAGAATCAGAAGGCGATGACGATGATCTGGAATTCGGATTGCCGCCGATCCCGCCTGGCACAAAGAATTACATGACGCCTGCAGGCTATCAGCGCATGAAAGACGAGTTGTTGCGCCTGATCGACGTCGACCGGCCCGAGGTGGTGCGGATTGTGTCCTGGGCCGCCTCCAACGGCGACCGTTCGGAGAACGGCGATTATATTTATGGCAAGCGGCGCTTGCGCGAAATCGACCGCAGGATCCGCTTTTTAACCAAGCGCCTTGACCTGGCCGAAGTGGTCGATCCAAGCGTGCATCACGGCCGTGACCAGGTGTTTTTCGGCGCTACGGTTACTTATCAGAATTTAGCGGGTGAGGAGCATACCGTGACCATCGTCGGCATCGACGAGCTTGATCCCTTGCACGGAAAAATCAGTTGGATTTCACCCGTGGCGCGCGCCCTGACCAAGGCGCATGAGGGGGAGACTGTCACCTTCATGACGCCGGCGGGCCTGGATGAATTGGAAATACTGCTTGTCGGCTATCCTGAACCCCGGCCTTGAATTTGCGTCAGCTGGGGGGCGTTTTCCCCAGCCCGTCTTTACGGCTTGCTTATCGTTTCTGATACTGCTGGCTGCCAAACAGGATATCCCTTGCCTTGTCATCCGTCAGCGGTTTGCGTGCCGATGCCAGCACTTCGACGCCACGCTTGACCGCCGGCCGTTCGCTAATGGTGTCGAACCAGGCTTTCAGGTGAGGATAGTCGCTCATTTCGATACCCTGGTTTTTCCAGGAGCGAATCCACGGGAAAGTGGCGATGTCCGCGATCGTATATTCATTGCCGGCCAAATAGGGGTGCTGCGACAATTGCTTGTCGATGACGCCATAGATGCGCTTGGCTTCGTTGGTATAGCGATTGACTGCGTATTCAATTTTTTCGGGTGCGTAGATGCGGAAATGGTGAGTCTGGCCCAACATCGGTCCAACGCCGCCCATCTGGAACATCAGCCATTGCAAGGTATTGAATTTCTCGCGGTCGGTATGACCGAGAAATTTGCCGCTCTTGCTTGCCAGGTAAATCAGGATTGCCCCCGATTCAAACAATGAAATCGGCTTGCCGTCCGGACCGTCGGCATCGACGATGGCCGGAATCTTGTTGTTCGGCGAAATCGACAGGAAATCCGGCTTGAACTGGTCGCCTGCGCCGATATCAACGGCGTGCGCTCGGTACGGCAGGTCAAGTTCTTCCAGCATGATGTGGATTTTGTGGCCGTTTGGAGTAGCCCAGCTATAGACGTCGATCATGATGGTTTCCTTTTATTGTGAGTTACGGCTTGTAATGTGATTACGGTTTGGTCAGATTTTTGCTAGCCGGTCCAGCGCCAGTTGCAGCGTCTGGTCTTGTTTGGCAAAGCAGAAACGGACGATTCCCGATTCGCGCGGCGACTGGTAGAACGCCGAGACCGGAATTGCCGCAACGCCGATTTCCGAGGTCAGCCAGATCGCAAAATCGGCTTCGCTCAACGATGAAATGGCCGAGTAATCGACGCATAGGAAATACGTGCCGTCCGCCGGCAGCAGTTTGAAGCGGGTATTTTTCAGTCCGTCGCGGAACAGGTCGCGCTTGCGTTGATAGAAAGCCGGCAGATCAAGGTAGGGGGCGGGATTTTGCATATATTGCGCAATCCCGTGCTGTACCGGCGTATTGACGGTAAAGACGGAGTATTGATGGACCTTGCGGAATTCCGCCGACAGCGCCGGCGGCGCCGCCACATAGCCGATTTTCCAGCCGGTGACGTGATAGGTTTTGCCAAAGCTGGAGACCACGAAGGCACGCGCGGCGAGTTCGGGATGGCGGCAGACCGATTCATGGCGGGCGCCGTCAAACACCATGTGCTCATAGACTTCGTCCGACAGTATCAGGATGTCGGTGCCGCGCACGATGGTCTTCAGCGCTTCGATGTCCGCCAGGCCCAACACGCTACCGGTCGGATTGTGTGGAGAGTTGATCATGATCATCCGCGTGCGCGAATTTACCGCCGCCGCAATCCGGTCCCACGGGATGCTGTAGCCGTTCGCGCCAAGCACCATCTGCACCAGCACCGGTTTGCCGCCTGCCAGTTCGATCGCCGGTACATAGCTGTCATAGGCCGGCTCGATCACGATGACCTCGTCGCCCGGATGGACCGCGCACATGATCGCTGTCAGCAAGCCCTGGGTGGCGCCGGCGGTGACCGTGATATCGGTGGCCGGATCGTATTGATGGCCGTAGACGACGCCGATCTTGGTGGCGATGGCCTGGCGCAGGGCTGGCACGCCTGGCATCGGCGGATACTGGTTGAAGCCGCTTTTCATGGCGTGGCTGACGGCGTCGACCAGTGCCGGATCACAGTCGAAATCGGGGAAGCCCTGGCCCAGGTTGACCGCGGATTTTTCGCTCGCGAGAGTCGACATTACCGTGAAAATGGTAGTGCCGACGCGGGGAAGTTTGGAGTTGAGCGGGGCGGTTTCGGTTTTGCTGGTGGAAGCTATTGAATCACGTTTCATCTGCTGGCAATCTTGGCTAATGTCTGAAATTCGCATTTTAGCGTTTTGTTGCTGAGTGCACAGCGACGCAACTAATTGTGATTCTCGCAATAGTGGCGGAGTGCAGGTTCCTGCGGACGCGTCGCGACCTAAGGGACAGTTGGCGTTGCAAGGCTCCAAGCCTGGGGTGGAATGATGGCAAACAGCCCGATCTTGGCCGTCTTGCGTGCCAGTTTCAGCAGCGCCTTGTCCTTTGTGATCAGGGTGGTGGCATGGGCGCCCAGCGCCAATTCCAGGAATTTCTGGTCGTCGCGATCAGTGCAGAGCGGCAGGCGGATATCGGTGCGCGGCGCCAGCGCTTCAGCCTCCAGACAGGTAATCAGGGCGTCGAATTCTGCGTTGAAACCCGGACGGGTGTCATCGGTGACAGGCAAATGGCTGTAATGCAAAACCATTTGCCACTCCAGGCGGCAGTCTGCGCGCGTTACGGCTTCCACAGCGCCGCTTTGCAAGGCTGTCATCAAGCCATGCCAGCGCGGGTCGCGAAAGACGAATAAATCGAGGCAGACATTGGTGTCGATGACGATCCGCGGCCTGTTTGGCTGGGGTTGAGTCGCTGTCGGTAAATCTTGGTTCATGCAGGTTTCCATCAATCGGTTGCGCGCATTCTACCTTGAGCCGGCTTCCAGCAAGCGTGAGAACGTTGCAGCGAACAGGTGGACGTCGCCGGGCCAGCGGGCGGAAATGTAATTGCCATCGGTGACAACGAAGGCCGGCCGGCTGTCGCTGGCGCTGTCGCGGAACAGGCCGCTGCTTTTGCGGAAGAAATCAGGCGCGCCGGGGGACGTGTCAAGAAAATCATCCGGCTGCGCCAATACGCGGGTCACTTCGGCCTGGACGCTACGATACCCGGATGCTTCGCCGCTGTGCTCGCCATAGGTACGATAGTAGGCAGGATCCCAGAAGCGGCCGCAGAATCTCATCAGGTTCCAGGCGGTTTGTTCCAGTTTCCAGGTCAGGGCAGTGGTTTTGCGGCCGTATAGAGCCGATTTCCCGCTGCGCGGCGAGCGGCTGCGGGCAGCCAGGACGACGCCGTGGCAGATGGCTGCGACCGGTTTGCCGCTATCGAAAAAAGCACCGACGAAATCTTGCAGCGGCTGGCTTTCCAGGTAAGCCAGCATGCCGCGCGCACGATGGCCGCCAGGCAGTAACAGACCATCGTAATCGGTAGAAACTAGCTCCGGGTAACTAAGTGGCGTCAGGAACCCCTGGTCGCTGCACAGCGCGGCGTAATCAGCACGTGCGGCCGCATTGGCGCGCAGAGTCAGGCCCAGTAGTTTTATTTTCTTGAGCAGGGGGATAAATCCCCATGCATCCAGGCCCTCGCCGGAGAGCATCAACGGATCTGCCGCAGCAGGCTGGCCATCGGGCGTGGCGAATATCACCCGATGACCCTGTGTGATCAAGATGCGCCAGGAAACCGCGACCTCACTCGGATCGAAATCCAGATTCGGGATCGGTATCAGGACAGTTCGTGGAGCAACGCTCATGACAGGCTAATTAACGGTTCTTGGAATTTTTTTAGAAGGAAGGCGGTGGCTAGACAAGCACCGTACCTTTGCTTATGCTGCCATGCTACAACTAAATATCCATTTCAAGGGAAAACTGAGACGATGAAAGTTCTAGAAACCGAACGCCTGATTTTGCGCACCTTGAATGGCGACGACGCCGAGTTTTACCTGCGGCTGATTAACCAGCCGGCGTGGCTGCAGTTTATCGGAGACAGGGGAATACGGACGGTGGAGGCGGCGCGCGCTGCGATTCTGAGCGGCCCGATGACGGCGCAGGAGAAGTACGGCTTCAGTTTTTACATGACGGAATTGAAAGAAGACGGACAGCCGATGGGAATTTGCGGTCTGATCAAAAGAGAAACTCTGGATGATGTCGATATTGGCTACGCCTTCATGCCGGAGTTCTGGGGCAAAGGCTATGCTTTGGAAGCCGCCTCGGCGGTGCTGGAGTACGCCAATCGCGTTTGCGGCCTGCAGCGGGTTGTGGCGATCACTTCGCCTGACAATTATTCTTCAATCCGCTTGCTTGAAAAGATGGGGTTGAAATTTGAAAAGATGCTGAAGCTGAAGAACGACGATTCGGATACCAAGTTGTTTGCCTATCAGTTCTAGTCACTGCGGTTATCTTCCCGGCTTTGTCGTGCTATGGTGGAAGCTGTTGATTCCACTTCAGGAGGCATGATGAAGCTGATCGAACCGGACGAAAAAAACGATTTTCACGCGATTTTGCAAGCGCAGCATCTAGACGCCGGCGACTTTGAATTGCATGAAATAGACACCACCGATCCCAAAACCGATGAGATTTTTGCGCTGACCGGTTTTGTCACCGTCAGCAGAAAATCCAGCGAACGGAAGAAGCAATATCCGATCGGCGACGGCAGCATCTGGGTTGCCGAATTCGAGCGGGATTTGCTGCAAGGTGTTTTTAACTGATTTTCGCGATCAGCGCCGATGGCATTGTTTCGGTATCATTGCGGACATTCTTTTGTATATTTGGATGTTCACAATGCTGATTGTCTTGTCGCCCGCAAAATCCCTTGATTACACTACTCCCAGCACGACAGATACTCATACCACCCCCGATTTCATCGATCATTCGGCCGAGCTGATCAACGTGCTGCAAAAGCTGTCGCCGGACCAGATCGGCAGCATGATGAAAATCTCCGATCCGCTGGCGCAGCTGAATACGGCGCGCTTCGCTTCCTGGTCCAGAAACTTCACCAGCGCCAATTCCAAGCAGGCGATCATGGCTTTCAACGGTGATGTCTACGAGGGCCTGGATGCCGCTACCCTGAATACTACCCAGTTGAACTACGCGCAAAGCCGTATCCGGATTTTGTCCGGTTTGTATGGCGTCTTGCGACCGCTTGACCGGATGCAGCCGTATCGCCTGGAGATGGGCACTAGCCTGGCCAACCCCCGTGGCAAGAACCTGTATGCGTTCTGGGGCGATACTGTAACCCAGGCACTGAACGTCCAGCTAAGCCGGCAAAAGGGTAAGACACTGGTGAACCTGGCGTCGGAAGAGTATTTCAAGGTGGTGCGGCCGGCGGTGCTGGATGCCAGCATCGTGACGCCGGTGTTTGAAGACTGGAAGAATGGCAAATACAAGATCATTTCTTTCTACGCCAAGCGTGCGCGCGGCTTGATGGCGCGTTATGCGACGCTGAACAAGATTACAGATGCGGAGAAGCTGAAGGCTTTCGATCTGGGCGGCTATCAATATATCCCGCAGGATTCGGATAGCCGGCGTTGGATGTTCCGGCGCCGTTTGGCGGACTGAGCTGCGGCGTTAGAGGTGGCGATAAACGATTGCGCATAGAGGAAGAATATGGTTGTGAACGAAGCGACTGCAACTCCCGCACTGGCCGTTACCTACAAGGATATCGCTGCCGCTGCCAAGCGCCTGGAGGGCCTGGCTTATGCTACGCCGGTGCTGACTTCCAGCCAGGCTGACCGGCAGGCGGACGCCAGCATTTTCTTCAAATGCGAAAATTTCCAGCGTGTCGGCGCGTTCAAGTTCCGTGGCGCCTATAACGCCATCAGTTGCCTGACCGAGGAACAAAAGCAGCAAGGCGTGGTGGCTTTTTCATCCGGCAATCACGCACAAGGCATGGCTCTGGCAGCGCGCATGTTGGGCGTGCACGCTACCATCGTCATGCCGAGCAATGCGCCGGCGATGAAGTTGGCCGCCACACGTGAATACGGCGCCGAAATCATTTTGTACGATCGTGAACGCGAAGACCGCGAGGTGATTGCCGCGCGCTTGTCTGACGAGCGTGGTTGCGCCGTCATTCCTGCCTACGATCACCGTGATGTGATTGCCGGGCAAGGAACGGTGGCGAAGGAGCTGTTTGATGCAGTCGGCCCCCTCGATTACCTGTTTGTCTGTACGGGCGGCGGCGGTTTGCTCTCCGGTTGTGCAATTGCCGCAGCGCATTTGTCGCCCGATTGCGTTGTTTTCGGGGTGGAACCGGAAGCCGGGAATGATGCTCAGCAATCTTTGCGAAGTGGCAAGATTGTGCACATTCCTGTACCGGATACCATTGCCGACGGTGCTCAGACGCAACATATCGGCAAGCTGGTATTGCCGATACTGCAAGCCCACGTGAAAGACATTTTGACGGTCAGCGACGATCAGTTGCGGACCCAAATGCGGTTCTTTGCCGAGCGAATGAAGATCGTGGTGGAGCCCGCCGGTTGTCTGGCCGCTGCTGCGGTCATGCATCGTGCCATTGAATTCTCCGGCGCAAAAGTGGGGGTGATCGTGAGTGGCGGCAATGTCGATATGGATCTTTTCTCGCGCTCTATTGCTGCTGCGAAAGCATTTTCTGATATCGTTGCACCTTGAATTTGTTGTTGTCAGGAAAATATTAAGCGCAGATTTGTCAGGCTTTATGGCGAAAAATGCCATTTCTACGCGCCCTAAACATTTCTTGCCGGTTTGACCGCATTCCCCCCAGCGCGTTAGAATGCCGGGTTATTGAAAACCTGGGCTTTGCCAAATATGCGCCGTAAACTTGTAGCCGGTAACTGGAAAATGAATGGCAGTCTGGCCGCCAACGCTGCTTTGCTGGCGGAAATCAAGGCTGGCATGGCTGCTGTTGCTGTCTGTGATGTGGCGTTATGTGCGCCGGCGCCTTATTTTGCGCAATGCCAGGCGGAGCTTGCCGGATCGGCAATTGCCCTTGGTGGCCAGGACGTGTCGGCCCATGCCGCAGGCGCGTATACTGGTGAAATCGCGGTCAGCATGTTGCAGGATTTTGCTTGCCGCTATGTGATCGTCGGCCACTCCGAGCGGCGTGCTTACCATGCGGAGACGGATGAGCTGGTGGCGCAAAAGGCATTGCGCGCCTTGCAGGCGGGCGTGACGCCGATCGTCTGTGTGGGGGAGACCCTGGGCGAGCGCGAAGCTGGCCAGACCGATACGGTGGTTGGCCGCCAGTTGCAGGCAGTGTTGAATGTGCTGGAAGCAGGGCAGGTAAGTGAGATCGTGGTGGCCTACGAGCCGGTATGGGCAATTGGCACCGGCAAGACGGCGACGCCGCAAATGGCGCAAGATGTGCACATGGCCTTGCGCGCCAAGCTGGCCGAAAAGAATTCCGCGGCTGCGGTGGAGGTAAGGATTTTGTATGGTGGCAGCATGAAGCCCGAGAATGCAGTCGAATTGCTGGCCATGCCGGATATCGATGGTGGCCTGATTGGCGGCGCCGCGTTGAAAGCGGCTGATTTCCTGGCGATCGTTGCTGCAGCCCGATAGTCTGGATTTGGATTAAATAAGTACGTATTTTGTATCTGGTAAATAAAGCATCAACTCTCCTTGGAAATCATTAAATGAACACAGTATTTAATATCATTGTCATCGTTCAGGTGTTGGCGGCGTTGACGATTATCGGCCTGGTGCTGCTGCAGCATGGCAAGGGCGCTGATATGGGGGCGGCTTTCGGCTCCGGCGCTTCCGGCAGCCTGTTCGGCGCAACCGGTTCCTCGAACTTCCTGTCGAAGTCGACCGGCTTTGCGGCGGCGCTGTTCTTCATCGCCACCCTGGCGTTGGTCTATCTGGGTAATCACCGCTCGGTAGCCACTGGTGGCGTGATGGATAACCTGCCGGCGGCTACTGCGCCTGCATCGGCTCCGGCCTCGGCGGCGGCTGCTGCTCCGGCTGCAGCTGATGCCGCCATTCCGGCAACATCGGCGACCCCAGCTGCGGCTGCTGCGGCGCCTGCGAGTTCAGCGGCAGCCGTGCCTGCGGCATCGACCGGCAGCGCGCAGTCGAATCAAATTCCGAAGTAAGTATCGACAGTTATTCGCAATAAATGGCAATAAATAGTAGTAAAGAGAGCAGGATTTGACGCCGCCTGGCGAAATACTCTGCTCTCTGCAATTTAGTCTTGGTTTTAGAGTGAAATTGCTGACTTTTAATCGTTTTGTGCATTGAACAAAAGTACTAAATCAGGTTAAAATGCACGCTTATGCCGACGTGGTGAAACTGGTAGACACGCTATCTTGAGGGGGTAGTGGCGAAAGCTGTGCGAGTTCGAGTCTCGCCGTCGGCACCAAAGAATACGAGGCCAGCAACGGTTGCCCCTGCGCTGGCTTTTTGTCGAGGAACTTGTAGTGTGGTTTGCTGGATTGGGGGCGTCAGGTCTGAGATTTCAGATCCGCAAATCATTCTGCTAATCGTTTGAACTACTGGCGCATAATCGTGAACCTCGAAAATTATTTTCCCGTCCTGCTGTTTATTCTGATCGGTATCGCGGTTGGTGTTGCACCGCAATTGCTAGGTCGGATACTTGGGCCGCATCGGCCCGATTCCCAAAAAACTTCTCCTTACGAATGCGGCTTTGAAGCGTTCGAAGATGCGCGCATGAAGTTCGATGTGCGTTACTACCTTGTCGCCATTTTGTTCATTTTGTTCGATCTGGAAACCGCTTTTTTCTTCCCGTGGGGGGTTGCCATGCGCGACCTCGGATGGCAGGGCTTTATCACGATGATGGTGTTTATCGCCGAATTCGTGGTTGGCTTCTGGTACATCTGGAAACGCGGCGCTCTGGATTGGGAGTAAGTCATGTCTATTGAAGGCGTATTGAACGAAGGCTTTGTCACCACAACTGCTGACAAGCTGATCAACTGGACCCGTACCGGCTCGCTGTGGCCGATGACGTTTGGCCTGGCCTGCTGTGCCGTCGAGATGATGCATGCTGGCGCCTCGCGCTACGACATGGACCGTTTTGGTGTAATCTTCCGTCCGTCGCCACGTCAGTCCGACGTGATGATCGTGGCTGGCACGCTGTGCAACAAAATGGCGCCGGCCTTGCGCAAAGTGTACGACCAGATGCCAGAGCCGCGCTGGGTGATTTCGATGGGTTCCTGCGCCAACGGCGGCGGTTACTACCATTATTCGTATTCGGTGGTGCGCGGTTGCGATCGCATCGTGCCGGTGGATATTTATGTTCCTGGCTGCCCGCCGACTGCTGAAGCGCTGTTGTACGGCATCATCCAGTTGCAAAACAAGATTCGCCGCACCAATACGATTGCGCGTTAAGAGAGCACCATGACGACCAAACTGGAAACCCTGGAAGCCGCCGTGCGCAATGCGCTTGGCGACGACCTTCAAAGCCTGACAGTGGCCTTTGGCGAGATCACCATCATCGTCAAGGCTGCGAATTATCTGTCGGCGATGCGCGTCCTGCGCGATCACGCCGATACCCGTTTTGAAGAGCTGATCGACCTCTGTGGCGTCGATTATTCGACCTACGGCGAGGGCGCATGGGATGGCGCGCGATTTGCCGTGGTATCCCACCTGCTGTCGATTGCGCACAACTGGCGTTTGCGCGTGCGCGTGTTCGCACCGGATGACGAGATGCCGGTGGTGGCCTCGCTGACTGATATCTGGGCATCGGCCAACTGGTACGAGCGCGAAGCATTCGACTTCTTCGGCATCCTGTTCGAAGGCCACAACGACTTGCGCCGCATCCTGACCGACTATGGCTTTATCGGCCATCCGTTCCGCAAGGACTTCCCGGTTTCGGGTTATGTCGAGATGCGCTACGACGCCGAGCAGAAGCGCGTAATTTATCAACCCGTAACGATCGATCCGCGCGAAATCACGCCGCGGGTGATTCGTGAAGAACATTACGGGATCAAATAATGGCAGAGATTAAGAACTACACGCTGAACTTCGGCCCGCAGCATCCGGCCGCGCACGGCGTTTTGCGCCTGGTGCTGGAGCTGGACGGCGAAGTCATCCAGCGCGCCGACCCACATATCGGCCTGCTGCATCGCGGCACCGAGAAGTTGGCGGAACAAAAAACCTATCTGCAATCCGTACCGTACATGGACCGTCTCGACTATGTGTCGATGATGTGTAATGAACACGGCTATGTGATGGCGATTGAGCGCCTGCTTGGCCTGGAAGTGCCGTTGCGCGCCCAGTACATCCGCGTCATGTTCGACGAAATCACGCGCCTGCTGAACCATTTGATGTGGATTGGTGCGCATGCGCTGGACGTCGGCGCGATGGCGGTCTTGCTGTATGCATTCCGCGAACGTGAAGATCTGATGGATTGCTACGAAGCCGTTTCCGGCGCGCGTATGCATGCGGCTTACTATCGTCCGGGCGGCGTTTATCGCGACCTGCCGGACACAATGCCGCAACACAAGGCATCGCTGGTGCGTAACGCCAAGGCGATCAGCGCCCTCAATGAAAACCGTCAGGGCTCCCTGCTGGACTTCATCGAAGACTTCACCGTGCGCTTCCCGAAATACGTGGATGAATACGAAACCCTGCTGACTGACAACCGTATCTGGAAACAGCGCCTGGTCGGCATCGGCGTGGTCTCGCCGGAGCGCGCCAAGGCGATGGGCTTTACCGGCGCCATGTTGCGTGGTTCCGGCGTCGAGTGGGATTTGCGCAAGAAGCAGCCGTACGAAGTGTACGACTTGCTCGACTTCGACATCCCGGTCGGCAAGAACGGCGATTGCTATGACCGTTATCTGGTGCGCGTGGAAGAAATGCGCCAGTCCAACCGGATCATCAAGCAATGCGTAGAATGGCTGCGCAACAACAACGGTCCGGTGATGACCACCAACCACAAGGTTGCGCCATCGTCGCGGGTCGACATGAAATCCAACATGGAAGAGCTGATTCACCACTTCAAGCTCTTCACCGAAGGTTTCCATGTGCCGCCGGGCGAAGCGTATGCCGCGGTGGAGCATCCGAAGGGCGAATTCGGCGTGTACATCGTCTCGGATGGCGCCAACAAGCCGTACCGTTTGAAGATCCGCGCACCTGGCTTCCCGCATCTGCAAGGTTTGAACGAAATGGCCAAGGGCCACATGATCGCCGATGCCGTTACCATCATCGGTACGCAAGATATCGTTTTCGGTGAAATCGACCGTTAAGTGCATCAAGTAAGCCTGCTAAGTCTGCTGTTACCAATTAACTATCGCGCAAAGCATCGCGCACGAATGGCCAACACATGTTGTTAAGTCAAGATACATACAAAAAGATCGATCGCGAAGTAGCGAAATTCCCCGCCGACCAGAAACAGTCGGCGGTGATGGCCGCACTGGCGATTGCGCAAGACGAAAAGGGCTGGCTGGCGCCGGAAACCATGCAGGATGTCGCAGACTATCTGGACATGCCGGCGATCGCGGTGCAGGAAGTCGCGACCTTTTACAATATGTACAACACCAAGCCGGTCGGCAAGCACAAGATCAGCATCTGCACCAACCTGCCTTGCCAGCTGTCCGGCGGCGAGCGGGCTGCGGAGCATTTGAAGCACAAGCTCGGCATCGGTTTCCGCGAGACCACGGCCGATGGCCAGTTTACGCTCGTTGAAGGCGAATGCATGGGCGCTTGCGGCGATGCGCCGGTGCTGCTGGTGAATAACAAACGCATGTGTAGCTGGATGTCGAACGAAAAGATTGACGGCTTGCTAGAGGAACTCAAGAAATGACCAGCTTGCACAATCGTCATATCAATCCGCTGATCCTGGCTAATCTGGACGGCAACAACTGGCACTTCGCCGATTACGTCAAGCGTGGCGGCTATACCGCCCTCAAGCGTATCCTGTCTGAAAAAATCACGCCGGAACAAGTCATCGCAGAACTGAAAGCCGGTTCGCTGCGCGGCCGTGGCGGCGCGGGTTTCCCGACCGGCCTGAAGTGGAGCTTCATGCCACGCCAGTTCCCGGGCCAGAAGTACTTGGTCTGCAATACCGACGAAGGCGAGCCGGGCACATTCAAAGACCGCGACATCATTCGCTACAATCCGCATTCGCTGATCGAAGGCATGGCCATCGGCGCTTACGCCATGGGCATCACGGTCGGCTACAACTATATTCACGGCGAAATCTGGTCCGGCTATGAGCGCTTTGAAGAGGCGCTGGAAGAAGCTCGGGCCGCAGGTGCCCTGGGCGACAAGATTTTCGGCAGCGAATTCAATTTCCAGTTGCACGCGTTCCACGGCTACGGCGCTTACATCTGTGGCGAAGAAACCGCCTTGCTGGAATCGCTCGAAGGCAAGAAGGGACAGCCGCGCTTCAAGCCGCCTTTCCCTGCCAGCTTTGGCTTGTACGGCAAACCGACCACGATCAACAATACCGAGACTTTCGCTGCGGTGCCGTTCCTGCTGAACATGGGCGGCGAAGCCTATGCGGCGCTGGGCAAACCGAATAACGGCGGCACCAAGATTTTCTCGATTTCCGGCGACGTTGAAAAGCCGGGTAATTACGAAGTGCCGCTGGGCACTCCGTTTTCGACGCTGATGGAACTGGCCGGTGGCATGCGCGGCGGCAAGAAGATCAAGGCAGTGATCCCTGGCGGTTCATCCGCTCCGGTGATCAAGGGCGACGTCATGATGGATACCGATCTCGATTACGATTCGATCGCCAAGGCCGGCTCGATGCTCGGTTCAGGCGCCGTGATCGTGATGGACGAAACGCGCTGCATGGTCAAATCGCTGTTGCGCCTGTCGTACTTCTATTTTGAAGAGTCGTGCGGCCAGTGCACGCCATGCCGCGAAGGCACGGGCTGGCTGTACCGCCTGGTTCACCGCATCGAAACCGGCCATGGCCGTCCGGAGGACATGGACCTGCTGGATACGGTTGCCGGCAACATCATGGGGCGCACCATCTGTGCGCTCGGTGATGCGGCAGCGATGCCGGTGCGTGGTTTCCTCAAGAATTATCGCGAAGAATTTGAATATCACATCGAGCATAAGCATTGCTTGGTGCCAAGTTATCAATAATTGCGGGACAGAGGCGGCCTGCGTTGGCTTTAAGAGCCACCGTAGCGTGGCTAATTACTCTGTCCTCAACTAATCAGATAAAACGGTTGAGTTGCAAAGAACAGCAGTAGCGCGACGAATTGCTCTGTTTTCAAATGATCATGAATGATGGTCGATGACGGCATCAGCAAATACTCTAAGCAAGAACACTTAGGCAAGAAAAGCAAAAGCCATGGTTGAAATCGAAATAGACGGCAAGAAAGTGGAAGTCCAAGAGGGCAGCATGGTAATGGATGCTGCCAACAAGATTGGTACTTACATTCCCCATTTTTGCTATCACAAAAAACTCTCCATCGCGGCTAACTGCCGCATGTGCCTGGTCGAGGTGGAAAAAGCCCCTAAGGCCCTGCCAGCCTGCGCCACGCCGGTGACCGCCGGCATGATCGTGCGCACCGCCAGCGACAAGGCGACGACCGCGCAGAAGAGCGTGATGGAATTCCTGCTGATCAATCATCCGCTGGATTGCCCGATCTGCGATCAGGGCGGCGAATGCCAGTTGCAGGATCTGGCGGTCGGCTACGGCAAATCGTCTTCCCGCTACGAAGAAGAGAAGCGTGTCGTGGCGCCGAAAGACGCCGGTCCGCTGATCTCCATGCAGGAAATGAGCCGTTGCATCCAATGCACGCGCTGCGTCCGTTTCGGCCAGGAAATCGCCGGCGTGATGGAGTTCGGCATGGTTGGCCGCGGCGAGCATTCCGAGATTACTACCTTTGTCGGCAAGACCGTCAACTCGGAATTGTCCGGCAACATGATCGATCTGTGTCCGGTCGGTGCATTGACTTCCAAGCCTTTCCGTTACAGCGCCCGTACCTGGGAATTGTCGCGTCGCAAATCGGTCAGCCCGCATGATGGCCTGGGCGCCAATCTGGTGGTGCAGGTCAAGTCCGGCAAGGTGATGCGCGTACTGCCGCTGGAAAACAACGACGTCAATGAATGCTGGATATCGGACAAGGACCGTTTCGCCTATGAAGGCTTGAACAGCGCCGAGCGTCTGACCAAGCCGATGCTGAAGCAAGACGGCAAGTGGCAAGAAGTCGAATGGCAAACTGCGCTGGAATATGTCGCGCACGGTCTGCGTAACATTCGCCACGAGCACGGCGCCGATGCGATTGCTGCTGTCGGCACGCCATATTCGACCCTGGAAGAATTGTCGCTGCTGCAAAAAGTAGTACGTGGCATGGGTTCGGAAAATATCGATTTCCGTCTGCGCCAATCCGACTTCGCCCTCGACGGCAAGGTCACGCCATGGCTGGGCATGTCGATCAACGAATTCGCGCAATTGAATCGCGTTTTCATGATCGGTTCGTTCCTGCGCAAGGATCATCCTTTGCTGTCGGCGCGCTTGCGCCTGAGCGTCAAGCGCGGCGCCAAGCTGAGTATCCTGCACGCAACCGACGACGACCTGCTGATGCCGGTCGCTAACAAGATTATCGCGGCGCCGTCGGCTTGGTTGTCGGCGTTGAGCCAGGTCGCAGTCGCTGTGGCGCAAGCCAAGAGTGTTGCTGTTCCTGCCGGGTTCGACAATGTCGAGCCTTCAGCCGAAGCCAAGCAAACTGCCGCCAGCCTGTTGTCGGGCGATGCGAAAGCAGTCATGCTGGGTAATGCAGCAGCGCAGCATCCACAAGCCTCGCAACTGCATGCGGTTGCGCAATGGATTGCACAACAGACTGATGCCAAGTTCGGCTATATGACCGAGGCTGGTAACACTGTCGGCGGCTATTGGGCGAATGCCTTGCCAGCTGCTGGCAAGGGTCGTAATGCGCAACAAATTTTCGCGCAACCTCATAAAGCCTATGTCTTGTTGAATGCTGAGCCTGAACTGGACAGCTTCGACCCGCAGGTGGCTGTCGCTGCGCTGAAGCAGGCTGAAATGGTTGTCGCAATGTCGGCTTACAAGCATGGTGCCGACTATGCAGACGTCTTGTTGCCGATCGCGCCGTTCACGGAAACTTCCGGTACTTTCGTCAACTGTGAAGGCCGCGCTCAAAGTTTCAACGGTACCGTTCGGCCTATGGGCGACGCTCGTCCGGCCTGGAAGGTGTTGCGCGTGTTGGGTAACTTGCTGGGCTTGGCAGGCTTTGACTATGACACTTCGGAAGCGATTCGCGACGAAGTGCTGGGTACCGGTGAAGTCGCTGCAGCCAACTTGGCGGCGCGCCTGAACAATGCCTGCGACCTGCAACCGCAAGCTGGCGCACAAACTGCGAATGGCGCACTCGAGCGTATTGCCGATGTGCCGATCTATTTTGGCGACGCCGTCGTACGCCGCGCCGCATCGCTGCAGGAAACCGTTGACGGCCAAGCGCCGCAAGCGTGGTTGCCGGCAGCGCTGGCAGCAAAACTGGGTGTTGCCGGTGGAGACCGCGTGACAGTAAAACAAGGGCAGGGCGTAGCTTCGCTGCTGGCGGCGATTGATGCCTCCTTGCCGGAAAATGTGGTGCGGGTAGCCGCTTCGCATGCCTCGACCGCAGCCTTGGGTGCGATGTTCGGTTCTATCGTAGTGGAGAAAGCATGATGGATCATTTCATCGCCACCATCAATGCAACCGGCGCCGGCTGGTTCGGCGTTATCTGGCCGCTGATCTGGAACCTGATCAAGATCATCGTCGTGGTCGTGCCGTTGCTGCTGTGCGTAGCCTACATGACTTATTGGGAGCGCAAACTGATTGGCTGGATGCATATCCGCGTCGGTCCTAACCGGGTCGGTTTCGCAGGCTTGCTGCAGCCGATCGCCGACGCCGTCAAGCTGTTGCTGAAAGAAGTCACGGTGCCGGCGCGCGCCAACCGGGTATTGTTCTTCATCGCACCGATCATGACCATCATGCCAGCCTTGGCGGCCTGGGCTGTGGTGCCCTTCGGTCCTGAGACCGTGCTGGCTAACGTCAACGCCGGTCTGCTGTTCGTGATGGCGATTACCTCGATGGAAGTCTACGGCGTGATCATCGCCGGCTGGGCATCCAACTCCAAGTACGCTTTCCTGGGTGCGATGCGCGCTTCGGCGCAGATGGTGTCCTACGAAATTTCGATGGGCTTTGCCCTGGTCATCGTACTGATGGTATCGGGCAGCCTGAACTTGACTGATATCGTGATGGCGCAGAGCAAGGGCTATTTCTACGATCACGGCGTCGGCTTCCTGTCCTGGAACTGGCTGTCCTTGTTCCCTGTGTTCCTGATTTATTTCATTTCCGGCATCGCCGAAACCAACCGTCATCCGTTTGACGTGGTTGAAGGCGAATCGGAAATCGTAGCCGGTCACATGATCGAATACTCGGGCATGTCGTTCGCAATGTTTTTCCTGGCTGAATACGCCAACATGATTCTGGTGTCGATCCTGACAGCTCTGCTGTTCATGGGCGGCTGGGCTTCGCCTGCTGCGTTCCTGGACTGGATACCAGGCTGGATCTGGCTCGGTTTGAAGACCTTCTTCATGTTGTCTGTGTTTATCTGGGTACGTGCCTCGTTCCCGCGCTATCGCTATGACCAGATCATGCGCCTGGGCTGGAAAGTATTCATCCCCCTGATTCTCGTCTATCTGGTGATTGTCGCAGCCTGGATTCAAAGTCCATGGAATATCTGGAAGTAATGGAAGGTATAGAGTAAATGGAAGCCATCAAGGATTTTTTCGGCAGTTTGATGCTGCTGGAGCTGATCAAGGGATTGCGCCTCACCGGCCGCTACCTGTTCGCACGCAAGATTACGGTGCTGTTCCCGGAAGAGAAGACGCCGCAGTCGCCGCGTTTTCGCGGTCTGCACGCGTTGCGCCGCTATCCGAACGGAGAAGAGCGCTGCATCGCTTGCAAACTGTGTGAGGCAGTTTGCCCGGCAATGGCGATCACGATTGAATCGGAACAGCGTGCAGACGGCTCTCGCCGTACCACGCGCTACGATATCGATCTGACCAAATGCATTTTCTGCGGTTTCTGCGAAGAGTCTTGCCCGGTCGATTCGATCGTCGAGACCCACATTCTGGAATATCACGGTGAAAAGCGTGGCGATCTGTACTACACCAAGGAAATGTTGTTGGCGGTGGGTGATCGTTACGAACCTGAAATCGCCGCGGCGCGCGCCGCGGACGCTGCATACCGTTAATCTGTCTTACAGCGCGTTCTTATTGTGCTGTGGTTGTGAAAAATTGAATTATTTGCGGGACCGGGTTACATCGCCAGCAGAAAATCGCGTGGCGAATTACCCGGCCTCCAACCAACTAACGCTAGCTTGTAGCGATTAGTGAAGCTTCTTTAGCCGACTTTTTGGGCCATTATGGAATTTAAGACCTTCTTGTTTTACGCGTTCTCCGTGGTGCTGGTATTGGCCTCGCTGCGCGTTATCACCGCCCGTAATCCAGTGCATTCCGCGCTGTTCCTGGTGTTGTCGTTCTTCTCGGCGGCCGGTATCTGGATGCTGCTCAAGGCTGAGTTCCTGTCGATCGTGCTGGTGCTGGTGTACGTCGGTGCGGTGATGGTGCTGTTCTTGTTTGTGGTGATGATGCTGGATATTAACCTCGAAAAAATGCGTGAGGGATTCTGGGGTTATTTTCCGCTTGGGGCCACAGTCGGCACCATCATCGTCCTGGAAATGGCCGGGGTCATATTCCACGGTTTCCAGGGCAGCGATGCCGATGTGCCAGCCATCTCGGCCAACATCGGCAATACCAAAGAGCTGGGCAAGCTGATCTATACCGAGTACGTATTCGCCTTCGAAATTGCCGCCGTGATCTTGCTGGTGGCGATTGTGGCAGCGGTTGCACTGACCTTGCGCCGTCGTAAAGACAGCAAGTATTTCTCGCCGGCTGCTGCGGTCAAGGTCAAGAGCACCGACCGGGTACGCATCGTCAAGATGAAGTCGGAAGATAAGGTCGATCCAATTGCGCCGGCAGTACCTGTTGCCGCGCCTGCCACTCCACCAGCAACTCCGCCTGCACCGGCGGCGCCACAAAAATAACAAGGACGCAACATGGTACTTTCGCTCGCTCACTATCTGATCCTTGGTGCGATCCTGTTCTCGATCGGGATCGTCGGCATTTTCCTCAACCGCAAGAACCTCATCGTATTGCTGATGGCAATCGAATTGATGCTGCTGGCGGTGAACATGAATTTCATCGCCTTCTCGTATTACCTCGGCGATGCGGCAGGGCAGATTTTCGTTTTCTTTATCCTCACGGTAGCGGCCGCAGAATCGGCAATTGGTTTGGCCATCCTGGTGGCGTTGTTCCGTAATCTGGACACCATCAATGTGGAAGATCTGGACAGCCTCAAAGGCTGATGACGAGGTTTGTCCCGGTAGCCGTTGCTGACGGGGCATGGAATACGCAGACAACAAATAACGAATAAAGATAAGGTTCATCATGGCGGGGCAACTTAACCCACAATTACTTCTTGCCGTACCGTTGGCACCCCTGGCTGGTGCTGCGATCGCGGGCTTATTCGGTACCAAATTCTTCGGTAATCTGGTCGGTCGCAAGACCTCGCATACGGTCACGATCTTGGGCGTGCTGATCGCCTTGATCATTTCCGTGCAGACCTTGCTGCAGGTAATCGATGGCGCCACATTCAACGGTACCTTGTACACCTGGATGACGGTCGGTGGCGTCAAGCTGGAAGTCGGTTTCCTGGTCGACAGCCTGACGGCGATGATGATGTGCGTGGTAACCTTTGTTTCGCTCATGGTGCATATCTACACCATCGGCTACATGAAAGACGACGAAGGCTATAACCGCTTCTTCTCCTACATTTCGCTGTTCACGTTCTCGATGCTGATGCTGGTCATGAGCAACAACTTCCTGCAGCTGTTCTTCGGTTGGGAAGCAGTGGGCCTCGTGTCGTACCTGCTGATCGGTTTCTGGTATACCCGTCCGACGGCGATTTTCGCCAACATGAAAGCCTTCCTGGTCAATCGTGTCGGCGACTTTGGCTTTATTCTCGGCATCGGTTTGCTGCTGGCGTATTCCGGTTCGATGAACTACACCGAAGTGTTCGCGCAAAAGGGCCTGCTGGCGCAAATGACTCTGCCGGGAAGCAACTGGATGTTGTTGACGGTTGCCTGTATCTGCCTGTTCATCGGCGCCATGGGTAAATCCGCACAGTTTCCGTTGCACGTCTGGCTGCCTGATTCAATGGAAGGCCCGACGCCGATTTCCGCGCTGATCCACGCGGCGACCATGGTAACTGCCGGTATCTTCATGGTGACCCGCATGTCGCCGCTGTTCGAACTATCGGATACCGCCTTGTCGTTCATCCTGATCATCGGTTCGATTACTGCGCTGTTCATGGGTTTCCTCGGTGTTATCCAGACCGACATCAAACGCGTCGTGGCGTACTCGACCTTGTCGCAGCTTGGCTACATGACTGTGGCGCTGGGTGCATCGGCTTACTCTGTGGCAGTGTTTCACTTGATGACGCACGCTTTCTTCAAGGCTTTGTTATTCCTTGGCGCCGGCTCGGTGATTATCGGTTTGCACCACGATCAAGACATGCGCAACATGGGTGGCTTGCGTAAATACATGCCGATTACCTGGATTACATCGCTGATCGGATCACTGGCGCTGATCGGTACGCCGTTCTTCTCAGGTTTCTATTCAAAAGACAGCATTATCGAAGCGGCGCACGCATCGACCCTGTTCGGTTCGGGCTTTGCTTATTTCGCCGTGCTGGCCAGCGTATTCGTGACTGCCTTCTATTCGTTCCGCATGTACTTCATGGTGTTCCATGGCGAAGAGCGCTTCGGCAAGGCACATGACGATCATGGTCACCACGCTCCGGCGCACGCAGTGAGCGATGCCCACGATGCCCATGACGCGCATCACGACGATGCAGAGGAAGAGCACGAACATCATGGCCTGGCGCCAGGCCAGAAGCCGCATGAGTCGCCTTGGGTTGTGACATTGCCGCTGATCTTGCTGGCGATTCCATCCGCCGTCATCGGTTTCTTTGCGATCGAGCCGATGCTGTTCGGCAGCTTTTTCAAGGACGTAATTTTCGTCAACGAAGCGCATCATGCAATGGAAGAGTTGCGCACCGATTTCCACGGTCCGGTTGGCATGGTGGCGCACGCATTCAGTTCAGCGCCGTTGTGGCTGGCGATTGCCGGCGTGGCAGCAGCTTACTATTGCTATATGGTCAATCCGCGCTTGCCTGCGGCGATCAAGCAGAAGTGTGGCCCGATCTTCACGCTGCTCGACAATAAATACTATATGGACAAGTTCAACGACGTGGTCTTCGCCGGCGGCGCCCGCATGCTGGGTCGTGGCTTGTGGAATGCCGGCGACCGTGGCCTGATCGATGGCCTGATCGTCAACGGCAGCGCCAAGGCCGTCAACTGGTTTTCGAAAATTACCCGTCTCTGGCAATCCGGCTATATCTATCACTATGCATTCGTGATGATTATCGGCGTGCTGGGTTTCCTGGTTTGGTTCATGCCGTTTCCGTTTGCCAAATAAGCTGGGCGAGCTTAGTCAACTCTCAGCAAACTCAGCAAGGTAGATAAATAATAAATATGATGCAGTCAACTTTCCCTCTTCTCAGCCTCGCGATCTGGTGTCCGGTCGCGTTCGGTATCCTCGTCCTGGCCGTAGGTCGCGACGATAATCCAACCCTGGTGCGCTGGCTTTCGCTGCTAGGCGCAGCGGTCAGTTTTGTCGTGACTTTGCCGATCGTGCGTCAGTTCGACAACGGCCTCCAAGGTATGCAGTTTGTTGAAAAGTCGGTGTGGATCGACCGCTTCAACATCAATTATTTCCTCGGTATCGACGGCATTTCGTTGTGGTTCATTCCGCTGACCGCATTTATCACGGTGCTGGTGGTGATTTCTGCATGGCAAGTGATCGAGAAGAAAGTCGCGCAATACATGGGCGCTTTCCTGATCTTGTCGGGCCTGATGATCGGTGTCTTCTGCGCGCTGGACGGGATGCTGTTCTATGTATTCTTCGAAGCCACGCTGATCCCGATGTTCATCATCGTCGGTGTCTGGGGTGGTACCAACCGGGTGTATGCGGCGATCAAGTTCTTCCTGTACACGCTGATGGGTTCGCTGCTGATGCTGGTCGCATTGCTGTACCTGTATTTCCATTCCGGCACTTTCGAAATCCTGACCTGGCATCAGCTGCCGCTGGATATGTCGGAACAGATTTTGATCTTCCTGGCTTTCCTGATTGCCTTTGCGGTCAAGGTGCCGATGTGGCCGGTACATACCTGGTTGCCTGACGCTCACGTTGAAGCGCCAACCGGCGGCTCAGTAGTGTTGGCGGCCATCATGCTGAAGTTGGGCGGTTACGGCTTCCTGCGTTTTTCGCTGCCGATTACACCTGACGCCAGCCACTATCTGGCAGGTTTCATGATCACCTTGTCGCTGATTGCCGTCATTTATATCGGTCTGGTAGCGCTGGTGCAAAAGGACATGAAGAAGCTGATTGCCTATTCGTCGATTGCGCACATGGGTTTCGTTACGCTCGGTTTCTTTATTTTCAATGACATCGGTTTGCAGGGCGGTATCGTGCAAATGATTTCGCACGGCTTTGTGTCCGGCGCGATGTTCCTGTGTATCGGCGTGTTGTATGACCGCATGCATACCCGTGAAATCTCGGCCTACGGTGGTGTCGTGAACGTGATGCCGCGTTTCGCTGCCTTGTTTGTGCTGTTCTCGCTGGCCAACTCCGGCTTGCCAGGCACGTCCGGTTTCGTCGGTGAATTCATGGTGATTCTGGGGGCGGTCAAATTCAATTTCTGGATTGGCCTGCTGGCGGCGACTGCACTGATTCTCGGCGCAGCGTATTCGCTGTGGCTGGTCAAGCGGGTGGTGTTCGGCGCTGTAACCAATTCGCACGTGAAAGAAATGCTGGACCTGAACAAGCGTGAGTTCGCCATGCTGGGTGTGCTGGCGATTGCCGTTATCGCGATGGGCCTGTATCCGGCGCCATTCACCGATGCCATGCAGGTATCGGTGGCGGACCTGCTGAAGCATGTCGCGATCACCAAGTTAAATTGATGAGTTGCGGGGCAGAGGTGGCCAGCGCAGGTTTTACGTGGCGCCAAAAGGCGACAAGTTACCCTGTCCGGGCGACTCTGTCCTCAACTGACTAAGAAGTACAGTGTACAAAAATAAGCGGCAAATAAATGAATAACATGAATCTGATCCCTGTTTATCCGGAAATCTTTCTGCTGATTGCGACCTCTGTCGTACTGCTGATCGATATGTTCGTTTCGGATGCCAAGCGCCATATCACCTATTACCTGACGCTGGCCGTGCTGGCGGTGTGTTTTGTATTGACGCTGGGTGCATTTGAAAGCGGGGAGACGGTTTATACCTTCTACAACATGTTTGTCTCCGACCCGCTGAGTTGCCTGTTGAAGCTGGTTTCTTATGTAGCGGTGGCGATGACCCTGGTGTATTCGCGCCGTTATGTGAGTGAGCGCGACATGGTTGGTGGTCATCTGGGCGGTGAGTTTTATCCCTTGGCCTTGTTCACGTTGCTGGGACAGATGGTAATGATTTCCGGCAGCAATTTCCTCAGCATCTACCTTGGCCTGGAGCTGATGTCCCTGTCGCTGTACGCGATGGTCGCTTTGCGTCGTGAAAACACTTCAGCAACTGAAGCGGCGATGAAATATTTCGTGCTGGGCGCGATGGCTTCCGGTTTCCTCTTGTACGGTATGTCGATGTTGTATGGCGCCACTGGTTCGCTCGACCTGGTTGAAGTGGCTCGCGCCGCGGATTCCGGCGGCATCAACCATACCGTGCTGGTATTCGGCGTGGTATTCGTGGTTGCCGGCCTGGCGTTCAAGCTGGGCGCAGTACCGTTCCATATGTGGGTGCCAGACGTATATCAAGGTGCGCCGACTGCAGTTACCTTGTTGCTGGGTGGCGCTCCTAAGCTGGCGGCTTTTGCAATCTGTTTCCGTTTGCTGGTGGAGGCACTGTTGCCGCTGGCGGTCGACTGGCAGCAGATGCTGACCGTGCTGGCGGTGTTGTCTATGGCGATCGGTAACATCACTGCGATTGCACAGACTAATATCAAGCGCATGCTGGCATACTCGACCATTTCACATATGGGTTTCATGTTGCTCGGCTTGTTGAGCGGCGTGGTCGACAACAATCTATTCTCGTCTTCCAACGCATACAGCTCAGCCCTGTTCTATGCGATCACTTATGTCATGACTACGCTCGGCACTTTCGGCGTCATCATGCTGCTGTCGCGCGCCGGTTTTGAGGCTGAAAGCATGGATGACTTCAAAGGCTTGAATCAACGTAGCCCTTGGTTCGCCGGCGTGATGCTGGTGTTGATGCTCTCGTTGGCAGGGATTCCGCCGCTGATGGGCTTCTACGCCAAGCTGTCGGTATTGCAGGCAGTGATCGGTACGCACCAGATCTGGTTGGCTGTGGTTGCGGTGCTGTTCTCGCTGATTGGCGCTTTCTACTATCTGCGCGTCATCAAAATGATGTATTTCGATGAGCCGCAAGACCGCGCTCCTATCGTCGCCCACGCTGACGTCCGTGTATTGCTGAGCCTGAATGGCTTGGCGGTATTGGTGTTGGGCCTGTGGCCTGGTTTGCTGATGGATGCGAGCAATCTGGCCATCGTGCGTACGCTGGCCGGCTTCATCGCCAGAGTTACTTCCTGATCTGGCAAAATCACAACGTGAACGTTTCTCTCTCCAGCCTGTTCGTCATCCTGCTTGCACTGCTGGCAGCGAACCTGCCGTTCTTTAATGAACGCTTGTTCGCGCTGGTTCCGCTCAAGTCTGGCGGTCAGGGTGAGGCTGCGGTAAAGCCGATTTGGGTGCGTTTGCTTGAGTTGCTGGCACTGTATGCGTTGGTCGGCCTGTTTGCCTATGTGCTGGAAGCAAATATCGGAAATACCTTTACGCAAGGCTGGGAGTTTTATGCCGTGACCGGTTGCATGTTCCTGGTGCTGGCCTATCCTGGTTACGTATTACGCTACCTGAAGAAACACCGCTGAAACTATGCGGTTTGAACAGGGGGAGGCTGTACTAGTCCCTTGCCAGCGTCTTCCAGTCCAGCACGCAGCGCAGTCTGCGCATCCAGGCATTACAATTCCCTCTAATCAGCATCTTTCACTTTCCACTATTTCGCTGGAGCGTTCGCATGGATAGTCACCTCAAAGAAACCCGGATCGCAACTGCCGTAGCTTATGATGGTCATTTTCTCAAAGTGCAACGCGACAAGGTCGAACTGCCAGACGGCAAAGCCACCACGCGTGAGTACATCAAGCATCCCGGCGCTGTCGTGATCTTGCCGTTGTTTGAGGATGGCACGGTATTGCTAGAGCGGCAATACCGCTATCCGTTGGAACGAGTCTTCATTGAGTATCCCGCAGGAAAAATTGATGAAGGCGAAGATCACCTGAGTTGCGCCAAGCGCGAGTTGTTGGAAGAGACGGGCTATACCGCCACGGAGTGGCAACACGTCTGCACTATCCACAATGCGATCGCCTATTCCGACGAGCATCTGGAACTGTTCCTGGCGCGCGGTCTGGTTGCGGGTGAGCGCAAGCTCGATGACGGCGAATTCCTTGATGTATTCAAGGCGCCGCTCACAGACATGCTGAGCTGGATAAAGGAAGGGAAGGTCACTGACGTTAAAACCGTCATCGGTACTTTCTGGCTTGAAAAAATTATCGCAGGAAACTGGAAGCTGCCTTAGTACATTGTACAGATCACCAGCTCCGGATCGGCATTGAGCCGGATTGGCAAGCTGCTGCATCCGACTCCGCGGCTCACGATCAGGCTACCGTTGAGTTCCGTTTCATACCTGCCAAAATGATATTTTCGGCACATCGGGCCTGACGGTACGATGATCGGCCTGCCGTTCGGCAAGGCGATCTGGCCGCCATGCGTATGTCCCGCTACGCTGAGGTCAAAGTGCTGCCCATCCAGCAGCAGCAAGCCATCGGGTGCGTGCATCAGCAGTATGCGTATGGCCCCGGCATCGGCGACGGTTTGATCTATATCCGGGGCCCCGGTCCAGGGATCGTCCAGGCCGCAAATCGAGACGGCTTCATAAGGCGCTGGCAGCGGACGATTCTGGTTGACCAGGACATTCACTCCGGCTTCGTGCAAGATGCCGCATAATTCCGTATCGTCCACCCATAAGTCATGATTTCCCATCACGGCATATTTTCCGAATCGAGGTTGGATGCCCGCTAGTCCATCCTTGAGTATTTCGGCGTAGTGCGCGTGAGCCGAAACAAAATCCCCGCCAAGCAGCAGGACGTCAGGTTGTTGACGGTCGATTTCGTCGAAAAGCTCTTCAAATATTTGGGGATGCGTAGTCGGGCCGGCGTGGAAGTCGGACGCAAATGCTATACGCAACGGGGACGCCAGTTTTTTTTCCGGCGATAATTCGATGGCGTAGTGCGAGACGCTTAAGCTGCCATGCAAGCCAAGGCGATAGCTCCACTTGGCGAAGATGCCGCCGAGCAGCAACGCATCAAGGATGCGTTCGCTTCGCCTGCGTGCCGGGTAATTGTGCTTTCCGCGCCAGATTGTCATTGGGTGAATATAAAAAGGCTGCAACCGCAGCCTTTAAGATGATATTACATGTTTGGATAGTTCGGCCCGCCGCCGCCTTCCGGCGTCACCCACACGATATTCTGCGTCGGATCCTTGATGTCGCAGGTTTTGCAGTGCACACAGTTTTGCGCATTGATTTGCAGGCGCTCGGTATTGTCGTCGTTAGTAACGAATTCATAGACGCCGGCAGGGCAGTAACGTGTTTCCGGACCCGCATAGTCGCGCAGGTTGACGTTCACCGGCACTGTGGGATCCTTCAAGGTCAGGTGGATCGGCTGGTCTTCAGCGTGGTTGGTGTTGGAAATGAATACCGACGACAGGCGGTCGAAGGTCAGCTTGCCATCCGGCTTTGGATATTTTATCGGCGAATAATTGGCGGCCGGCTTCAGGCATTCGTGATCGGCATGCGTGTGGCGCAAGGTCCACGGCGCTTTGCCGCCGAATACAACCTGATCGATACCGACCATCAAGGTGCCGAGATACAGGCCCTTGCTCATCCAAGGTTTGAAATTGCGCGCCTTGTGCAGTTCTTCGCGTAACCAGGATTGTTCGAACGCCTGGCTGTAAGCGGTCAGTTCGTCAAACTGGCGGTTGTTGCCCAGCGCTTCGAAAGCTGCGTTTGCCGCCAGCATGCCGGTCTTGATCGCCGCATGGCTGCCCTTGATGCGGCTAGCGTTGAGGAAGCCGGCGTCACAACCGATCAAAGCGCCGCCCGGGAAGGTCAGCTTGGGCAGCGATTGCAGGCCGCCGGCGGTAATTGCGCGGGCGCCGTAGGAAATCCGCTTGCCGCCCTGGAAAAACTTGCTGATTTCCGGATGCGTCTTGTAGCGCTGGAATTCTTCATAAGGCGACAGATAGGGATTCTCATAAGCCAGGCCAACCACATAACCGACCGCTACCTGGTTGTTTTCCAGGTGGTAAAGGAAAGAGCCGCCGTAGGTCTGGGTATCCAGCGGCCAGCCGGCCGTATGGACCACCAGGCCCGGCTGGTGCAGCTTTGGATCGATTTCCCACAATTCCTTGATGCCGATGGCGTAGGTCTGCGGGTCCTTGCCTTTATTGAGGTCGAATTTCGCCATCAGCTGCTTGCCCAGATGGCCGCGCGCGCCTTCCGCAAACAAGGTGTATTTTGCGCGCAGTTCCATGCCGAGCTGAAAAGCGTCGGTTGGTTGGCCGTGGCGATCCACGCCCATGTTGCCGGTGGCGACGCCCTTGACCGAACCGTCTTCGTTGTACAGGACTTCAGCGGCCGGAAAGCCGGGAAAGATCTCCACGCCCAGGGTCTCTGCCTGCTGGCCCATCCAGCGCACTACATTGGCTAGCGAGATGACGTAATTGCCATGATTCTGGAAGCAGGCCGGTAACAGCCAGTTAGGTGTCTTGTAGGCCTTGTTCTCAGTTAGGAACAGGAAGCGGTCTTCGCTGACCTCGGTGGTCAGCGGCGCACCCAGTTCTTTCCAGTTTGGCAGCAGTTCGGTCAGGGCTTGCGGGTCCATCACAGCACCGGACAGGATGTGGGCGCCGATTTCGCTGCCTTTTTCCAGTACGCAGACGGATACTTCACGTCCTTGTTCCGCGGCCTGCTGTTTCAGGCGGATTGCCGCCGCCAAGCCAGCCGGACCGCCGCCGACGACAACGACATCGTATTCCATCGCTTCGCGTGGACCGTATTGCTCGAGGAGGTTCTGCTGGTTTTGCCCTGGGGTTGGAGTCATTGTCTCTTTGCCTATAATGGAGGACTTACGCAAAATCCCGCCAGCGGCGTTATGCCGTCTGGCAGTACCTTCGTACTATCTTCGTCAGCATACCTAGCTGGCGACATTTTGCGTAAGTCCCGATTTAATTTTCGAACGGATGTGCTAATTGTCGGGGATTTTGCGGCAGAATGCTAGGTTTCGTCGGTGCTTAGTAGGGTTCCTCGCATGGTATCCGACGATACGGCACAGTATTCAGGAAAGTTAGAACCATGGAAACCAAAAAACACGTCCACACCACCCGTATCGCCATGCGCTGGGGCGATATGGATGCACTCGGTCACGTCAACAACACGATTTACTTCCGTTATATGGAGCAGGCGCGGATCGAATGGCTGCAGCAGCTCGGCAGTGATTTCGACTCGCGCCACGGTCCGGTGTTGGTCAACGCGCAATGCAGCTTCTTGCGTCAATTGAAATATCCTTGTGAAGTCGAAGTCAAATCCTACATCGGCGCCATCGGCCGCTCCAGTTTCGAAGCCAGCTACGAAATCCGCCGCGCCGATATGCCGGATGTGGTGTTCGCCGAAGGTACTGCGAAGATTGTCTGGGTCGATTTCGACGCGGAAAAATCGATGCCCTTGCCGGACGACCTGCGCCAATTGCTGACTAATCCTGTATTGTCCGTCTAGACCTTAAAATCGTTCCGCCTGCGTAATGCCAAGCAGGCGGTGCACCAGTTCGCTGGAAGTCGACGCTTCAAATTTCTTCATCAGATTCGCCCTGTGCATTTCCACTGTGCGTGGGCTCAGACCGATCTGCTTGCCGATCAGCTTGCTGGTTTTCCCTTCCACCAGCAGCGCAGCAATTTCGCGCTCGCGCGGCGACAACACTGCCGAGGCGCGGCGCTTTTCACTCAAGTCTTCAAAGGTCCAGATACCGGCTGCATGGGTATCTTCCGGCACCAGCGCGTGGCCGGTGACATGGCACCAGAACAACTCGCCGCTGGCGCGCCGCATGATGCGCTCATCCGAATAGATGCCTTTTGCGTTCATGATCGGAACGATGCGCGCTCCGGTGCGTTCAAACTCATCCTGGGTCGGGTACAGTAGCTGGAACGACTGGCCGTTCAATTCCTCCGGCTGGTAGCCGAACATCCGCGTCAGCGCCAGGTTGCACACTTGCATGATGCGGCGTTCGGAAACGCACATCCCTATCGGCGCATGGGCAAAGATAGTCTGATAATCAATAGCGGAATTAGACAAAAGATAAGAATTCGTAGTTTTACGGTATTGTTGGAAGCATTGCTTCGTCATATGCTAACAGACCAAGAGCAAAGCAATAATGGCTAGAGTTTACACAAACAGGAGGCATGGCATGAACAAAGTTTATCCTGACGCGGCAAGCGCGTTGGCCGGCATAGTCAAAGATGGCCAGACCATCGCCGTAGGCGGCTTCGGACTGTGCGGTATCCCCGAAGCACTGATCCTGGCGTTGCGCAATTCAGGCGTGAAACAACTGACCGCGATTTCCAACAATGCCGGCGTCGACGGCTTCGGCCTCGGACAATTGCTGACCACCCGTCAAATCAAGAAAATGATCGCCTCTTATGTTGGAGAGAACAAGGAATTCGAGCGCCAATACCTGGCCGGCGAACTTGAGCTGGAATTTACGCCGCAAGGCACCCTGGCGGAGAAATTGCGCGCAGGCGGTGCCGGCATCCCCGCATTTTTTACTAAAACCGGTGTCGGCACCCTGGTCGCCGAAGGCAAGGAAATACGTGAATTCGACGGCGCCAAATATGTGATGGAGCGTTCGCTGGTAGCTGATGTTTCTCTGGTTAAAGCCTACAAGGCTGATCGCAGCGGCAATCTGGTGTTCAACAAGACTGCCCGCAATTTCAATCCGAATGTCGCCATGGCCGGCAAGATCACCGTGGTCGAGGTGGAGCATCTGGTGGAAGTCGGCGAGATCGATCCGGACCAGGTCCACACGCCAGGCATATTTGTGCATCGCATCGTAGTCAATGCGACGCCGGAAAAGCGGATCGAACAGCGCACTGTTCGTCCAGCACAATAAAACGTAGACCAGGAGAACAAAATGGCATGGACACGTGACGAAATGGCCGCGCGCGCGGCGCAAGAATTGCAAGATGGTTTCTACGTCAACCTCGGCATTGGTTTGCCGACGCTGGTTGCCAATCATGTACCGAAAGAAATCGAAGTCTGGCTGCAATCGGAAAACGGCTTGCTCGGCATTGGTCCGTTCCCGACCGAAGACGCAGTCGACGCCGACCTGATCAACGCCGGCAAGCAGACTGTGACGTCGCTGCCGGGATCGGCATATTTCAGCTCTGCCGATTCATTCGCGATGATACGCGGCGGTAAAATCAACATCGCCATTCTCGGCGCGATGCAGGTTTCCAAAAATGGCGACCTGGCCAACTGGATGATTCCTGGCAAGCTGGTCAAAGGCATGGGCGGAGCGATGGACCTGGTGGCCGGCGTGGGCCGGGTAGTGGTGCTGATGGAGCATGTGGCCAAGGCCAAGGACGGCTCGACTTCGCACAAGATTCTCGACGCTTGCAACCTGCCGCTGACCGGCGTCGGCGTGGTGAACCGCATCATTACCGATCTGGGTGTGATGGACGTGACGGCGCAAGGCTTGAAGGTGATCGAACTGGCGCCGGACGTGAGCCGGGAAGACATTGTTGCGCAAACCGGTGCTGAGCTGGATCTGAGCGCACTGCACTGAGACGGGAATAAGCAGCCGGATTCTTTCCGGATAAAAGCGGCGTTTGACACTTGGTGTCAGACGCCGTTTTTCTTTTCGTGCACGTACATCAGCCCTAATCTTTCAGGTAAGGTGCAAGGGTGGGGTCATATGCGATAAGATGTTGCATATCCGCAAAGCAAAATGCGCTGCCCGGCTAGCCCGGAGCGCAAGTTTGCCGTCGCCCAGCAAGCTTTAACCGAAACGGGGTTCGAATGACCATCGCCACGCACAAGTCTGTTCAATGTATTTCTCCCTCCGGCCTGCATAAAATGGCCTATCAGGAATGGGGCGATCCGCACAATCCGAATGTGTTGCTGTGCCTGCATGGCGTGACCCGCGTATCGGACGATTTTGACCAGCTGGCGCGTGCCGTCTGCGACACCTATCGGGTAGTGTGTCCGGACATCGTGGGCCGCGGTCGCTCAGGCTGGCTGCGCGATCCGCAATACTATGTACTGCCGCAATACCTGAACGATGTGGTTACTCTGTTGGCGCGTCTCAACGCCGAAACCGTCGACCTGGTCGGCACTTCGATGGGCGGCCTGATCGGTATCGGCCTGGCTTCGCTTCCGGAAAATCCAATACGCAAACTGGTCTTGAACGATGTCGGTCCCAGCCTGAATCCGGATGCGATGGGGCGTATCGGCGAATATATCGGCGCCGACATGCGCTTCGCTACCTTTGATGAGGCCGCAGCCTATATTCGCTCTATCTCTGCTTCTTTCGGTCCGCATACGGACGCCGAGTGGCGCAAGCTGGCGGCCGATGTTCTGCGCCAGAACGCGCAAGGCGAATGGATACGCCATTACGATTTGAAGCTGGCTGAGCCGTTCAAGTCGACCAACCCGGAAGCATTCAAGTTGGCGGAAACGCTGCTGTGGAATGCCTATAAGGCGATTACTTGCCCGACATTGCTGGTGCGCGGTGAGCAGTCCGATTTGCTGTCTGTCGAGACCGCGCAACTGATGACGCAATCCGGGCCGAAAGCCAAGCTGGTGGAACTGGCCGGCGTCGGCCATGCTCCAACGCTACTGCATACCGACCAGATTGAAATTGTCAGCGATTTCCTGATCGGCTGATTTGTTGTTCATTGCATTTATAGGAGACGCATCATGACTATCCAGCGCCTGCACGTCGGCAAGAGACTTTCGGAAGCCGCCATCAATAACGGTACCGTGTACCTGGCTGGCCAGCTGGCCGAGGACACCACCCAGAACATCGAGGGCCAGACACGTGAAACGCTCAGTCATATCGACCGTTTGCTGGCTGAAGCGGGCAGCGACAAGCATCACATCTTGTCGTGTCAGATCTACCTGGCCGACGTCAAGGATTTCGATGGCATGAACCTGATCTGGGACGAATGGGTCTCCACCAGCAGTGCGCCGCCGCGCGCGACGGTAGAGGCCAAACTCGCACGTCCGGAAATTTTGATAGAAATTATCGTGGTTGCAGCACAAAAATAAAGATGTCAGCATGGTTTCGCTCACTGCAACACAACGCGCTACGCAAATCCAGTTATGCACCGCCGGCCTGAGCGATGCGGATAGCGCGCGCGTACTCGATGCGCTGGCATTCGTCGAACCGCTGTATGCTGACAATGTCATCACCACCGGCCAGAGCGCGCTCGATTTTTCTCAGGGAGTGGCCAGCATCCTGGCTTTGCTCGATACCGATGTAGAGACCCGCATCGCGGCTCTGCTGTTTGAACTGCCGCTGCTTGACGCCAGCTATGCCGATACCATCGAACAGCGCTTCGGCAAGGAGATTTCAGATCTGGTCGGCGGCATCCGGCAACTGATGCGCCTGCACGGCTTTACCTTCGGCTTGCCACAAGAAGTCATGCGTGGCAAGAACGCCGCGCAGCAGGCCGCAAGCCAGGTCGAAACCTTACGCAAGATGCTGCTGGCGATGGCCACTGACATGCGCGTGGTGCTGGTGCGGCTGGCCTCGCGGGTCACCGCATTGCGCTATTTTGCCGAGCACAAGATCGAAAACGAGCGCACCAGTCAATACGCGCGCGAGACGCTCGATCTCTATGCGCCGCTGGCCAACCGGCTCGGGATCTGGCAGCTCAAGTGGGAACTGGAAGACCTGTCATTTCGCTTTATCGATCCGGTCACCTACAAGCGCATCGCCAAGATGCTGGAAGAGCGACGCATCGAGCGCGAGGGTTTTGTGGATGCGGCCATCACGCGCTTGCGCAGCGAACTGGCGGCGGCTGACATCAAGGCTGAAGTCTCAGGGCGGCCCAAGCACATTTTCAGCATCTGGAACAAGATGCAAGGCAAGGATCTTGATTTTTCCGAGCTGTACGACGTCCGTGCATTCCGTGTGATCGTCGACGACGTCAAGACCTGCTATACGGTGCTCGGCATCGTCCATAACATCTGGGTGCCGATCCCGAAAGAGTTCGACGATTATATTTCACGGCCGAAGCAGAACGGCTATCAGTCGCTGCACACGGTGGTGCTGGCCGACGATGACCGCGCTCTCGAAGTGCAGATTCGCACCAATGAAATGCACCATTTTGCCGAATACGGCGTGGCGGCGCACTGGCGCTACAAAGAATCCGGCAGCTCCAATTTTTCGGCGCAAAAATACGACGAGAAAATTGCGTGGTTGCGGCAGCTGCTAGCCTGGAAGAACGAAGTGGTGGATGCGGTGGTCGAGCATGAAGACAGCCGTCGCGAGTGGCTGGAAAAACTCAAGCAAGCCACCCTCAACGATCATATCTACGTATTGACGCCGCAAGCGCGCGTGATCGAATTGCCGAGCGGCGCCACGCCTATCGATTTCGCCTACTACCTTCACACCGACGTCGGCCACCGTTGCCGTGGGGCGCGCGTGGATGGCAGCATGGTGCCACTGAATACGCCGCTGAAGAATGGCCAGACGGTAGAAATCATCACCGCTAAAAATGCTCCCGGCGGTTCCGGTCCTTCGCGCGATTGGCTGACGCCGGGCTACGCCGCCAGTGCCCGCACACGTTCCAAGGTGCGCGCCTGGTTTAACGCAATCGAACAACAAGAGACCCTGGCCACAGGCCGTAGCTTGCTGGACAAGACCTTGCAGCGCGAAGGCAAGACTGCGGTCAATCTGGAAGAATTGGCGCGCAAGCTGGAATTCGCCAAACTGGAAGACCTGTTGCTGGCGCTCGGCAAGGATGAATTCAGCCTGCGCCACGTTGAACAGGCGCTGCATGATGATCCTGGCGTCAAGCCGCTAGAAAACTCCAGCGAATTCGAGGAAGCTGCGATTACTCGTAAAAGCCGCGCCTCCAGCGTGGTCCATGGCGGTAAATCCGGTGTGCTGGTGGTAGGCACCGACGGCCTGATGACGCAGTTGGCCAAGTGCTGCAAGCCGGCGCCACCCGATCCTGTGGTCGGCTTCATCACGCGCGGCAAGGGTGTATCGATCCATCGCGAAAACTGCAAAAACTTCGCTGAGATGCGTATCAAGGCGCCCGAGCGGGTGATTCAGACAACTTGGGGCGCACAAGAGGCGGAAACCGTCTACCCGGTAGATATCTTCGTGCTGGCCAGCGACCGCCAGGGTTTGCTGCGGGACATCTCGGAAGTGTTTCTGCGCGAGAAGATCAATGTCATCGGCGTCAGCACCCAGAGCGCCAAGGCGCATGCCCGGATGGCGTTCACGGCCGAAATCGCCTCCACCGCCCAACTACAAAAGGCCTTGACGGTGATCCGCGAGGTGAAAGGGGTGCTGGAAGCCAAGCGCCAGTAAATCTGATGACACAGGCGCGGGGATCGGCTGTTCACAATCCTCCCGGCGCCCGCTTTGTTTTCTGGAAAGTTTGTGGCATAATGTCGCTCTCTCCGGGAGGTTAGCTCAGGGGTAGAGCGATCGCCTCACACGCGATAGGTCACAAGTTCGAAACTTGTACTTCCCACCAAATTTTCTGTTTTAAATCAAGATGTTAAGCCGGTTTCGAAATTCTCAGGGATAGCTCAGGGATATTTTCGTTAATTTGTGCTTCGATTTTGACCATCTCCCGTTCGTTATCTTGGTCGTTAATCCACTTCGCATAGTCCCGATAAAAAACATCTAGTCCGTGCCCAAGCTGTGCCGCCATGTACGCTGGCCGCGCTCCTGCCATCAAGCCGATAGTTGCATAGGTCGCTCTGGTGCAATATGGGCGTCGATATCGAATGCCTAGTAATTTCAAGGTCGGATTCCAATAACCCTCTCGGATATTCTGCTCCTTGGCCCAAGGGCGCTTCGTATTTGGATTGTGAAATACTCGTCCGCTTGTAACTGAAAATGTCCACGCTTTTTGGCGCTTCAATGCTTCCATAGCACGATTTGTGAGATTGGCCTGCATTGAGCGCGCGGCAATGAACAATTTCGTTGTGGACGGTCAGCCGGTAGCGAAAGGGCGTCCGCGTTTCGCCAGAGTGGGAAGGGCAGTCTGGACGTACGGCCCGGCGAAGACAGTGTCCTACGAGCAGCAGGTGAGCTGGGCAGCCAAGGCGGCAATGCTTGGCGCCAGTCCGTTGTTGGGTCCTCTGGAGTTGTGCGTTACCTTGTACATGCAAATCCCGGTCAGTTTTTCCAAGATCAAGCGAGCGCGTGCTATTGCTGGCGATTTACGGCCAACCAGCAAGCTAACGTGGTGAAGGGGATCAAGGATGCTTGCAACGAGATTGTGTGGGATGACGACTCGCAGGTAGTGCGCCTGGTAGCGAGTAAGCATTACGCCGAACGTGCATGTGCGGTAGTTGCTGTTGGTGTCGCGGAGGGCAATCTGTAATGGCAGCTACAAAGGGCCCGCGCAAGGCATATAGGCCGAGAGGAGCATTCGTTCCGATGATGAGGTGCACGCGCAACGATTTTGCGCTCGAATTGAGACTGGCGATTGAGCTGCTGATTGTTGAGCCGAGCCCGGATGCCTACAACCAGCTATCGAAGATGCTGCTGGCCATGGGAAACACTGACACCCGCGGTGAGTCGCTGGAGAGAGCCAACAACACGATGCTTGCTATTTGCGACCGCTTCGATCGGGTAGGCAAGGTTGGCTTGTCGGCAGATGAGATTGCATCGCTTCGCTGTGCCGCCGGTGGATTGGACGAAATGCTCGGTCATATCCCCGTCAACGTATTTAGCGCGGCAGTTGCTGTGGTAGCTGCACAGTGTCAGGAGTTGGGCGTATGAACGGATTGGCAAAGCAAAATGAAGGCAGAGGACATGATGGGATACGTTAATGACATTGCGGCGTTTTCGGCGTCGGCTGACAGGCGGCCTGGTGCTGCCGGTCAAGCCAATGATCGAGGAGAAGAAATATGTCGTCGTCTCATTCTAGCCAGGAAGCTCAATCGCTTGGACCAGCGTGATGCGGCAACGACTTTGGGTTATAGCAATTCATCGCAGTTATACAAGATTGAAGCCGGCCAGGCTAGTGTGTCCAGGGAATTCATAGTGCGTGCGGCAATTGCCTATGGGGTGAGTACTGATTACCTCCTCGGGCTTTCCAATGAACCTGAGCGAGATCCGCGCACAGCTGAACAGGTGGCGGTGCTGCGGTCGGTGCAGGGAACCGTCGAGCAAAACGTCGCCGCAATGGTCACTGTCTTGCTCAAGAATGCCGGGGAGGTGGCGCCATTACGTTCGCACCTGGAGAGTCTAACTCAGCGAATCAGCCTGCTGCAGGAAGCGTACGACAAGGTATGCCGCAAGAACGAGGTATTCCAGAATGATGTCCTGGCAGGTTCGATCCTGGAGAGTGCGATGGGCGCCGCCGGCGACGGGGCGTGTAAGGCAAAGCAGTTTGTAGAACGTCGATCAATGATTGCAGATTTCCGCGCGAAAGCGGCAACGGACGATGGTAGCTATCCATTATTTACGAAAGAAGGCGATGCATAAAAGGGGCTGGTAGGTACACTGATATAGTGTCAGGATCAGATATGGCTGTAAGCCGAACTGGCGAACGTTGAACAGCAGGTCATGCTGGAAGTCTGGAAAAGTAACCAGGCGCTGCGTACCGAAGTGGAGAACCTGAAAAGTACCGACATCCTGTTGCGCAGCGCTCGGCAATCCTTCGAGGTGGCAAACGGGCGCTATAAGGCCGACGTGGGTAATATTCCGGAGTTGCTCAAGGCGCAAAGCGACTTGGCTGGAGCGCAATAGCAGCGCATCCTTTCGTTGAGCAACTGGAAAACCGTAAGACTACGACTGGCCGCCAGCTTGGGGAGATTGCGAACGGATGGGATTTAGGAAGTGTTCTGTGGTTAGTGGCATGAGCAGAATTTGCAGTTAAGGCCTTATGTTTTTAATTAGAAGTGCAATTTTTACAAAGTTGCACTTCTAATTTGAATTCAGGTTACTGAAAACCTAATGATCCTGTGGATGCGAGAAACGCATACGGATCTTGGGGTTTCCATTGCTGCGCGACAGAGCCATTGAAGCCATAAGCCCAGAGCGGATTGCCGGGGTTGGTGCCCCTGACTTTGTCATCGATGACCAGAGAAGTGTTCGCCAACGACGTGATGTAGCCCTTCCGCGCAGTAAAGCTCCATTGCTGTGATTTCGTTGGCGTCCCATTGTAGATTGAGAGAACAATCGGCACCTCGGCGGAAACTCGCCCATCTTTGAAGTCAACCGCCAATGTTTGTCCGCCGGCCTCGAGGAGGATTACGTTCTTGCTGAGATCGATGTTCCATACCAAATTTGCCCCAGATCCTGCGAGAGGATAAAGTCCCAGTGCCGCGCCGTCGATTTGATCCGCCACTCCCATGCCAAGAAGGGTGTTCGCCTGCCATTGAATGAATTTCTCAGACATTTTCAACTCCTTTTCAAGTGGTTAATAGTTTCGCGCCCGTTGTTTCCTTGAACTTATTTTCGGCCTGGCCAGGACCATCAATGGTTCCGAAACGACGCTAGAACATCTTAGTATCCACACATTGTGATTAATAGCTGTGAAATTTGACAGCCCTAAAGGGGCACTTCTCAATACAGGAGATAAGAATGCTTGCGCAGCGGAAGGACTTGAAGCCCTGTGCGGGGCGCGCGCCGAGTTTGATCGGACGCGGAAAGTCGCATGCTCCGTTCTTAGGCGGCGCAGCAATGCGCTGCTGTTACTCGACGCGCAGGTCCTAGCCGACAGCTTTTTTCATCGCAAGGCAACAATGTCGGGACGTAAAAAAGCCGCGTGAAGCGGCTTCAGAGGATGCCGACGCTGCCGTAACAACATGCCGGCGGCAGGTATACCGTCAGCGCCTCCTGTTCCTTCTTGTAGTCGTCGCGCAAAGCGGCGGGATCATCAGCTGCTATGCCTAGTGCGCTCGGTGGCACGTTTGGCTGGTTTGAATTGGACAGGTTTGATTAACATTCCGGTAGCGTAGAGGGCAATGTCTGTAAAAGCCCCTGTCAGGAAGTCGGAAGCTACATCAGAAAGTGGAAAACCTGCAAAGGGAGGCGGTTTTTATGCACTCTAATGGCGACTCAAGGATTTTTTTGATATGGAGCACGTGCGCATTTTGCCAAAAGGACTTGCCAAGTTGGCTGAGTTGATCGTGCAGGCGTAGAAAGTGTGAATGACTAAGGTAACTAAGTCCGGAACCCCGGCGCGCAAGGCAACCAAGAAGGGGGCAAAGGATCCGGCGAAAGATGCCGCGCCTGAGGTCTTAGCTGATGACAGTTCTGCACAAGCGCGCCTCCGCCGTGCGCAGGAGATCGTCAACGGCTTTGATCTGCCTCCCAAGGTAAAGTTGTTCGTCGTCGAATACACCAAAGACATGAACGGGACTCAGGCCGCAATCCGGGCTGGCTATTCGGTAAAGACGGCTAATGAGCAAGTCGCACAGCACTTAGCAAAACTTAGTATCAAGCAAGCCGTCGATGCGGTAATGAGCGATCGCATCGAGCAGGGTATTTTCGACGGCGACATGGTGATTTCTCGGTGGGTGGAGATTTCTCAGGCTAATCCGAACAGCTTGACGCAATACTGGCGAGTGAACTGTCGTTATTGCTGGGGTGAGGGGCATCGTTATCAGTTCACGCCGGCGGAGATGGGGATGCGAAGCAAGCGCTCGTCGATAGCAACGCCAAGCGCGCGCTGGATGAACTCCCTGAGCTGGACTGGGACGATAAGGGCGGCCTTGGCTTCCATGGTAACCGTGATCCGCATCCAGATTGTCCGGAGTGCTGGGGCGAGGGAGTTGGGCGCCCATTTTTTACTGACACCCGCAAGCTAGGCCGTGAGAGCCTGCCGCTGTATGCCGGTGTGAAACAGACCAAGGACGGACTCGAAATCCAGATGCACAATCAAACGGATGCCCTGGATAAGCTGGCCCGTCACTTTGGCCTGTATAAAGACAAGCTGGCCGACGCTGTAGAGAAGAGCTACACCCGGGAAGCGCTGGAAGAGCGGTTCGCCGGCGCCATGCAGCGCGTTCAGGAGCGCCAACGCCAGGTGGATGAAGAGCGCGGACGAGAGTGTTGATATTCGCTTTAGCCAGAATGCCGAAGTAGCTATGACGAGCGTCTTGAAACGGGAGGTGAGCTCGTCGCAGCACGTATAAGAGCACGAATCAACAGCACATGCTCATTCCAATTTATTGTTCAGTAGATCCTGTGTGGGAGCAACTGTTGAGCTAGATGGCGTCTCTTTACTGTTGAGAGATTTGCGTAAATCGATAAATGGCCCACCATCTTCCAAGCGTGGCAGAACTGAGGAGCCGAAGTCGGTCAATATGCTTTTATCCGGCTGCACTTTGATCTGAGCGGTTCGGAGATAGTCGTAACGGCTTGCTACCACAGCGTCGTTATCTTGCTGCGAACGAATAATGGAGGGACGGAGGAATATCATCAACGTAGTTTTGTCGCGAGAGGCAGATTGATATTTGAAGAAATTGCCGATAAGCGGGATATCTCCCAGCCATGGTACTTTTTGAACGTTGCTTTGGTGATTGTCTTGAATCAAGCCGCCCAGTGCGACAATATCGCCGTCGTTAACCACAACGGTTGTATTCATGGAGCGAGTAGTGAAGGTGGGGCCTAAATTTTGTGTTGCAGCTGCGGAAACACTGTCAACTGATGAAACTTCTTGCGCAATTTCCAGGCGCATAGTGCCACCCGATAAAATATGCGGTGTTATTTTCAATGCGGTGCCGACATCCTTTCGATCGACTGTATTGAATGGAACGCTGTTGGCGTTTCCAACTTGAAGCTGCGAGCCAGATGTAACGGGGACGTTTTTTCCGTCTAGCATCTTCGCTTCATGATTGTCTTCCACAGTTAAACTGGGAAGTGATAATACATTGCCGCCATTAGTACCGTTTAGAGCGCTGGCTAGTGCGCCAAGACCTATTTGACCGGCAATCTGGCGAATTATGCCAATTTGCATGCCGCCACCGATAGTTGTTGGGGTGCCCGAATTGTTCTTAAAAGCACTAGCAATTCCTGCGCTGAGTAAGTTCGCACTCGGATTGGTGGGATTGACTCCTGTTTGGTTGCCAGTAAATCCGGTGCCAGCAAATCTGCGGTAAGAGCTATTCTTGTCTCCGCTCAGGGCTGCCCATTGCACACCGATTTCACTTGCAGCAGAGTCCGTTACTGCAACTATCAGCGCTTCAACATGAACTTGAGCAATTTGTGTATCGAGCTGATCAATCACGCTGCGAAGGTTGCGATAGACTGGATCGCTCGCCGTAATGATCAAGGTATTGGTGGTGCGATCTGCCTGAATAAAGCCTGCTGCGCTTCCTCCGCTTGACGACAATGACTTCTCGGAAGGCGCGGAATTTGAAGCTGTAGCATCTGAAGCTCCTGCACCTGAAGTCTGCGACATACCTCCTGAATTTCCAGTGCTCGAGCTTTGCAGCATTTTTCCCGAGCTAGCGCGTCCAGACGACTCTGATGTTAGTGTCGAAGTGTCAAAGGATGTGATGGAGCGTAAGGTTTTTGCCAGATTAACGGCATCGGCATTCTTTAAGTAAACTACGTGGATATTTCCTGCGCTGGTAGTTGCTTGGTCAAGCTTTGCGATCAATGATTTGGCCAAGTTGGCACGCCCTATGGACGGTGCCCGAATGAGCAGCGAATTGGTGCGTGGATCGGCCAGAATCATAGTGCGAGTACTATCGCTGGGATTGGTACCAGTCGTGCCTCCCGAATCCAGCATTTTACTGAGCAGTACAGCGACGTCGCTGGCAATAGCATAGCGTATTGGTACTATATCCATATCGCTAGCTGCTGGAACGTCGAGCGCTGCAATCATTTTTCCCAGACGCCGCAGATTTTCCGCGTAATCGGTCACCACCAAGGTGTTGTTGCCAGGGTTGGCGTTGATTGTATTGTTTGGCGAAATCAACGGCCTCAGAACGGGTAAAATATTTGCGGCAGATTCGTAGTTCAGCGTAAAAATCTGTGTTGCAATCTGGTCTCCCCTGACGCTTGTTTCGCGGGTCGACGCGACCTGGAGTTTGGCATCTGCTTCAGGCACTACCTTTACGAAACCATCACCACGCACTACCGTATAGCCCTGCAATCTAAGGGTTGATGCCAGTAAATCAAAAGCCTGATTTTTTCCAATTGGCATTTCCGATACCAGATTGATGGTCCCTTTGACGCGCGGATCTATGATGAAGGTCGTATTGGTGTACTGCCCAATTGCCTTGATGACAGACTCAATGTCTGCACCCACAAAACTCATCGTTGCCTGGTCTGCTGTGCCATCGGTCAAATTAACTTTAGTTGGCACTCCAAACACTGGTTGTACTCTAGTCGTACAGACCAGCAAGATAACAATAAAAGCGGCGCGAAACATAGGTTTTGGCATAAAGGCTTCGTATTGTGGTGGGACATTGAGAATAGATATTGCTGAAGAGGAATGTAGTTACATTGAGTTACATGGTCAAGAGAAATATTTTCAAGTTGGCAACAAATGTAAATCATTGTTACCTTAGAATTGGTATCCAGTGGAGGGTTCGCAAAGGTAATGTAAACATGAACTTGATAGGGCGAATAATAATGAAGCCTATATGGTTGAGTTATTTTTAAGCACCGATAACAATGCCGGATTTTGTTATTTTTGTAGAAAATATATGTCAAATAGCTGCCGTTAAGTCATTCTTTCGTCAATCTCCGATTGAAACAAATGTTTGAAATATTAAGTTACTTATTGCCGATGCCATGTATCGATAGAGAGTGACCTTACCCCTTCCAAGTATCCCAATGTCAGCTTAGTGACCGAGCTGATGGAGAGCTAGTCATGAAGAACTCAAGATCCGGAAGAGTATTTTTTACGATTACAAGCCAAAAATTATTGGCAGCCTCAAGAATATCGACCACAGAGCGCAGGTTGAAATTGCTGTTCGATTGAGGACTCTTATTGCGCACGTGGATTGAGGCAGCCCGCAGGTATCTGTACCTATAAAATTTGATAGTTTCTATGTGGTAATTATTGGTGTATATTCCGCGCAATGAGTGGGTGTCCCCAGAATTCCAAGTGACAGGCATATTTCAATTGCTTAGAACTACCTGCGAGTAGCACAGGAATAACGCGCAACCCACAGGACTATCAAAGGAATTCCGATGAAGTTTTTTGCTGCATTAATTTTGATTTCTGCGGTCAGCGGCTGCGCCATAAATGGAACCTACCCTGAAACGTCAGATGTTTCTGGGGTGGCGAGGTGTAAGGTAATTTCGGAGTCGGAAATTGCTGCGCTCTTTGATCGGTGGAATCAGTCTTTACAAACCGGCGACCCCGACAAGGTTGTCGCCAACTACGCAACGCGTTCAATTCTATTGCCGACTCTCTCAAATAAGCCGCGACTTACGCCAGCCGAGAAGGAAGACTATTTCCAACACTTTCTTGAGGGCCAACCGTCAGGAAAAATCGACTTCCGTTTTATAGAGCTCGGATGTAATTCTGCAGTTGACGCTGGTTTATATACTTTCACCTTCCGAAGGACGGGTGTGGTAGTTCATGCGCGCTACACATATACGTATCGATGGGACGGCAAGCAATGGCTCATTACAAGCCACCATTCTTCAGCAATGCCGGAAAAAATGTAAACTGAAATGCGCTTCTCCAACGAGGTTTTTGTTGCCGTCCAAAGGAGAGCAGGCCGAAGTGCGTGTTTTAGACGCAGTCAAAACCGCACAAGAAATTTGTTTAAGAGTAGAAAAAGCCGCCAAATAGGCTAATGCCGTTCAGTTAAGGATTTTTCTTTGTTACCTGAACGGCATATTTCTTTGGTCTGCCCTTGACGGCCCGGTCGAACTGATGACCGGGCCGTTCTCCATTCAGGAGGGTAACCACTCTTTCTCGCAAATGCTTCATGGATGCCGGTAACTTGCCATAAATAAAAATGTCGTTCAGTCTTAACTGAACGGCATTAGCCAAATAGGTGATTTTTTATTGAACGGACAAAATGTTATTAAGAGTCCCGGGACTATCTAATTTTAAGTTGCTATACGAGCGCATGGAGCTAATCGCGCGGCTACTACCTGCGTGCGCATCCGTTGTGCGTTCATTGCGAGGGCGATGGTATCAACCCAATATATCTTGGTGTTGAACCTCTCACTTCTGATGAGCACTTATTTGACGATTTGACCTGACCAAATTTGTGACAAGCCTTATAGCGCATCGAAAGTGCAATCAATGAGTGTCGTCATCAGTTCGTTGTTTGTCCTCTACTCCGTGAGTATAGATTGTCATGCGGAAATTGATTTGTTATATTGCAAATCATGACAAAGCGTTCCATATACATTTCCAGTTAGTGTGCGAAGCTTTGTAGGCCGCGTCACATCAAGTATAGATGTCGTCTGCTGCGCTTTTCTACAATAGCCCTATAAAACGGATATTGATCTATGACTGCTGGCAGTTTAGCTAGGCGTCTTAATAGTGAAATTCAACGACTTGAATTTCTCCGAGGCAGCGTGGGTATACTTCTGGCATGGCTATTCGCCTGTATGTTATTGGGGGTTTTGGTCTGGGGGGTGTCGCTGGCAAAAATTCAAAGCGATAGGGCTGAAATTGAAAAGAATACATTCACGAAAGCGGCTCAGCTATCAAAGGCCTATACCGAACAACTTTCGCGCTCAATTGATCAAATCGATCAGATAACGCGCAATCTTCAATACGACTGGCAGACGTTCCATGGGGCGTTAAAGTTGGAGGACCAATTGCGGCAGGGCCTATACCCGCGGTCCGCGCAAATTTACGCCTCTATTGTGGATAGCCACGGAACGATCGTGACCAGCACCCTGGATATGGCTAATGCTCCCAATATCGTTGATAGGGACTATTTCATATTCCAGCAGTTGAATCTAGATAATCATCTGCGTATTGAAAAACCGGGTACAGGAGGGCGCTCCGGGAGAAAAGTGATTCGTTTTACGAGACGACTGGCAAAAGCAGATGGCACATTTGACGGCATAGTCGTTGTTGGCGTCGAACCAGCCTTTCTTGCAGCGTTCACCGATGCATCGAGCCTGGGCACGAGTGACAGTCTGGCTATTAAAGATATGGACGGCGATGTATTGGCAGCCAAAATGGGTGACCGCATTCGGTCATTGCCTTCGATATTTCGCTCCCCCCAAATATTTGAATCCGGTGGTGGTGTCAAGCGCATGCCGGGGGATAAGTTTATCGACGGCGAGTCGCGCATCATTGCTTGGCAAAAGCTGCCCGGCTATCCGCTTGTTTCTTTCGTCGGCTTATCCGACGCAGCTGCGTTTGCCGCATATCAATCTACTGCGGATAATTATCGCAACATTGCGATTGCGGGGAGTTTGCTTTTGCTTCTCCTAGCTGCGGTTGGCATATCCTTTTTGTCGCGATTGGCTTGGCGAAAATTTCAAGTCAATGAAGTAAAAAATACCTATCAGCTAGCCATTGATGGCGCTCATGAGGGTTTTTACATGGTGCGGGCTCTCTACGATCAACAACATAATGTGGTTGACTTCGTGATCAAGGACTGCAATGACCAAGGCGCAAGCCTTGTTGGCTATGCAAAGGACGAACTCGTTGGGAAAAAATTTTCCGACCTTTATTCAGGGGCGGTTGCGCAGCGTGTACTCGCCATTTTCCGCAGGGCGATGGAGGTTGGCTTTTATGAAGATGAATTCAAGCCTTTCCATAATAATCCGCAGCATACTATCTGGATGTCCCGGCGACTCGTCCGCTCCGGGCATGGGTTGGCGATGACGATAAGAGATATTTCCGAAACAAAATCTCACGAGCAAGCGCTTTTGAAGATGGCGAATATAGAAGCCCTGACAGCGCTCCCCAATCGTCACTGGTTAATGAAATTTCTGCCCAATGCGTTAAACCAGATTAGAAATCGCAATGGAATGTTTGCTATTCTTTTCATTGACCTGGATAACTTTAAAATTATCAATGATACGTTGGGTCACGATGCCGGGGATGAGTTGCTACAGGAAGCCGCACTGCGATTACAGTCCGTATTGAGGCCAGTGGACAGGGTGGTCCGCTTGGGTGGCGACGAATTCACGCTATTACTTGATTCAGTCTCAAGCCAGGAAGAAGTGGCTCAAGTGGCTGCTCGCATCAACCGGAAATTTTCCCTGCCGTTTGAAATTACAGAACACAAAAAGGTCGTCTCGGTCGGTACCTCTATCGGGATAAGTTTATTTCCGCGCGACGGCAACGATTCAGCAACGCTTCTCAAAAACGCGGATATCGCCATGTATTCTGCTAAAGCCGCGGGCAAGGGACAATTTCGATTTTATGGCGAACAATTTAGTGAGCACGGAATTGAATGCTGAAGAGGCGTTGTAGTACTGGTTTGCATCAAAACGGTCCGATTTGGCCGCCACGAATCTGCGTGATACGCGCTACTCTGGAGAGACGATGAAATTTGTGAGGTACCCGTTGTTGTGCGATGAATGCAAAAATCCAATAGAGGAATACTCGCATGGAATGGTCGAATGGTTGGACGACGCGGGTGTCATCTCGGAGGTTCGCATCGTCCACAATCCGGCGCATTCCCCGACTGGTCGGTGCTATAAGCACTTGTATCACGCGAAAAGGCGAGAACTTCATTTAGCAGATATTTTGACAAACAAAGTATTGCAAAAGCAGCTTGGAATAGTTGACTAAATCTTACTGCACCTGACGCGCGCGTGGTGAGCGGTATTTCCGGGTGCTGTGAGATTACCGCTCATTGCAATGTCCAAATGCGATTGATGAATCGCCGATTAATATTGCACGGAGGAAATATTTGCGCTATTCTTAATTGCAACGTCACTGTCAAGTGAATTGCCAAATTGTTCATGGTTGAAATGGCTTGTAGCAGTGTTTGCAACACTGTAGGCCGTTTGGGCCGGTAACGGAGCAGCTCGATTTTCATATTGTCTAAGGGCGAATGCCATGAAGACTGAATTCGAATGGCCAGTACCACCGCATTTTGTCGTGAAAAAACAGGCTGTGCCGTCTGATGACGGTACCGAGCCATGTTTTATCTCTACGCTGGAAGGAAGGCGCCAGGGAGGCAGCCTGATTGGTTTCGATCTCGGCGCATTGATGCTGATTTTTCTTCCTGATCGCGCACAAGCGCCAGTCAATGTCAATTTTTCCAGTTTGAAGACTGTAAGTTTGACTCGCCCGATCGAGTTGCAGCATCTTGAACTTCCCGCCAATCTGCCAAGTGCAGAAATCGCACCGGCATCTGCGAAAAAAAAATCTGTTGTTCACTTTAAAGGAGGTGGTCACCAGATTTCCGAAGTATTAGGTTTTGTTTATGACGATGCCGGCTTATTTTTGTTTACGCCTCAACATGGTAATTCTGTCTTGCGTTCGTTCATCCCGGCTACGGCGATTGATCGGCATCAGATTGGCGATCCGCTCGGAAAGATGCTGGTGGATGAGCGAATTGTTGAGCCGGCCGAAATTAAGGCGGGGCTGGAAAAACAAGAACAGTTACGTTCTCAACGGCTAGGCGATTATCTTCTGCAACAGCAATTGGTGACGCAGGAGCAAGTCGAAGCGGCCTTGGAAAACCAACGAAGAAGACCTCAACTAAGAATTGGCGAGGCGCTGCTAGATGAAAATCTCATCACGCAAGAACAATTGGATGATGCGTTGCGAATCCAGGCAAAGGATCGCAAAAAGCATTTAGGCATCATCTTGGTCGATATGGGTGTCGTTACAAACGAAGTAATTAAAAGAATGCTGGTGCAAAAGCTCGGGATCCCGTTTGTGAGCTTGCTCCAGTTTCAAGTCGACCCAAATCTTATCAAGACCCTGCCTGCGCACATAATTCAAAAATACAGCGTCATGCCACTCTACAAAAATGAGTTACGCATGGTGGTGGCAATGGAAAACCCGCTCGAATCGGAGGCATTGCACGCGCTTGCATTTGCTACGCGACTGAAAATTGATCCTGTAATGACTTCTTCGGAAGAACTGTCGAGCATGATCAAACAGTTTTATGGCGAAGCGGAGCGCGAGAACATTGCAGAAATGGTGTCGGGTCTGGATGAGGATGATGGCGATGCTTCAAGCGCAGGGGCCGGTGAAATTGTCGCAGAATCAGACAATACGTTGGTTCGCTTGGTTAACAAGATCATTATGGATGCTTTCGAACAAGGTGCATCCGATATTCATATCGAGTCGATGAAGGGGAGCAAGTCTACCCGCATACGATTCCGAAAAGACGGCGTAATGACACATTACTCCGATGTGCCGGCCAATTTTCGTAAAGCAATGATTTCCCGCCTGAAGATCATGAGCCGCCTGGATATTTCGGAAAAGAGGCGGTCCCAGGACGGCAAGCTGAATTTCGAAGCGTTCGGTCCCGCAAAAATAGAACTGCGCGTCGTCACCATGCCGACCACCGATGGCCTGGAAGACGTCGTGATGCGTATACTTGCGGCGCCCAAGGCCACGTCGTTAGACAAATTGGGGCTGACGCCCTATGTATTGGACGGGTTGCAAAAACTCGTCGTCAAGCCGCACGGACTTTTGTTTGTTTGCGGTCCGACAGGATCAGGAAAAACAACCACTCTTCATGCACTGCTGAATTCCATCAATACACCGGATCGCAAGATATGGACCGTTGAGGATCCTATCGAGATTACCCAGGAAGGTTTGCGACAGGTACAGGTACAAGCAAAGATAGATTGGACGTTCGCTGCAGTACTGCGCAGTTTTCTGCGCGCCGATCCCGATGTCATTATGGTTGGTGAAACCCGGGATCCTGAAACTGCAAAAACCGTCATAGAAGCGTCGCTTACCGGGCACTTGGTGTTTTCGACGATGCATACCAACAGCGCTGTTGAGAGCGTAGTCCGGCTGCTGGATTTAGGCCTTGATCCTTTCAATTTTGCCGATGCTTTGCTAGGCGTGGTTGGGCAAAGACTGGCGCGCCGTCTCTGCCCGGCATGTCGCCGACAATACGACGTTGCCGAGGATGAGCTTGAAATGCTGCTGCATGAATATTGTTTTGAGACTGAGCTCGATCAAAACGATGTGCTAGCGGGATGGCGTACCCGATACGCTGACACAGATGGTGTATTCCACCTGTTTCAGGCCGTGGGATGCAAGGCATGTGACAACAGCGGATATAAGGGCAGGGTTGGCGTCTATGAATTGCTTTTGAATACGGCAGCAATTAAACGGAAGATTCATGCGAGCGCCAATGTTCCAGAGATATTGCGCGTTGCCATTTCAGAAGGCATGCGCACGCTCAGGCAAGATGGGATTGAAAAGATATTCCAAGGACATACCGATTGGGAGCAAATCAAGGCGGTTTGAGACGTCAGCACGTGCAGAAAATCAGTGCTGGGTTAAAGCCGATGTGAATTTTCGATGGAGGATGCAATGAGTTCAAAAGTAACGGAAAGCGATTCCATACCTTTCGAGAAGGTGCCGCTCACCGAGGCGAAAGCTATTCTTGATGGAGAAGATAAAGCAGTGCGAAGAGATGTTCCTGATTGGGAATTTTTGCGGCGGCCACAGGCGCACAAAGATCAAGATTTGTTGGAAAGCACTTATCAATGGTACGCAAAACTTCCTGCGGATATCAAACCGTGGGAGCTGGCAAGATATTTTCCACGTGTCACCAACGAACTGGCGGCAATTTGGGCGAGGCCGACTATGTGTGAACAATTCCTAGACCAGCTTCTATTGGATAACAGAGGCAATCGAAAGGGCTTTCCAGAAAAAGTCATCAGAGAAATCATGGTGTTGCAACACTACCTCCATGCGCAAGCCGGCGCTGCTCATGCTAAACCGGACGACACACCGATGCGATGATGCAGTATGCACACTGGACATTGCCGATGCAATCCGAAGCGATGCTTGAATCATCAGGCAGACATTGACATCAGACTTGTTTGCCGTGTTGATATAGGTTGGCCAGGGCCCGTCATATAACCATTAAAGGTAACGAATGAAATCGCTGCCCCGCCTTTCTCGTCTGCCGGTTACGCTGTTGGCTGGCGCCTTTGTTGTCCTGGTTTGTATGTCACTTATCAGTATAGATGGCTGGCGGAGCTGGCATGCGCGTGAAATACAAATGGGGGAATCGGTGGTGGCGACGTCGAACCTAGCCCGGACTCTGGCGCAGCATGCCGATGATACGTTCAAAGATGCAGATGCTGCATTGGTTGGGCTTGTTGAACGGTTGTCGGTGGATGGGACGAGCGCCACTGCATTGGATCGTTTGCATCGATATCTGATGAATCGGGTGACCGAGTCGCCGCAGCTGCAAGGTATTTTTGTGTATGACGAAAATGGGAAATGGCTTGTAAATTCCCAAAAGGTCGTTGCCCAGAATTTAAATAATTCGGACCGGGAATACTTTGTCTATCATCGGACCCACACCGAACTCACAGCCCACGTTGGACCTCCGATCCAAAGCCGTTCTACCGGAAAATGGATTCTTACATTGAGCCGTAGAGTAAACCATGGCGATGGCAGCTTCGGTGGGGTTGTGCTGGCCACAATCGACGTCGAATATTTCCGGAAGTTTTATGACAGTATCGACATCGGAAAACTGGGAGCCTCCATCCTTGGTCTTGACAATGGAACGATGCTGATTCGTCGGCCGTCGCTGGAAAAATCCATTGGAAAAAGCATCAAGGATGGTGATTTGTTTCGTGATTACATCGCAAAAAATGATAGCGGGACAGCCATGATACTGTCCAACCAAGACGGCATAGAACGGCTGATCGCCTATCGCCATCTGAAGCGTTATCCCATGTTTGTGACGGCCTCATTGGCCAAGAGTGAAATACTCGCCGAATGGCAGACGGATACCTATCTCCACACGACCATTACCTTGCTTTTGATTTGCGTCCTGGGTTGGCTCGGATTTCATCTTGTTTCTCAAATTCGCCTGCGGGTAGATGCCGAGGTGGAAGCAAGGGATGCCCGCGACAAAGTGGAGACATTGAACCGGACGCTAGAAAAATTGGCGTTGCAGGACGGCCTAACCGGATTGGCGAATCGTCGCCGGTTTGACATCGTCATCGAAGAAGAATTGAGAAAAGCCAAGCATGATGCCGGATCATTGGCGGTAGTCATGATTGACGTTGATAATTTCAAGCGATACAACGATATTTATGGACATCCGGCGGGAGACGATTGTCTGCGGAAAATCGCCGGTGCGGTCAAAATTTCTGAAAAGCGCATTCGTGATCTGGCGGCACGCTATGGCGGCGAAGAGATGGCTATTGTTCTCCCTGATAGTGATATTGAAGGGGCCATGAGAGTAGCGGAAAGTGTCCGTCTCGCGGTGAGAAACCTGAGGATTCCTCATGCCGAAAATACCTCCGGCATTGTAACGATCAGCGCAGGAGTGAGCGCACGTACGCTGGTTAGACGAGACGATACGGCCGCTCGTTTAATTGACGACGCTGACAAATCCCTTTATGTGGCAAAAAATACAGGGCGTGACCGTGTCTGCTTTTTTCCCGAGGTGTGTAATGTATAAACGCCCAGAACACCTCAGTTAAATACCGTGCCCGTTCATGGTCGCCGCTCAGGCACTTGGTTCCTAGTACTAAAACGGACCGCAAGGCGGGTTACGGCGATTCTGCAGCGCCACTTGACAGAGTGTGCCGTCACCTCGGGCACACCAGATGCAGGCTGTTCTTCTTACAATCCTGTTGCCAATTTGATGCGTGATTTGATGATTGAGCTTGGTGATTGATCTGGATAGGATTACAATAAATTGCCATGTGGAAATAAATAAGCCATCTGAAATGGCTTATCTCTGATCTCGCCATACGTCGACGGATCACCGCAATTTCCCTGTCATAGAGGGGGGGCCGACATGGGAATTGAAAATTTGCAGACTTACGACGATGCGCCAAGTCGCAATGCAAAGCTGATTCTTGAACATCCAATGGAGATAGCGGATCTGTTGGTGACCTATCTTGAGCAGATGGAAATTGCGTGCGTTTTCGGCGTTCCCGGAGGCGCCATTGAGCCTCTTTTCAATGCACTTGCCAAAAGTGCTCGTAGGGGTGGTGTACGCCATGTCTTGGCCCGGCACGAAGCAGGAGCTGCATTTATGGCAGATGGTTATGCGCGGGAAACGGGAAAAATCGGTGTTTGCTGCGCCACGTCCGGTCCTGGCGCCACAAATTTGATCACCGGTGTCGCCTGCGCCTACGACAATAATATTCCAATGCTGGTGATCACGGCGCAGACAGCCTTGCCTACTTTCGGCAAACATCCGCTGCAAGAATCCACATGTACCGGAATCGATACGCTAGGCATGCTGCAACATTGCACTCGCTACAATTCATTGGTGTCCCATCCGCTGCAGTTCGAGAACAAACTCATGACTGCACTGCAGCGAGCCGTCAGGGCGCCAATGGGGCCGGTACATTTAAGCATACCGGTGGATGTGTTTCGTAGCGTCAACACGCAATTGACCCCCTCCTATGGCCTGTTGGCGCTTCTGCAACCGTCGTCGTCGGTTGATGACGAAGCGCTGGCAGCACTGAATGTGATGCTGTTCAGCGCCAAAAATATTGTTTTGCTGATTGGTGCGGGCTGTGGCGAAGCCATCGGTTCCGTCCTTGAGTTCGCTGACCTCAGCGGCGCTTCAGTTATCACTACGCCTGACGGCAAGGGCTTGGTTAGCTCGCGTCATCCGCTTTTCCGCGGCGTATTCGGCTTTGCCGGTCATGCTTCGGCAGAAACCCTGTTGCGCGATAAATCGGTAGATTTGATCATTGCTATCGGCACGGGAATGGGGGAATGGAACAGTGGCGGCTGGAGCGATAGCGTGCTTAATGCCCGGCTCGTGCACATCGACGACTCGGAGGAGCATCTTACGGATACACCGATGGCCCGCTTGCACGTGAGGGGGCGCATCCTGTCGATTTTCGAGCGATTGCTCAAGCATATGTTTGACATTCGCCGGACAGGAAACTACGAGCAAGAACGTCGCTCTTTTGTTCGCAAGCAGCACGGCGCCGATTGGAATCCACGGGAAATGCTTGCCGCTCCCGATAAATACGAGAGCAGTGCCGTGCCCATTCTTCCGCAACGGCTGATGCGTGAACTAGGCCGGCTGTTCCCGCCAACCACCCGTTTTCTCGCAGATACCGGCAATAGCGTTGCTTGGGCCGTTCATTACCTGCAACTCAGCAAAGATCGGCGTGTCGGCGAAAGGCGGCGAGAGGGGAGGGGCAGCGCGTTCGCAGCTGGCCGGCGCAAGACAAGTGCTGGATGGCTACGCGTCATCATGAATTTTGCCCCGATGGGTTGGGCCATTGGCGGCGCCATCGGCACTGCCGTAGGTAATCCTAACGTGCCGGTAGTGTGCATTACCGGAGACGGCAGTTTTCTGATGAACGGCCAGGAAATCTCGGTAGCCGTCGCTGAACGGCAAACCGTCATTTTCGTTGTCCTCAACGATCAGGCTTTGGGAATGGTCAAGCATGGCCAGCGGCTTGCCCGGGCGGAACAAATAGGCTGTGATTTGCCTTTCACCGATTTCGCTGCAATGGCGCGCGCCATGGGTGCACAGGCGCACACTATTCGTACACCGGAGGAATTATGCACGTTGGATATCGCAGCCATGTGCGCCCGTAAGGGGCCGACGCTGCTGGATGTGCTGATCGACCGCGAAGAAGTGCCCCCGATGAATGTCCGCATGCGGGTTTTGGCTGGCGGCTTATAAGGAATCGCAATGAATAAACTCGAAGGAAAAAACGTACTCATCACAGGCGGTTCGAGTGGAATTGGCCTTGCAACTGCGAAACTGTTTCTGGAGCGTGGCGCACGTCTGGTGATTACAGGGCGCGATCCGGATGCGTTGGAACGCGCAAGGAAAGAGCTGGGTGGCGAAACCGTTGCCATTCGCAGCAATGCCGCTGATCTGGTAGAAATAGATGCCCTCATGCAGCAAGTAAAGAAGCATTTTGAACGCCTGGATATATTGTTCGTCAATGCTGCTGTCGCCACAGCGGCTTCGATAGAGTCGGTTTCCGAAGAGTTATTCGATGAAATCGCAGGAATTAATTTCAAAGGTGCTTTTTTCACCATCCAGAAAGCGCTTCCGCTCTTTGGTGACAGCGCATCGATTATTGTCACTACATCCATCACCAACCAATTAGGCTCGCCAAATTTTAGTGTCTACGGTGCAAGCAAGGCCGCTTTGCGCTCGCTAGTGCAGTCATTAAGCCTGGAATTCATCGGTCGCGGGATCAGGATCAATGCAATCAGCCCCGGACCCATTGCGACTCCCATGTTCGACCGTTTCGGCCTGCCATCAGAGACAGTCCAGGCAATTAAAAGCGAGATGGAGCGCAAATCGCCGATCAAGCGTTTCGGAATGCCGGAGGAGGTCGCCAAGGTCGCCTTGTTCCTGGCCTCCGACGATGCGGCTTACGTGGTCGGAGAAGAGATTGTCGTCGATGGTGGAATGAGCTTGCTTTAATTGTGCGCGTTGAACAGGGGGATGAGATGAGTCATGCCGTAAATCCAAACACGATTCGTAGCAGCATCTGGGAGGAAGAGCCACAAGCCGACAATCCTTTCGCGGCTGCCGCCTGCTATTGCAGAGGATACGATGTCTACGGAGATTTGCTTGGCAAGGCTAGTTATATCGAATACATGTACCTCCTTTTCAAGGGCGAGCGGCCGACGCCGGGCGCCATTGCGGCATTGGAGATCCTAGCTGTGGCTCTGGCCAATCCAGGCCCGCGTGACCCCTCCGTGCATGCAGCGATGGCGGCCGGAGTCGGTGGCTCCACTGCTGCCTCGGTCCTCATGGCTGCGGTGGCTGTTGGCGCAGGTTCCTACGGCGGCGCACGGGAAGTTTTTCTGGCTTTAGGAGCTTGGGAAAATAACGGAACTGAGCTTGCAAACTGGTGTTCCAGTCTGGCTTCGCCGGTGCCGCCCACGCGTTTGCAGGTATGGCCGGAGCTAGAGCATCCGGCGGGCTTCGATCCCTATGGAAAACATTGCGCGGCCCCTGTGTTGCGGACTCTTTCGCTTCTCGCAGACATCCTGCCCGCAGGATGTCTGGCGTGGCTTCAGCAGGAGAGGGCCGCGCTGGAAACGGCGGCCGGTTTTCCTCTGGCGATGACCGGTGTTGCCGCAGCTGCACTTGCCGATCTGGATTTTTCTCCCAACGAGGGGGAGATGCTGACCTTGCTGCTGCGTTTGCCAGGCGCCGCTGCCCATGCTCTGGAACAGGGAAAACAAGGTTTCCGTCTTTTTCCTTTCTTTGAACTGGATCTGGAAAACGATCCAGGACCTTCATGTCAGAAAGAGTCTAAATGAGAAATACCTTGTTAGATTACGAGGGGCCGTTACGTACTCGCATGGGAGCCTGTTTTCCAGGGCAGCGAGCGGTGTTTCGCGGTCATGATTTGCATGCCGACCTGAAAGATATGGATTGGATAGAACTTTATACTTTCGGCATTACCGGTCGCCGCTTTTCGCCACAACAGATAAGTGTTCTGCATGCCCTCTGGACCTACACCAGTTATCCAGATCCGAGGCTATGGAATAACCGCGTCGCCGCCTTGGCAGGCAGCGCCCGCAGTACTGGCGCCCTTGGTATCGCGGCCGCAATTGCCGTATCGGAGGCCAGCATCTATGGCTGGCAGCCTGAAATTGCCGCAGCGGATTTCCTGGTCCGCGCCTACAACCGAACGCAAGCAGGGGAAGCCCTCCAAGTAGTATTGACACAGGAGCTGCAACAGCATCGCCGCATTCTGGGATATGGCAGGCCGGTTGCCACGCTTCAGGTGGATGAACGCATTCCAGCCATTCTCGCTCACATGGGCCGTGAACAGATTGAACAAGGGCCCTATCTGCAATTGGCTTTCGATATTGAACGAGGCTTGCTCCAGATGGGACGGCAGTTGCCCATCAACTATGCAGCTGTAGTGGTAGCGATTCCCTTGGACATGGGACTTTCTCCGCGGGAGTGCTACCTGTTCCTGCAGCCTTCATTTATGGCCGGGATGCCTCCTTGTTATATGGAGGCCAGCGAACGCCCGGAGGGCGCGACATTTCCGCTTCGATGCACACAGCTGTGTTATGAGGGGCCAGGGCGACGCAGGTGGCAGCAAGAATAGGGCGCTTGCTTGTGATAGGAAAAGACAGATATCGGGCATATATCTTTTAGCAGAATTTTGATTACATGAAATGGATCGAAAATGAGAAAACAATGGCAATCTCGCGTTCCGTTTGTGGTCCTGCTGCTGAGCGCCGGTGTCGCTACTGCCCAGCAAAATTCTGAAGAAGATGATCTAGCCCTCTCATATGGGAGCAAAGCGGTCGTCAGCATTGCTACTGGCAGCCAGCAAACAATTTCCCGCGCCCCAGCCGTCGCCTCTGTGATTACTGCCGAAGACATTCGGGCAATGGGTGCGACGCAGCTTGATCAAGTGCTAGAAAGCGTCCCAGGCTTGCATGTTTCCTTTTCAGGGTTGTACAACGACCCGATATATTCCTTTCGCGGCATTACCTCAAAATACAACTCAGATACCTTGATGCTTGTAAATGGCATCTCTATCAACACTGCCTTTCTTGGCAATCAGGGTCTCGCGTGGGGCGGTATGCCGCTCGAAAACATCGCGCGCATTGAGATCATTCGTGGCCCTGGGTCTGCTTTATACGGTGCGGATGCATTTGCGGGGGTCATCAATATCATTACCAAGACGTCTGCCGATATCAATGGCACTGAGTACGGGTTACGGGCTGGATCGCAGGATACGCATGACGCCTGGTTTTTGCATGGCGGGAAAATGGGGCCGGTGGATGTTGCTTTCTATCTGGCCGCTGGTCACACAGGCGGCTCCACTAAGACAGTGGATGCGGACACGCAAACCGGTCTGGATAAAATTTTCGGCACGCATGCGTCGCTTGCTCCCGGGCCGGAAAACATGATGCGCAATACGCTTGATATGAATGTGGACCTGAGTTATGGCTTATGGCGATTGCGCGCCGGTTATCAAGACAGGGAGATGGGAACTGGCGTCGGACTGGCGGAAGCACTGGATCCGCAAGGCCGGGTCAGGGGGCGACGCTGGAATACGGATCTCAGCTACGCTAACCCTGCATTTTCCCGCAATTGGGATGTCACGGCGCAAGTGTCACTGCGCGATGTCAAGGATTTACAGGCGGACCCCAACACAGTGCTCTTTCCGCCAGGCGCTTTTGGCGGCGCGTTCCCGAATGGCGTCATCGGTAATCCCGGACACGCCGAACGCGACAGTCAATTCAGCTTGTCGGGTTTTTATACCGGCTTCGACAGGCATCGGATCCGGCTCGGCGCCGGCTACAACATAGAGGATATGTACGAGACCAATGAGAAAAAAAATTTCCAGATCGTCGATATTCCTGGTGTGGGCCCTTCATTTGTTCCGCTAGGCAGCGTGGTAGATGTCAGCGGCACGAGTTTTGTGTTCCTCACTCCTCATAAGCGCACCGTCGCTTATGTCTTTGCGCAGGATGAGTGGACATTGGCGAAAGACTGGATTCTCACCGCAGGCGTACGGACGGACCGTTACTCCGATTTCGGCAGTACGACTAATCCGCGCGTGGCGCTGGTCTGGGACGTCGCCTACAATTTTTCAGTCAAAGCCTTGTATGGAAGCGCGTTTCGCGCACCGTCGTTCACCGAGCAGTACAGTATGAACAACCCGGTTACGATCGGCAATCCCAATCTAAAGCCGGAAACGATCAATACGCGCGAACTGGCGTTTGCATGGCAACCCACTCAATCGCTCCAAACCAATTTGAGCCTGTACTACTATCGCATGCACAATCTGATTGAATTCGTGCCGAATGCCGATCCGTCAACAGGCTCCACCGCCCAAAATACAGGAGACCAGACTGGACGTGGACTTGAATTGGAAGCCATTTGGGATGCAACGCGTAGCTTGCGCCTTTCCGGTAATTATTCATTGCAGCATTCCGTCGACCAGCGCAGCGGCCAGGATGCTGGCCTCGCGCCGCATCAAAGGTTGTTCGCCCGCGCAGACTGGCGTTTGGCGCCGCTGTGGCGATTGGGTACGACAATTAACCATGTTGCTGATCGAAAACGGCAACCGGGAGACACCCGTCCTCCGATTGCCGACTACACGACGGTTGACCTGAACCTGCGGAAGGAGAAGCTGATCGGCAATTGGAGCGTCACCGCAATGGTGCTGAATCTGTTCAACCGGGATGCCAAGGATCCGAGTTTTGCGCCGGGCAACATCCCTTTTGATCTGCCGCTGCCGGGGCGCACCTTCTATGTGCAGTTTCAGCACAAGCTCTAGGCGGCCTACGGTGATGTTATCCCTGAGGATTTCACATGCCGCGATGTTGCGAATTGAGGTCGGCTTGTTCTGGTTACTGGCAGGGACGTCCGGTCATGCGGCTCAAGGGACCGGCGTTGACGTGAATGTCCTGCGCCTTGAACACAATACGCTCGTCCTGGCGGCTTCGGAAACTATGGCGAAACGACTGGAGATACAAGAAGGGAAAGGCCAGATTGCCGTCTTGTATCCTGATATCGGTGAGCCGTATCGCAGTATCTTTGCCAAGATCATCGAGGGGATACAAGAGAGAGCAAGAACGCAGGTAAACACTTATCCGATTGGATCGAACAACAATATGGTGGAGTTGAGCGCGCAGTTGAAACGCCTTGGCACCAAGGTGGTGATTGCGCTCGGACGCCAAGGATTGAAAGCAGCGTCCGGATTGGAGAGCGATACTGTCGTGGTGGTCGGTGGTGTGCTTTCGATTCCTGAAACCGAAAGCCGCAATCTGACCGGCATCAGTTTGACACCGGATCCGGCTCTGCTATTCGCGCTGTTGAAAAAACTGCTGCCTGGTACGAAAAGAGTGACTGTCATCTACGACCCGCAACATAACGAATGGCTACTCAAGATTGCGCGTGAAGCAGCCAAGGCACAAGGCTTGGAACTGGTGGCGCATGAAGCGCACGATCTGGCTTCGGCGGCACGGCTCTATGATGCCGCCTTCGCTTCAGCCGACAGCCGGGTAGACGCAATCTGGCTGCCACAGGATGCCACGACGGTGGACGAAGACACGATTATGCCTTTGGTGTTGAAAGACTCCTGGAGTCGTGGCGTGCCGGTTTTTTCAAGCAGTTTCCTGCACGTCAAGAAGGGTGCCTTATTCGCCTTGTATCCAGATAACCTGGGATTGGGACATGATCTAGCTAGTTCCGCGCTTGGCGTGATAGCAGGAGAAACGCGAAAACGTGGCGTATTGCCGTTGCGCGAGGTACTGACAGCTGTCAATTTGCGTACTGCCAGTCACATTGGATTGGATATAGATTATCAACTGCAACGGAGTTTCGATTTCGTTTTTCCGGAGCCTTGAATCAAAAGAAAGCAGTTGAGCAGCCATTTTTTTTGACCAATGGCTGAGTTTGTGCCGCCATCTTTAGTTCATGGCCTGACCAACTCATTCGGATAAGTACATCATGCTGCGATCATATTTGCACCGCACTGGATTTCGCCGACAACTGATGGCGATTGTTACTGTTTCCATTCTTGGCCTAGCCTTGTTCTCTTCCTTGATGAATTCATGGGAAACCAGCCAACGCATGCGAGGCTACTTGATCGAGCAGGGCTTGCATATTGCAGAGAACCTGGCGCGTCAAAGTACTTTGGCTCTGCTTTACCATTCCTCCGATAATGTCCGCGATCAGGTAGCCACTTCCTTGGCGTTTCCCGACGTTCTGCGGGTCGATATTACCGATGCCACGCACAATATTCTGCTATCTCAAACCAAGAAGGGTGCGCACATCAAGTCATCTCAAGTACCACGGCCGGATATCAGCATGACGCAATCCACCCTGGAACAGGAAACCGGCGACGAATGGCGTTTCGGCGCACCGGTCTATCAAGGCCGTGAAGCAGTGTCACCGTTTGAACTCCAGGAAAACAAAGTCCAGCTGCTCGGATACGTGCATATTGTTCTTGGCAAAGAGACCATGAATCGCCTGGTGCTTTCTTTGCTAGTCGTTAATCTGATTATTACGTTCTCGTTCGCGCTCGTCTTGCTGGGCATCATGCGTCTTCTGGCACGCCATTTGATTCGGCCCCTGAATGCCTTGTCTGAGCTGATGGGACGCGCCGAAGCGGGTGAGTCGGGCATGCGTGCCGGTCTGGATGGTCCGCGCGACATCATCGACATGGCACATGCGTTCAATAAAATGATGACTGTATTGGAGGAACGAGAAGCAGAGTTGAAAAAATCTCGTGACCAGGCCGTGTACGCGGCACTCATGAAAGCTAAATTTGCCGCAACAGTTAGCCACGAAGTACGGACTCCTCTGAACGGCGTGGTGGGAATGCTGGACATACTCAAGGAGATGCGTTTGACAAAATCTCAACTGGAATATGTAGAGGTTGCTTGGAACTCAGCGCACACACTTGTTGACTTGATCAACGACATACTCGATTTTTCAAAAATGGAAGCCAACAAGCTGGTATTGGAGGAGATTGATTTTGATCTGGGGAAATTGACTGAAGAAGTCCTTGAACTGCTCGCCAAACAGGCGCAGCAGAAAGGACTGGAATTCGGTTATTTGCTTGCCTCAGATGTCCCGGACTGGATCAAAGGCGATTCAATGCGCTTGCGGCAAGTGCTGATCAATTTGGTCAGCAATGCATTGAAATTCACAGAACAAGGCGAAGTGGCGGTGAATATATCGCGTACCACAGACAGCGACGATTGCTTCAGTTTGCGGATAGAGGTCAGCGACACTGGCATCGGCATGAATCAGGATGCAGTCCAGCATGTCTTCGAATCGTTTACCCAGGCTGACAGCACTACTGCTCGTAAATACGGTGGTACCGGCCTTGGTTTGGCGATTTGCAAACAGTTGGTGGAATTGATGGGAGGGGAGATCGGCGTCGTCAGCCAGCCTGGGGAGGGAACCACATTCTGGTTTACGATCCGTTGCCAGCCTAGCGAGATACAAACTGTTGTTCATCCTGATAAGGTATTTCTCGGGATGCATGTTCTCGTGATCCAGGAGAGCAATGTTTTACGCAGTTTCCTGGCACAGAACCTGGCTCGCTATGGGATGCTTTGCCAGGTTGTAAGTAACGGTAGCGAGGCATTGGAAGAACTTGGCCGGACCCAGAAAATACCTTATTCCATCATCATCATGGATCGTGGCACGACCGATGGCAACGGTGTGGATCTGGCGCTACAGATTCGGTCCAACCAGAGACTTTCCACAGCGCGTTTCTTTCTTCTGGATCGCTATGGCTTGCAGAACAGTGTCAAGTTCTTCGGAGCCGATGTCTATCTGAGCAAGCCGATCCGTTTGAGCGCGCTGTTGAGCGGGATCCGGGATTTGATGTCCGGTCAGGAGTTAGACACGATTCCTGCTCCCGCGCCTTCATTATCAGGGGACGACTTGACCGCTGCCGGAAAGTACCAGGTGTTAGTGGTCGAGGATAATCGCACCAATCAAATGGTCGCTGCCGGCATGCTGGCCATGAGTGGATGTCATTGCGAGTTTGCCGCCAATGGCTGGGGGGCGATAGAAATTATTCAACGTAACAAGTTCGATCTCATTCTCATGGATTGCAACATGCCGGGGATGGACGGTTATGAAGTCACTGCGCGGATTCGCGATCTGGAAAAGGCAGAAGGGAGACATACGCCGATTGTGGCTATGACTGCCAATACCCAGGCTGGCGACGCAGAGAAATGTCTGGCCGCCGGAATGGACGATTATCTGGCAAAACCGATCACCTTGATCGAGTTACGGTACAAGCTGGAGCGCTGGCTCATGCATGACTCCACGCACACGGAAAATGAACATCTAGCGTTGTCAGCATCGGTCCAGACCGAGAGCGAAGATGTCGCTTTGGACCGAAGCGTATTTGATAAATTGCGTGACATTTTAGGTGAATCCTTGCAACAGGCAGTCACTCCTTATCTGGAGGATACGCCTGTCTACCTGGAACAGCTAGAAAATGCTGTCAGCCAAAAGGATGCAGAATGCGCTCGGGCCTTGGCTCATACAATCAAGGGCAGCAGTGGCAATCTGGGCGCCACTAATGTAACGCAATTCGCCAAGGAAGTAGAGGAGCTTGCGCTTAACCAGCAGATCGATGAAATTCGTCCCCTGCTGCCAAAGCTGAATGCAGCGTTCGACGAGGTGGTGACGCTACTGGGAAATGAGGCGTTTATCGGAAGCCAGAAAAATGTCGTGTCGGTGACAGGAAATGCTCTGGTGCTGGTGGTGGACGATGATCGCAGCACTCGCAATGCATTGCGTTATACCCTGCTCAGAGATGGCTTTAGGGTAGCTGAGGCTGAAAATGGAGGGCAAGCCTTGCACATTCTCAAACGCATGCAACCGGACGTCATCTTGATGGATGCCGTGATGCCGGTAATGGATGGATTTACCGCCTGCGCCCGCATACATGAACTTCCCAATGGCCGGAATATTCCGGTGTTGATGATTACTGGCCTGGATGACAATATTTCGGTGGAACGCGCGTTCACAGCCGGCGCCAGCGACTACATCACGAAGCCGATTCACTTCACTGTCTTGTCTCAGCGCGTCAGACGCATCATTGAAGCAAGCAGGGCGGAAAAGCGTGTGCGCGACCTGGCTTTTAAGGATTCGCTGACCGGTCTTCCAAATCGCGCTATGTTTTTCGAACAATTAAAGCAATGCATTGAGCATGCAGGGCAGGCAGAAAATGCAGTGGCAGTCCTGTTCCTTGATCTGAATCGCTTCAAGTATGTGAATGACACTCTCGGACACGATGTAGGGGACCAGTTGCTGGTGGCTGTGGCGAGGCGGATTCGACGCAGCGTGAGGGCTGTCGACTGCGTTGCCCGCTTGGGAGGGGACGAATTCACCGTGGTATTGGTCGACATGATCAGTGCCGATACCGCCACCATAGTCGCCCAGGCTATCTGTCGTTCCTTGTCGTCTCCGTTTTTGATTGAAGGTCATGGCATCTTTGTCAGCGCCAGCATTGGCATTTCGTTGTACCCAACCGACGGCACTGATGTGGGAACGCTGTTGCAGCATGCTGATACTGCGATGTATCGCGCCAAGAAAGCCAATTCTGGTTTCAAGTTTTTTGAACCATCGATGGAACGCTTGATGTCAGAGCGCATGCGGCTGGAAAGCGATCTGCGCATGGCGCTCGATAGAAAAGAACTGGAAGTCTACTATCAGCCGCAAGTGCAATTCGACACAGGACGGATTGTCGGCATGGAAGCGCTGGTGCGTTGGCGTCATCCAACTCGGGGCATGGTGGAGCCCAAGGAATTCATTCCGCTTGCAGAGGAAACCGATCTCATTAACATCATTGGTGAATGGGTAATGCGTACTGCTTGTGCTCAACTTCAAAGCTGGATAAATTCCGGTTTGCCTGCCATGCGGATGGCTGTTAATTTTTCCGTTCGACAGTTGCAAGCCGATTTTGTCGCTCAAATAGAACGGGTCTTGGCCGAAACCGGATTGTCTCCGCACTTGCTCGAGTTGGAGATCACGGAGGGAACTTTGATGGAAAATGCTGAAGACAATTTGCATGCCCTGCATCAGTTGCGCAATCTCGGGGTGCGGTTGACTATTGACGATTTCGGGACGGGCTACTCTTCTCTCGCTTACCTGAAGCGTTTTCACGTCGATATTATCAAGATCGACCAATCTTTCGTCCAAGATGTACCCAACGATCTTGATGATTCCGCTATTGTCAAAAGTATTATCGCGTTAGCGCATAGCTTGCGCCTGGAGGTGGTGGCGGAGGGAGTTGAAAATGTGTCTCAACTTGATTTCTTGCGAGATCATTCTTGTGACATGATGCAAGGCTATTATTTTAGCCAGCCCATCCCGACAGAGCAGGTAGCCGACTTCATCAAAGAACAAGCATATCTCAGGATGCCGGGATTTTCGTATCTGGAACGTGATTCGAAAGCCGATTGAATCGCGGCGTTGACCGAAAACGTCAGCCGTAGCGCTATTCATTGATTTGAATTTATTGAAATCGATTATGCGCGGATATCCGGTGTTTGCGTTGTTTGCGCATTCACTTCGTGCTGTTGAAACGACTCGACAAGCTGCGCCAGAAGCAGATCGTCATCCCAGGGCTTGCTGAGAAATTTGTGGACGGTTCCTTCATTGATGGCATCCGTTACCGTTTGCAATTCGGTGTAATCGGAAAGCATAAGGCGGACAATTTCCGGATATAGATTCTTGATCTGTAGCAGTAACTCAGTTCCCGGTATTTCCGGCATCCCGGCGTCGCAAATTACCACTCCTACAGGATGAAGTGTTAATAGTTCCAGTGCTTCTTGCTGGCTTGTAGTGCTCAATATATGGTACCCCTCTCGGCCCAGAAGCTGTTTGAGAGCGGACAACGTCTTTTTGTCATCATCGACCAACAACACAGTGCGTTTGGCTGATTCGCTATGGCATCTATCAGATGGAAGATGCGTTTTTTCGGCTAACAATTTCACCATTTCATTCAGAGGCAACGGACGGCTGAAGTAGTAGCCTTGTATAGCGTCACACCGGTTTATATTCAAAAACCCTAATTGCTCCTCTGTCTCGACGCCCTCGGCAACCGTCGTCATATGCAAGGATTCCGCCATGGAAATGATAGATTTGGTGAGCGATGCACCGTTGATGCTGCTGGTAACGTCGCGGATGAAGGATTGATCTATCTTAACCACATCAATGGGAAATTGTTTGAGGTAGGAAAGGCTGGAATAGCCGGTACCGAAATCATCCAGGGACAATCGCACACCGATTTCTTTCAGCTCTCGCATTGCCAGCGCTATCGTTTCAGGATCTTGCATGAGCACACTTTCAGTGAGCTCCAACTCCAGATATTTGGGTTCCAGCTTGCTGTCAGCGAGAACGTTACGCACAAGTTCCGGGATATTCTGTTGCCGGAATTGTAGCGCTGATACATTGACCGCTATGGTCAGATCCTTATAGCCGGCAATGTGCCAGGCTTTCACTTGGGCGCAGGCATTTCTCAGAACCCATTCACCGATCGGAATAATGAGCCCGGTTTCCTCTGCCAGCGGAATAAAACTGTCTGGAGGGATTAAACCGATGCCTGGCCGCCGCCAACGAATTAATGCTTCCACACCGTAGACTTGGCCGCTCTTAAGACTGACTTTTGGCTGATAATGCAGCTCTAGTTCCTTTCGCAGCAGAGCTTGGTGTAAGCCTTTTTCCAGATCGGCTTGTTCTTCTATCTGGACACCCATTTCCGCCGTATAACAGTGAGCGCAGTTCCTGCCTTTGTCTTTGGCTGCATACAGCGCGGCATCTGCGGTCTTGAGCAAGGTATCGCCATTGATGCCATCTTCAGGATAGATACTGACGCCGACACTAGTTGTCACGTGCAATTCGTGATCGCCCAAAGCGAACATCTCGTTAAACGATGTCACAATCTTTGCGGCCACAATCATTGCATTTTCCGGAGCCGTAAGCCCCGGTAGTATGACGACGAATTCATCTCCTCCCAGTCGTGCTACCGTATCACCGTCACGTACGGCAGCCTTGAGCCTCGCCGCGACTGCCTTGAGCAGGGAATCGCCGATATGATGGCCAAAACTGTCATTAACGAATTTAAATCTATCCAGATCCAGAACCATGACGGCCATGTGCTGGCCGCCGCGATGCGCCTGTTCTATCGCCTGCGACATGCGTACGCTCAGTAAATTCCGATTGGGCAGATCGGTAAGTGCATCATGGTTAACCAGATATTCGATCTTCGCTTCATTCTTCTTGCGTTCAGTGATGTCCTGCAAAGTACCTCTCAACGCCAGGGTTCGCCCTTGTTCGCGTACCGCTTCGGCCTGTTGGAAAATAATCTGCTCTGCGCCATCAGGACGTGTAATGCGATGTTCGATCTGGTAGCTAGTGCCCTCAGTACGCAGATTAATAAACGACTGCAGCAACTGAGGCTGGTCATCCTCCGGAACTCGTTGCATCAAGGACTCGAAGCTGGAGGGAGACTTCTTTGCGTCGAGTCCAAGAATGCGATAAACCTCGGGTGACCAGTAGCCGTCGGGGTTGCCAGGCTGATACTCCCAGTTTCCGACATGCGCCAGTTCTTGTGCGTATTTGAGACTGGCTTCGCTGCGTGCCAGACTCTCTAAAGTTTCGCTCGCGCGTAGCAGGTAACGCACACGGTGTCCGAGAAGCTTCCAGCGCATCGGTTTGGAAGCAAAATCGGTGGCCCCCGATTCAAATGCCCGCGTGATAGAGTCGTCGTCGTCGTTGCCGGTGAGCACAACAATTGGCAGGCGTTCACCATAGGGTAACGAGCGTATGCGACGGCAGCACTCGAAGCCGTCCATTCCCGGCATGCTGACGTCCAGCAGGATGATATCCGGGCATATCTGCTGGAACATTTCGATCCCTCTGGCGCCACTGTCCGCTTCTTCCACCACGAAGCCTTCCGGCTCAAGGGCTTCTACTACCAACACGCGAGTCATCGCATCGTCGTCCACAATTAATACTGTCTTGTTTTCCTTGGGAGTTGCGTTCATTCTGTCACCTTCTCCAATGTTAATGCTGCAAGGGCACGATTAAATTCTTCGTTGGCGGTGGAGAGCAGCGCTGCTGCAGCATCCACGTTGGCGGTACGCGCATGTTGTTCAATTTCCTTGCAGCATGCTGAAAGGACGACCGCGCCAACATTTGCACTGGTCGATTTCAACGTGTGTGCTGCGTGCCGTAGAGCTTCGGCTTGGCCGCTCCAGGCAGCATTGTTCATTTCAGCGAGCAAACGCGGTCCATCTTTGTCGAACATGCCAATGATGCGGGTCAGCACGTCGGGTCGCCCCGGTCTTTGCAATGCGCGCAAGGCTTGCAGTGCGGCAGGATCGATAATGGCTAAATCGTCATTGGGCGGTGATGCGGACAAGTTTTCCATGCCTTCCTGTGCCATAGTTTGTGGAGTTCCTATAGATTTGGTCCAACGCGAAAGTGTTTCCAGCAGCAGTTTCCTGGAAAACGGTTTAGCGATATAGTCATCCATCCCGGCATTCAGGCAGAGCTCTCTGTCGCCTCCAATGGCATTGGCGGTAAGAGCTATGACCGGCATGCGCGTGTGTCGCATTTCTGCTTCTTGCAACCGCAATGTTCGTGTTGCTTCGAATCCATCCATTTCCGGCATCATGCAGTCCATCAGCACTACGTCAAACTGTTTGCCGGCAAGTAGCGACAATGCCTGGCTTCCGTCTCCGGCGATGGTCACCTGATACTCCGTATCTTCCAGCATCGCCAACGCGATTTCCTGATTTACCGCGTTGTCTTCTGCTAGCAGAACTTGCACGTTTTTTGCGTGGCCTGTCTCAACAGGTGATTTCGACTCCAGATATGCTGGAGGGGGCAGCATGGGACCTTGTTCCTGCAGATCGAAAGCTGCGGAAATACCGGCAAGGAGATTCGCCGTACGTATTGGTTTGCTCAGGAGAACATGCGCCCCGAGATCGCGGGCGCGACGCATATCATCGGCAGTATCGGACGAGGTCAGCATGACAATTTTTAGATCCGCCAGAGATGAATCAGATTTGATTGTCCGAAGAAGTTCGAAGCCGTCCATGACCGGCATCCCCACATCTATGATCGCTATGTCGAATTTCTTGCCGCTATCCTTGATGGTTTTTAGCTGATCTATGGCTTCAACGCCATTCGCGGCACTGGCAGTATTCATCTGCCATTCGATCACATGCTGCAGCAAGATGTTACGGTGGGTCGCGTTGTCATCAACGATCAGTACATTCAAGCCGGCGAGCGGAATCTGCGCATCAATTGATGGAGCCCCTGCGTCGATCCATTCCAAATGCACTCTCGCGGTGAAGGTCGATCCTTGTCCTGGGACACTCGTCAGCTCGACGGTTCCGCCCATCATCTCGGTGAGCTGTTTAACAATAACCAGTCCAAGTCCGGTGCCGCCATATTTGCGAGAGGTAGAGCTATCGGCTTGCCGAAACGGTTGAAACAAGGCTTTGGCTGCTTCAGGAGCAATGCCTATGCCTGTATCGGAAACGGACACGCAGATAAAGCCCTGGTCGTCACAGCGCACATCAACCGAAATTTCTCCGCGTTCGGTGAATTTAATTGCGTTGTTGAGAAGATTCGTCAGTATTTGTCGTAGTCGTACCGGGTCGCCCCGTACCGTATGCGGCAGACTCTCTTCTATATGACAGATAAATTCGAGTCCCTTGCGTTGCACGCCATCGGCAAGCAGTGTCACGACATCTTCGATCGTCTGGCGCAAATTGAATTCAATATCTTCCAGCGCAAGCTTGCCCGCTTCGATCTTGGAAAAATCCAGGATATCGTCAATGATGGTGAGCAGCGATTCACCTGAGCGGTACACTGTGTCGACAAAGCGCTGTTGCTTGGGGTTCAATTCCGTACGCGATAGAAGTTCGGTCATGCCCAGCACGCCATTCATCGGCGTGCGGATCTCGTGGCTCATCTTGGCCAGGAATTCGGATTTGGTGCGGCTTGCAGCTTCTGCAGCCGTTTTCAGTAGCTTGAGCTGGGCGTCGCGTTGCTCCAATTGCTCCAGCATATTATTGAATGCTTTGATCATTACGCCGAGTTCATCCGAACCGTGTTCTTTGACTCTGACGGACAAATCTTCGCCTATGCGTATTTTCTCGATGGTGCCGAATAGCTGCGAGAGCGGATGAGTGATCGAGAGGCCGATGGCGATGTTAGCGGCGATGCATGCCGCCAGCAGCACTAGGGATACAACAATGATGATGGTCAGGGAGCTGCGCACGGCGTCCCGTACGGAGGATACCGTTTCTTGTTGTTGTTTGCTGATAAGCGCTACTTGCTGTTCGCCGTAAGCGTTTTTTTCTTTCTCGGCAACCTGTACTTCACCGATGATTTTATTGAGTTCAGCTCCGCTTGACAGAACGCGCCGCTTGGCGGCGATGACTCTTTCCATAGCAGCTTGCGTCGTATTGAACAGTGTCATGGCGATTTCGATACGGGAAAGTAATGCAACGTTTCCTGTTGCAGTCAACTGTTGCCTCATTGCATCTAGATTATTTCTGATTCGGCTGTTGGCGAGATGCGTGTTGGCGGCGATTGCGCCGATCTCGGCGTCTGATTCTCCGAGCATGACCAGAGCTGCGTTGGTGCTCAAAGACTTGGTGTCGTTGTTGACGGCGTTGCCGGCATTCATGATGCCAGCGGCATCGGTCATGAACTTGTTGCTAGAAACAAGTTTTTTTCGGTTCTTGGAGAGTCGCATTTCGAGCGGATCGATTGCTTCCGACAAACTGGCGTTAATTGCCTCAAGTGTCTTGGCTATATTTGCTTTTAAAAGAAAATATTCCGATTCGCTCTTCTTTCCGCTCAATACCTGTTCACGTAGCGAGAGCAGGCCATTTGGTTCACTGACAAGCTGTTTAATCACATCATCCAAGGACTGACGGGCGGTATTTATTTGCTCCGTTTCGAATTCTTGATCATGCGTGTTGTTGATTGCGCCGGCGACGGCTATCAGGCGTTCTCTCAAGGGAGTAAGATGATAGCGGCTTTTAACGGCTTCAACGTCGCCGATGACAATGAGGATATCCTTCAAGTCGGATCGCAAATCAGAGAGCCGTTTTATCGCAATGTTTGAGTTGCGGCCGCTTTGCTGCGCATCCTTGGTCGATGCAATTGCCTGAGTATCTAGTAAGGCAATACTCGTATTGATACTGGAAATGGCTTCTTCTATTTTCCCAAGTATCTCGCGAATATTCGTTGCTTCCATCCGATAGAGATCGATATCTTCCAGTTTCTTTGCGACAGCCTGCGCAATGCGACCATGAAATTCAGAGAAGATCTCGGCATCTCTCTGCTGGTCTTGATTGTGTAACGCGTTTTCAATTTCCGAGATTGACTTGATTTCTTTGTCGATCGTTGCGGAAAGTTGTTCAGCCTGTTTGCTGTCTGTTGCTAAGCCAAGTTTGGAAAATTTTCCGGATAGCGATTCGATTTCATGCTGCAGCTCTATCGTCTTCAACTGGGCAGGTACCGATTTGTCGGTAAGCCTGTAAACATTGACGGCGACGCCATCCAAGGCGAATAGACCGGTTGCAGCAATTGCCAGCACACCCAATAGCAGCAAAATGGTACTTCCAATCAGTTTTGTCTTGATGTTCACCGTTTCTCACCATTCAGATCAGCCGCGCGTCAACATTCCGCTGCGCTTATCGGGTTTCCGCCTTGATTTGGGTAATATGTCCATCAACGATTTGAGTAAGAAATACTGCGCTGGATGCTTGGTGATCTTCTGTCCCAAGATTTAGTTGTATTCCTCCGATATCCAGTTTCTTAATAGTTTCGAAAGCCTGAATTAAATTGATGCGCGTCAAAGCCGGTCCGGCTCTTTCCATGGCAATTGCCATGGTCTTGGCTGTAATGCAGCCTTCGAAATTAACAAAGCCCAGTTGTTCGCCCGGAGCGTATTTTTCAAGCAGGGTAGCGCATTCATTGGCGATAGGTAAGCTACGGTCTTCAGGGAAGGGTACAACTTGAGAAATCACAACGCCATCGCCATCACGTCCTACCAAATTCACCAGGTTGTCGGTACCAACAAACGATACTGTTGCGAGGCTGGCTTTCAATCCTTCCGCCTTCGCATTTTTGATAAAGGCTGCAAGAGATGTATACGTACCGACCATGATGACGGCGTCAGGTTTGCTGTCAATGATGGCGGCCAGCCCAGTATTGATCGCTGTCGTCCCTCGCTGAAAAGTACCTTTGGCTATTATTTCCATGTTCCGGCGCTTCAGGGCTTTTGTCGTTCCCGACAATACAGCCAAGCCGAAACCGTCGTCTTGGTAGAAAACCGCGAATCGTTTGGCTTGTTTAGTTTTGATGAAGTACTCGACCAGCATCTCCGACTCGTCGTCATAGCTTGCGCGGACATTGATGACATCGGGGACGACAGGCCGACGCAAGGTCATTGCTCCACTGAACACGCCAATCAACGGCGTATTCGTTTCCTTGATGATGGGGAGGACTGCATTAGCGGTCGGTGTTCCGACATAGCCGAATAGTGCAAAAACCTTTTGTTCTTCGATCATTTTGAGAGTTGCGTCGATCGCGTTGTCTGGCTCATAGGCATCGTCAGCCACAATAAGATTTATTTTTCGCCCATGTATCCCGCCGTGAGCATTAATCTCCTTGAAGACAACTTCTGCACCAATGCGCATGCCTTTACCTAAGCCGGATGCGGCGCCAGACTGGGCGTTCACCATCCCCAAACGGATTTCGGTGTTGGTGATCCCCGGATCTGCAGCGCCGGCTTGGCTGGCGAACAGTGCACAACCGTAGAGCGCGGACAAGATATGCATTCGCATAGTTTTTCTCGCTACGAAGTTGCTCTCAAGACGATACGACGGTATTGCGGGCAATTTGACGAATCGAATTCTTAATAAAAAAATGTCCACCACGATTTTCTTGGTATGACCATTTCATTACATACCTATGTCGACGTGGCAAATTCTGAATTTGCTATTGGCTCTAATGACAGAGAGATTTTTTAATTGTTTCCACATTTAGCACTGACCGGTTGAATCCGTTCTATTTTTTCTGTGTTTTCATATCCATATATCCACATATCGGCTAAATCCAGCCTGTAATTCCTCAGCGACGGTCAGCGTCGCGTCGACTGGAATGAGAGAAATAGTAATCTGTCGCCATGGCGTTCCTCGATGGCGAATGCCGAATTGTCCGGCCATCAAGCACGGACTTGGTTTCTTTGTCAGGTTCGTTTGCAGCCGGAACGAGCCATTCGCACTCAGTGTTCATTGCGATTGCCCTTAGAAAATATCGAGACCGAAGCAATTTTTACAAAGAAATATGGGAGTTAGTTCGCCGGAAAGTATTCGTCTGCAGCGTGATATCACTGCATGCCGTTGGAACGGGCGAACATATACCGGCCCCGTAAGGCCACTGCGACCCATGGTTACTTGATACATTTGCTCTTGTTAAAGAGTACTCTATAAATTTCCTGCGGGCAATATTTGTTTTAATAGCTCTAAGCTATAAAACTGTTGCGATTCATTTCGTGTCACCCGACGGGAATAAGGATGCTGATAGGTGGAAATGGGGAATAGGGAGGCAGAATGGTAAAGGAGTGATTTAGGTTTGTCCTAAGGTGAAGTCAATTTTGATAGCCTACGTCGTTTTATGACTTTAACTAGTTGATTGATAAAGATTTATACCAATATCTTCTCGTTTATTCAGACTGATTACGTTTTCGCTGACACATCAAGTGAATGTGCTCTGACAAAATTGACAGTACAAGTATTGCCGGATACGTCCTACTATTTAATGAGTTTGGCCAGTCGCTACGTACCGGGAGGTATACATATGCTGAGCTTGTTCAGTGGTGCGGACGGAGGAGCGAAGCAAGTACGTAATTTTAACGCGGTCATGGTAGAGCATTGCGCGTATGCGAAGGCATCCATCGGTCGGCAAGGAAGCCAGCGCTATATTCCATCGCCATCTCTGGCACCTTTCTTCTATACAGTTCAACTGGACGAATCACCGCCGTCGGTAAATGATTGTAGCCTGTTGATTCCTTTGGAAATATGCACGAAAGATCTCGGGCGAGCAGAGGTGAGTGTCATTCAGCTGAAAATTGAAATGGCTACATTGGCATTGCGGAATTCCCATATGACTTCATCAGCAGTAAGTGCTTTCAGGGCGACACTGGAACATATGCGGAACCAGGCCAAACACGATTGTGAAAGTTACCTTGAACAGCTTTATCATATGGCCGATAAACTTGGTTCGAGTCATTGTGAATTGCAAGGAAATATCTTCGGTTTCATGCAGCGAATCAGTCAATTCTTTGTCGATTTGTATAATCAAATAGGCGATTTCATTGCGCGTATCGCCAAGGGAGCTGCAGCGTGGATAGCAACGGCCGAGTACACGACTCAAAGAAATCTTAATGAAATCAGGACTTGGATATCCGGCTCGCTTTAGCGTCGTGACTACATACATTTTTGATAAAAATGAAAATAGATAAATGCAAGAAAGCATTTCCCCTTCAGATCTAAAATGCGTGATTCGCAGGCATCATTTCAATTTTCGCAGGGCTGCCAGGCGCGATCTCGCAGTCAGTTAGATGTCTCGGAACGCACACAGATTTTTACTTTGATCCCAGTAATTTTCCGATTGTCATCTAGACCATTTTTCCAGGGCCCTGGCTCATATATCTCGGATTTTCTTTACGCGCCGCGAGGATAGTCTTGCGTCGACTGGCGTGAGCGTATCTACACGGATAAAAAGTCAAGCCGTATGCCGCATACGTTGTATATCGGATAGTACGAATGTTCGATGCTGATGTGGTGCTGGCATCGGATAAGATATTGCCTGAAATCCGTATATTTATGCAGGTCTGAACCGACACCCCTATGTTTCAAAGAAAAAAAACCAATCCGGTATTCCTTTCCTTGTTTGCGTTGTGCCTGTGTCTTGCCATATCTCCACAAGCGCGCGCTGACGATACTGGCCAGGCGATATCGGTGCCGCAGGACCAATCGTCGTCGGAGCCATGGAGCGTTCACGGGCAGGCGACTTTCGTCAACCAGTGGCACCCCAGCTTCACCGCGCCGTATGGCGGGGCCAATAGCCTTGATTCCAACGGCCAGAATAACGAAACGTTCGACCTGTCGGTCATGATCGGCCGCCGTCTTTGGCAGGGTGCTGAACTTTGGATCAATCCCGAAATCGATCAAGGATTTGGCTTAAGCAACACCTTGGGTGTGGCGGGCTATCCGAGCGGTGAAGCCTACAAGGTCGGCGCCAATGCGCCATATCTACGCCTGCCGCGCTTGTTCCTGCGGCAGGTCATTGGATTGGATGGGCCTCGGCAACAGCTTGAGTCGGCCCTCGGTCAACTGGCCGGATCGCAACCAGTCAACAACGTCACGCTCACTGTCGGCAAGTTCTCGGTCGTGGATATTTTCGACACCAATTCCTATGCGCATGATCCGCGCTCCGATTTCTTGAATTGGTCGTTGATAGATGGTGGTAGTTTCGACTATGCCGCTGATCCGTGGGGGTTTACCGTTGGCGCAGCTGTCGAGTGGAACCAGGACCGCTGGACGTTGCGTGGAGGCGTATTCCAGCTGTCGGAGACGCCCAACGCCAAGATGAGCGGCGTACATTTTCGTCAACGCAGCTTTATGACCGAACTTGAAGAGCGCCATCAATGGCAGGGGCATCCCGGCAAACTCAAGCTGCTGGTTTTTATCAATCAGGGCGACATGGCGAGCTATCAAAATGCGCTGCAACTGGCAAATTTGACGGGCGGCGTACCTGACGTATCGCAGGTTCGGCGCTATAGCAGCAATCCGGGCGTTGTTCTCAATTTTGAGCAGGAGCTGACTTCCGATTTGGGTGTGTTTGCGCGTGCGAGTGCAAATGGCGGCCACAAAGAGACCTACGAATTCACCGAAATTAACCGATCTGTTGCCGCAGGCCTTTCTCTTGCAGGCAATCGTTGGGGGCGTCCTGATGACAAGGTTGGCGTAGCTGGAGTCGTCAATGCGCTTTCCAGCGACGCGCGCCAGTACTTTGCGGCAGGCGGCACGGGACTCCTGATCGGTGATGGACAACTTAACTACGCCAGGGAAAAAATTGCCGAGATCTATTATTCGATGCGGCTTAACAGCTGCCTGAAATTGTCCGCAGACTATCAGCGCGTCGTCAATCCCGCCTACAACAAGGATCGGGGGCCGGTATCTTTCTACGCTTTGCGTTTGCACGCTGAGTATTAGGAATTTGGCGCCGTTGGAATTTGGTTTAGGTGTATCTCTGCATCAAGCATCAAGCATCAAGCATCAAGCATCAAGCATCAACAGCGCCGGAATATCTGTCAGTTTTGCCCTGCGTTGCGATGCCAGACTTCGCGTATAAAGGGGCGCTCGCGTCCGGCCAGCGTCAACGCAACATTCTTGATCCAGTTCTGCGTTGGCAATCGCTCGCCATACAAGCCGGCAAATAGCAAGCCAAAGGCGAGAAGCAGGATGGCGCCGCTTAAATGCGGACCTTGAAGGCGCCGCGAGAGCACGATGAACGAGATGCAAACGAGAAAGCCCAGCGCGACGCCGGCAATCACCTCTGAGGCTGAATGCGCGTTCAGCACTACGCGTGAGATCGCAACGGCAAGTCCAAGCAAGCATGCGCCACCGGCGGCAGCTATGCGCAAACGCAGGCTGTGTCGATGCAATGCAAGATAAGCGGCTGTCGGAAAGATGGCGCTGGCCAACATGGTATGGCCACTGATGCCGACGAAATCGATTGCCTGGATTCCGATGCCCCAGCCGATAAACAGCGCCTTGCTGACAACCACCAGAGCGATCGCGATTGAAAACAAGGCAAACCAGAGCGACGCCAGGCGCCATGCGCGACCGGCCATGAGATACACCGCAATAGCGGCGGCAAAGGGAAGGAGCAAAGCGGAACTACCGAAATTCGTGATGTCTATCCAGGAGGGCATGCGTGCTAAATGTCAGGAGGGGCAATGGAGAAAGAAAATTATAACTTTGAAATGCGCGGCCTAACCAGCGTTATTCGTTTGGTCATAACGACTAAGTGCTAGACCCAGATCGTGCCGTTGCCAAGCGCAACGTCAAAACAACCGGCTTATAATCTGCCCGGGAATATGTAGCGCGGCAGAACTGTTTGGGCGGCCAGGCACTAAATATTTCCTTTCGGCGCATCAAGTCTAAGCCAGGCGTACATGACGGACTGGCGTTCAACCCATCTAACGGAAATCAAATGACGAAACAACTTATCAGTTCAGGTTCCACCTTCGAAGAGCAAATCGGTTACTCGCGTGCTGTAGTTTCCGGCAACTGGGTTTTTGTTTCGGGCACGACTGGCTTTGACTATGCGTCGATGACGATTGCGGATGGGCTGGTCGAGCAAACCGAGCAATGCCTGAAAAATATCGAGACTGCCTTGCAGCAGGCAGGCTCCGGTATGCAGGACGTGGTGCGTGTGACCTATGTCCTGCCTGACGGCGCCCAGTTCGAGCAATGCTGGCCTGTGCTGAGAAAATATTTTGGCAGCGTGCGGCCGGCGGCCATGATGATTTCGGCTGGTCTGGCGGACCCGCGGATGAAGATCGAAATTGAAGTCACTGCCCTGAAGAATTCCTGACTATCTGTCCAGCGCGGGTAATTGATTGAAGGCTTTCAATTCAAGGCTGAGTCAAGGAGCTGGCATGTCGTTCAGCGCCACGTGACGCAGCCAGCTTTTTGCCGATTTTGCGTTTTAGCGGCGGCAAGGCATTCACTGCGCGCATATCTGCGCGCGCAGCGTGCATCAGGGCAGCGCCGATGAATGGCTTGTGAATCGGCGCGTTTGCGTCCATCTGTTTTCTGGAGTCAAGTACTGCCTTGAAGCCATACTCGCGCATCTCCGTTTTATAGTTCCCGGCGGCCTGCAAAAGCGGTTTTCCGCCATCGCGGAACGCCTGCAGTTGCCTGCACAAATTGACCGCGTCTCGTAACGCTGTATTGGCGCCGACGCCACGGCCTGGTGTCATGGTGTGGATAGCGTCGCCGAGCAAAGTGATGGTACTGGCCGTCCAGGCAGGAATCGGCACCGAGGTGCGGATATCGACAACGAGCGCTGTACTTGGATCGACCAGCGACATCAGCTTGTGCAAGGCTGGATGCCAGTCCGGCGTCATGTCCTTGGCTAAATCCAGCAACTGCTGGCCGCGTGTTGCCATGGAGGCGCTTGGGAATTTTTCGCGTGCGGCCCAGAATCCCCACATGCAGTAGTCGCGCGTATTGTCGTACAACATGCCCGGCCATTGCGCCAGCAAAGCGCTGTCGTTCGCGCCGATGCCATGTTTCACGCCGTTCCTGTCCCACTTTAGTTCCATGAAGTGGAGAATGCCGCCGGTGCCGATGATGATCACGTTGAAATTGGCGGCAGACATAGGTTCTTCGGGATGGGGTAAATCTTGGAAGGTGTTCTTATTGGTTGAACTGAGCGGCGATCTTTTCCAGCCAGGCTGTACTCCATGTAATGCGCTTGCTTTGCAGATCACTTACAACGGCGCGGACCCATTCCAGTTCAGCTGTGGTGATCGCGCGCACATATTCGGATTCCAGTAAAAACAGGCGCGGCACCATCGCGGCAGCTTGCAACTGTGTGGCGATGTCGGATAGTGCAGTTTCCAGGTTATGTATGCGCTGCTGCAATTGTTGCAGGACTTGCTCTGGCGTTAGCAGGGGAAGGAAGGCAATCGCAACTGGAAACTCTGGAAAATCCTTGTTCGACATCGCCAGCATTTCTTTCATCCAGTCGAGACTGAGCTGCCGTCCTGCCTCGGTGATGTGATAAATGGTGCGTTCCGGTATGCTGCCTTCGCGCGTGGTCTCGCGCATCCCGATCAAACCGGCATGCAGCAGGCGGTCTATGGTCTGGTACAGGCTGTTGCGTTGCCGCACATTGATGACTTCGTCCTTGCCGCGTTGCTTGAACAGCTGTTGCATGCGGTAGGGGGCATGTCGGCCTCAACAAGCATGGCCAGGACGGCAAGGCTCAATGGTGATTTTCGATAGGTGATCTTCATAGTCATTAAATGACCGGTAAAGTGCATTTGCAAACTGATTAAACGTAAAGATGCTTTTTGGGGCAACAAATGCCGTTTCCGGTGCCAGGCCTGTTCCTTGATCGGATGGCGTGGCGAGTGTGCGTAACCACTGGGAATCAGAAAAATAATCCACACGACAGAACTCGGGGATAATTCAATGGAATTTATTTGAATTATTTGAGAAAAAGGAACTACCGTGACAGAAGCAAGGGGCTTTCCGTATAGAGGGCATGTTGTATTTCCCCGGCTGGAAAAGCAGGTAAGCGGCAAATTTGCCGCATGTTTTACGATACACGCGGGCAAAGACGGGGCTTGTGAAATCCGTTACGAGCGACAGATGCCGACTAACGAATTTGATAGCGAAGATGAGGCGATCTCTTATATCCTCGATTTCTCCGGAGACTGGATCGATCAACATCCTATCTGATGCCAGGATGTTGAAAACCGCATTTCTAAGCGTTGATCACGCTGCCTGTTCTTCCAGCCTGATGCCGTCGTCCTCGTCAACTTTGGCAAATATCGATGCGTAATTCTTGATCGACGGGTGGTGGCTAGTCATCGGGTGGGTATGGGTTGAGGTCACGACCACCACCGTTGCACCCGCCGCTTCCCCGGCGGCGATACCGACGGGCGCATCTTCAAAAACCAGGCAATCGCTTGCATCGACACCCAGCTTGCGTGCCGCAAGCAGGTAGCAACCAGGGTTCGGTTTGCCGGCGGGGACGTCCTCCGCCGTCACAAGAACATCCGGAACGGGAATGTCTGCCGCTTTCATGCGCTGGATGGCTAGGGCTTTGGGCGCCGAGGTCACCACAGCCCACTTGGTCGTCGGCAACGATCTCAGAAAATGTGCCGCACCGGCTATTTCGATAATGCCCTCGACGTCGGCAATTTCCGCTTGGGTAATCTTCAAGGCTTCCACTTCCGGATCGACCCCGGGAAGCGCCAGCCGGGTGACCGTATCCACCGCGCGAGCGCCATGTATGGTTGGCAGAAAGCTTGCGATGTCTAGCCCATGACGATGCGCCCAGTTACCCCAGATACGTTCCGCTGCAGCGATCGAGTTGAGAATGGTGCCGTCCATATCGAACAGGAAAGCACTGTACCGGCCTTTAGGCGCCGCAGAACTACGGTCAGACATTTTCTATTTCTTTCAAGCGTGAATGGACTGCTCATTATCTCCGATCTCTGCAAAAGGTGCGCCAGGCGTTCCGGTTTGGTAGAAAGTTGCCATGACGAAGTTAGCCGTATCGACCGAACGCCCGCAGATGCTATTTGAGGCCGACTTCCAATAACCGAAATTGCCCGGCCGCCAGTGCTATTGGTCAAGCTTAATTGTTTAGCTAAATTATCTAGCTTAATTATTCATCTTAATTATTCAGCTTAATACATGCCGGTTGCGCCGGCATAAAGCGTGGATTGACTTGTGTCACTTGAACTGGCTTACCTGCCAGTGCGTTCAGAGCTTGCTTCAGTTGCCAATCTTTATCGCTGGCGAATTCCTTTTGCGGCAACGGTGTGCTCTTGGATGCGTCCAGTTTGGCGAGTGCTCGCTGGTCGCGCAAGCGTTGGCGTTCCTTGCGCACGTCCGCGAACGGATCGGGCGTCAATTTGCTGGCGTAGGCAGCGCGTGGAATGTCGACCTCGCGGTAGCCGAGCAGCACGCCATCCATATCTGCATCCTTGCGTGGCAGTACGATCCAGTCCGGGACCACGCCGTAACCCTCCATCGGACAGCCGTTCGGCCGCAGGTTGCGCGCATAGGTCCAGACCACGTAGGTGCCGTCGCGCGTGCCGGTGCCGGTTTGCGCCATGCCTTTGCCGTAGGTCGGCGTCCCCAGCAGTTTGGCGCGGCCAAGATCTTTCAAGGCGGCAGCGGTGGCTTCGGCGGCGGAAGCGCTCTGGCCATCGACCAGCACAATCAGGGGTACATTGCGCCACCAGTCGTCAGCTTGCAAAGGCGCCAGCGGATCCTGGCCTTTCATGACCGGCAGATCGTAATCCGGCCAGTTGGTGCTGATGCGGTGCTGGGTTTTGTCGTCACGCTGCAATGTCACCATCGCAGTCTGGTTGCGGCCGCTGAAAAGTGCGGTGATGCCGATGGAAGCATTCAGCGCGCCGCCGCCGTTGATGCGTAAATCGAGAATCACGCCCTTGATCGGCGCCCCCTTTTTACGCTCCGCCTGCACCGCATCGATATAGTCGCCAATCGCCGGCTCAGGAAAATTGTCCATGCGCGTGTAGAGCACATCGCCTGGGAGTCGCTTGGCTGTCGCCGGCCGCGGTTTGATGAGCGCGCGCACCAGCGCGAATTCGAGGCGCTGCCGCTTGGCGCCGCGCAGCAGCGTGAGCTTGAGCGGCACCCCGACATCACCGCCGGCGTATTTTGCAATATCGGTATTGCTGGCGCCTATCAGGCTGTTGCCGTCCATCGCCACCACGAGGTCGCCGGTGCGTACCCCGCCCAGCGCGGCCGGTGCGTCTGGCACGACGTCGATGATATGCAAGCCATCCGGCTGGGTTTCGAAGATGATGCCGATGCCGGGCGTGCCATTGCGGGTGCGCTCGTCTTTCTTTATCTGTTCTTGCTCTTCCTCGGCATTCAAGAACCTGGCATACGGCAGTGTTTTTACGCCAAGGCGAATAGTTTCGTCGAGAAAGGCGGGGACATCGATTTCCGTCAGGTGCTCTTTCTTGAGGACGTCTACCACTGATTTCAGCTGGCAGATCTGCGGTTCCCAATCAGGAGGGCAGGGAGAGCTCTCGGCAGCCTGCGTTGTTGCAGAGAATACCAGCATGGCGAATAAAGCTGCAACGGCAGTGCAACGGCAGCTTGACGAATTTGTCTTATCTTTACCGCGCATTGTGAGGGTGGTTGTCATTGTGGGGTTTAGGTAGCAGTCGTCAAGATCCGCTGGATTCAGCGGCATTATGCCGTGGTTGCATGTGCTTGCAAGAGAGGTGATTTAAGAGAGACGATTTAATACAGGCTGGCCTGTACCCGCGCCGGTAATTCGCGGTCATAGGTGTCGGCGTCAAAGCCACCCTTGCTGAGGCGCTTGAGCATGGCGCCAGGACTTGGAAAGCTGGCGCGTTCGACTTGCTGTTCGGGATCCCACAGTTTCGAGCGGACCAGCGCTTTTGAACAGTGGAAGTAAACGGCTTCTATTTTCACGATAATCACCGTGCGCGGCAGCTTGCCGTCGATGGCGAATTTTTCCAGCATTTCGCGTTCGGCGGAAATCTCGGCGCGGCCGTTCACACGCAAAGTTTCGCCGATACCCGGCACGACAAACAGCAATCCGATGCGGGAGTCCGTCAAGATATTGCGCAAGGTGTCGATACGGTTGTTGCCGGGACGGTCGGGAATGGCCAGCGTGTGCTCATCCAGGATCTGAACAAAGCCAGGCAGGTCGCCTTTGGGCGAGCAGTCCATGCCTTCGGGGCCGGAGGAGGCGAACACCACGAACGGCGAAGCATTGACGAAGGCTTGATAATCCTGGTTCAGATGGTCGATTTCCTTCCACAATGAGCGCTCATGCGGTTTGCCGTAAATTTCCTCCAACTGTGCGATATCGGTCAGCATGTCGATCCTCAGATAGTGAGTTTTCGGCAATTTTACCGGAAATCTGGCGGTCACCGTTACGCCAGGCGGCTTGGTCACAAGCGCTTACAGCAATGCGATAGACACAGGGCGGATCCCGCCAGTACACTATGTTGATATTTGACAATTCAGCGCCAGGAGGTATTCGCGTGCGGCGAATTGCCTGCTTGCGTAAAACGGCGTTAACTGGCACTAGGGATACAGGGGATACCATGCGTCGTTTGGCAGTGATGCTTTTATCAAATTTTGCGACAAGCATGGCGCTGGCGGCGCCCGCGCCAACACCGACGCCGACGCCCGTGCCGCCCGCGAGTGAAACGGAGCAGCAAGCACGGCTCGACCAGGATATTCCGCAACTGCTGATCGACAATGCCATTCCCAGCGTATCCATCGCCCAGATCAGAAATGGCAAGGTGGTCTTGGTGGCGGCGTACGGCGAACAAAGCGACGGTGTCCTGGCGACGCCTGCGACGCTTTACAATGCGGCCTCGCTGACCAAGCCGCTGACCGCCGAAGTCATCATGCGGCTGGCATCGAAGGGCGAAATCTCGCTGGATGAGCCAATGGACCGTTATTGGCTGGATCCGGATATCGCGACGGACCCGCGACACGCTTTACTGACTCCGCGTCTGGCGCTTAGTCACCGCACTGGCTTTCCAAACTGGCGCGATAGCAAGGATGGCCTGAAGATTGTGCGCGAACCTGGCGTCAAGTGGGGCTATTCCGGCGAAGGATACCAATACGTCGCGCACTTCACCGAAAACAAGACCGGCACGGATTTCGAAAATCTGGCGCAGACTTATCTGTTCAAGCCGATGGCCATGACCGAGACATCCTACAGAGGCAAAGACTGGTTCGAGGGTCGCATCGCGGTTCCTACCAATGCCGCCGGCAAGGCCCTGGAGCCGCAAATCGCGAGTCGTTTCAACGCTTCCGATCTGCTGTATACCACCGCTTATGATTATGGGTTGTTCATGGTCGGCGTGTTAAACGATCAAGGTTTGAGTCCCGCCATGGCGCGGGAGCGGAGCAAAATCCAGGTCAGCATGATGGACGAAATGTGCCAGGGAAAACTGGCGGATAGTTGTCCTCCCAGCGTCGGCTTTGGATTGGGCTGGCAGATACTGGCGTTCAAGGATGAGACGTTGCTGATGCACACGGGTAAGGATGAAGGCGTGTTCACTTTCGCCTATCTGAATCGGACAAGCCGCGATGGCGCGGTGATTCTCACCAATAGCGATAACGGCTACAAAATTATCCTGCCGGTGTTGGAACGCCTCAATAGCAGTGCGGCTTTCCTGCGTTTCTTGCGAGGGCAAATGCAGTAGGGCATTCGGATGGCAGGATTTCTCCTGTTCCTCAAATCACGATCATGATTCGCAAAGGAATTCTTCCATGACTTATGCATCCTTCCTGTGTCGGTCAATCGCTATGGCGTTGCTAGCCACGTTCTCATTTCAAGCGGAAGCTACGGGCATCGCGAGCTACCGCAGACTGCCGTCAAATAGCACTGAGCGTTCGTAACGCTATAACAGCAATGTCGATATGACCCTTGGCGCAGATTCGGGCGCAGGCATCTGGCAGTCCGTGCCAGCAGGCGTGGCTGACGATGACGCAGTGAGATACCGAGATGTTCTTCGAGATGTCTAATCCGATGGCTTACCTCGGTGGGTGTCGCCGAGAGTCCTTTGAGCGGATATAAATAGATTGCTACGCGGCAATTGAATGCGTTAGGATTTATCTTTCATGCCAAGGAATCCAGATGCGTTCGACCAAAGCCAAAATCCCCGTCATTCTCAAGCGTTCCTCCATTGTGCTTGCATGGCTGTTCACCGTAGCTTCGGCTCAAGCGGCGGCGCCGTCGGCCCAGGCTTGCCTTACCGGCGCCTACCGGTCACAGGCAGGACAAGTGGTGACTTTGACCCAGCGTCCGGGCGAACCGAAGACACTGTTGGCGACCAATTTCGATGGACGTAGCGGGGTGTTCGAGATGGCTGGCGACGATACTTTTCGTGCCGCGGTGGATGCAGATAATCCGGCCAAATTAGCAGGTCGTCTGACTTATGCAGGGTGCCAGGCCGATTCGGTCGATTTCCAGTTTGCCGGCGATGTCGAGCGGCCGTGGAAGCGTCTGCCCCTACGGATTACCCACACTCGCTTCATGTCAGGCGCTGTTCAACTGAATGGCGAATTGATTGAGCCGCTGGACGCTGGCGACAGGCCACCGTTGTTCGTGCTGGTGCACGGCTCGGAATCGACAGCCACGGTGGATAGCAGCAATCATGCGTTCCTGATGGCGAGCCAGGGTGTCGCTGCATTCTTATTCGACAAACGCGGCACCGGCGCCTCGGGCGGTGTGTATACCCAGGATTTCGAGCTGCTTGCCGATGATGTTGCGGCCGCTGTAGGCGAGGCGCGCAAGCTCAGTGCCGGTCGTGTTGGCCGGATTGGCGTTGCCGGTTTCAGCCAGGGCGGTTGGGTTGCGCCGCTGGCCGCGGCCAAGGCGCAGGTTGATTTTCTGGTAGTCGGCTACGGCGTAATAGGAACGCCAATTGAACAGGATCAATGGCAGGTCGATTATCAGTTGCGCGAACTGGGTTACGGAGAGGATATCGTTGGGAAAGCGCGCACGTTGACCGATCTTGCCGGCAGCGTGGCTGCGTCCAATTTCAATAGTGGCATGCCAGAGCTACTGAAAGCTGCGCGCAAATATGAGGGGCAGCCCTGGCTGGCTAAAGTCGATGGCCAGTACAGTGGAGAGCTGTTGCGTGGCGAGGTTGAGCAAGCGCGCCGAGAAAGTCCGCAGGTGATCTGGCATTATGATTCGCTGGCAGTGCTGCGGCAGCTCGCCATTCCGCAGTTGTGGGTGTTTGCGCAAGACGATTCGGTCGCGCCCAGTGCGCCCACCATAGCGCGTCTGAACGCCTTCCGTGGCAGCGGCAAAGATATCGCGATTGCCGTCTTTCCCCAGTCTGATCATGGCATCCGCGCTTTTTCAGTCAGAGCCGATGGCAGTCGAAAATACACATCTTATGCGGCAGGGTACGATCAACTGCTGGCCGATTGGATGAAGCAAAAGCCGCTGTCGCCGGAAGTACAGGACAAGATGCTGGGGCCGGCCGCCAAACTTTGAATGTGATACCGGGCCGTCTGTTAGCAATCAATGTCGCAATCGGCAAGGAATTGCTAGCAGACAGTTTTTTTCATCTGGCCAGAGGGCGATGCGAGCAGATCTCGGGACCTCAGTGCGAACGCCCGTCGTAGTGTGTGACGGGAATCGCGGCAAGGTCGACCCCTTCCAGGCAGCGGATATTGATTGCCGCCATCGCGTTGCCGGCCGCATCGCTTCCTTCTCCGTACGGATGCATACCGCAACTTGGGCAGAAGCGGTGCTTGATGACGTGCTTGTTGAAGGTATAGGTGGCAACGTTTTCTTCGGGTGTCAGCAACTGTAGTTTCTGGCGCGGGACGAACCACAGCAATGAACCCTTGCGCGAACAGATCGAACAATTGCATGCCATTGCGCTGCTGAGTTCGCCATCGACTTCAAATGCGATTTTGCCGCAGTGGCAACTGCCTTTGTAAATCATCTGATTTCTCCTTGCCAGCCGGTAGGGGATGATGTCATGACTTGCTGCCATGACTTGCATTTAGGTCGCTTCAGTCAGTGAATATTCGAAACTGTATGAATGTTTGCTGTCTGCGATCTCAATCGACATCTTGCCGACAAGACCGAGTAATTGGCCGCTGCCGGAATCAGGCACCACGTTAATCGTCAGTTGCGATGCGCCTTGGTGCATGCTGCCGCAGTGCTGAAGTGTAAAGCTGCCTGCACGGCCGCCCAGTATGCCGCTGACATGCTCGATGGCGACGTAAGCTGCGGAGCCTTTGACGGCAGTGCCGGCGGTCAGCATCTGACCTTTGCTAACAGCTTCCAGGTCGCCGTGAAAATGCTTGTCGATCAACATTCTGCCGACCATAGGCGCGGCCGATTTGTCGTCTGCATCCTGCGGACTGAGTTTTACTTCAAACGTCCCTTTAGCAATAGTCATCACGCCCCGTTTTCCTTGTTTGCCGTTGAAAGTTCAGGTGGACGGTTGCACAGCGCCCGGTACGCATGAAGCCGGGGCGTCGCGTTGACACTAACGTTGACACTAAGCCTTGAATTTATTCTTGAGTGCATCCAGCTTTGAGTTCGATGCCGCTTGACCGCCGATAGCCTCGTCCGCCCAGTCGTCTCCTGCATCCTCAGCGAATTCTTCCGCCAGGTTTTTCCAGCCTTTGCTTGCTGCAAAGGGATTGAATTCTTCCGGTGCTTCCAGCACGATCAGCTTGTCGTCTTGCAAACCAAGGTCGCCGTGGCCGAAGTCCGGGCCGGTATAGCCGATCTGGCGCAGCCTGGTAAGGATTTGTCCGATCAACACCTTGTCTTCATACAGGCGTTCCTTGCCGATCGCCGCGGCGAAATCGACATAGACGTCGATGATCCCGTAGCCTTCGTCGAAGATGCGGATTGCTTTGATGTCATGCTTGCGGCCGGCAGCGTCTGTAACGCTGAATGGGCCGCTCAGTTGGATGTCGGTTTCGCTGTTCATCTCGGCAGGATACACCAAATGTCCGGGAATGCAGAAGCCCTAAAAAGTCACGGTAGCGACGACTGAATCGGTAAAAGTAGCAGCAGTGCCGGATTGTCCTGACGGTACCCGCGCATAAATGGTAACCGGCGTCGCAGCGCCCGTGGCGGTGGTGCTGCCTGGTGCGGTTGTCGCCGTATTGCCCCACGTTGTGGTGCGACCGGAATCTGAGAATAACGAGTAGTTCAGATACGTCGGCGAACCACCGCCGCTGGACAGGCGCCGCAGCGGCACAGTATCGGTTGAGGCGGTACCGGGATTGGCGCCTTGCCCCAGTGTTTAGCTTGGTGACAGAGTTGTCATGGCGCTGTCTGTATTTATAGTGCAAATATTTCCACTGCGAAATATATTTATTGATGCCGCAGCCAGCAACCCGCAACTTGCGCGGAGGGCCGCGCAAGTTGTCTGGATTGCACTATAGCGTTGGCAACGTCAGTGTGGATTGCTGGTTAGGGTTGAACTCGAAGCGCACGCCGAAACGTTCGCCCGGATTGACTGGCGAGGCATACAAGCTGTCAGCGGTATCCAGCACCACGCCGATGTGATGGCCGGCCGGTACGTCATAGGCCGTGGCCGAAAACTCGATCGGAAAATCGATAGTCTGGCCTGGCGCGGCCCAGTGCAGCGTGGTGGCGCCGTGGGTAATCAGGATACCGGTGCCGATGGCGTCGACGTCATACAGATAGGCGACCACTTGCGCGCGTGCCTGCGACGGTGTAACCCGCAAATTCAGCTTGGGAATGCCGCGGATTTTTTGCGTTGCCAAGAGCGCTGGCGCTTCGTAGCGCACACCTGCCGCAAGACTGACAGTCGGCAGCGAATTGATCACAGGGATGTTGACCGTTTCGCCGAGGGTGGAAAGAATGGGGATCAGGCCGCTGGTGGCGGTGGTGTCAAAGAAGTTCTGAATCAGATCGGAATCGGTGGTTTTATTCAGCGAAGCCGAGATGGTCCCCTTGTCGCCTTTGCCGCAGAAGCAACTCAGATCGAAGCGAATCGGTCCACGCGGGCCGAGGTAATAGGTCTGGTTGCCGAGCTCTGGCGCTGGCCAGTTGGAGAAGGATTCATAACGATTGGTGAACTTGATTTGCATGGTCACCTTGGGTTCGGTATCAACGCCGTTTTTCTCGCCTTTCAGAAAGCGGTTAAACCAGCGGTGCGCCTGATCGTAAGGGTAATTGGCGACACCCAGCAGAGCGCCGGGAATTTCTGCGGATGCATGAATGCCGGCGTTGAGCAGCATTTTTTTCGGACCAGTCAGCGTGCTAAACATCGCCAGCGAAGAATTCGGCGTGAACATGTCGTCCTGGAAGTTTTTGCTGAAAAATACCGGTGCGTTGCGCTGGTTGATGGCTGCGATGTAGCTGGATGGCGAGCGCGGTTTCGCCCAGGTTGTGATGTCAGCGATTTTCGCCGCGCTGGTATTCGGATCAAGCAGGGCCAGTATGTTTTGGTTCACCTCAGGCGCTGGCCTGCCGGTGACGCTGCCGGCCAGGCCAAGTATGGTGGCCCAGGTCAGGTTGGGTGAGCCGGCGGTGTAGAGTTGGTCCGCCAGCGTAGCCCAGCCGGAGAGTGCGACGGCGGTCTTGAAGCGCGGGTCTTGTCCCAGTGCGATCAGCGATAGTCCGGCGCCATAGGAAATGCCGCTGGCGGCGACATTGTTGATATCGATAGGCGCATTCGCTTGCAGCCAGTCAAGCACCGAAGAGACATCGCGTACATCTTCCGGCGCCGCCACGTCGACCAGGCCTTCCGACAGGTAGAAGCCGCGTGCGGTGTAGCTCACCACTACGTAACCGTCTTGCGCCAGTTTTTGCTGCTGGCCGACATACTCGACGCGGCCGGGAGCGGCCCAGCTGGCGATCATGACAATTGCAGGAAATTTCTGGTCGCTGCTGCTGCGCTTCGGCAGAAACAGGTTGGCCGCCAGCTTGGTGCCGTCGAAACTGGTGATGGTCATGGCCGGGATCCAGCAAGTGCCGTCTATCGGCGAGACGATGCCGGGCGATTGCATGGGGGTGGAATAGCTTGCTGCTTCAGCTGCGGTGGCGCTGCGGCATAGCTCTGCATTGGCGGCTGTTGAAGCCAGGCATAAGCCCAGCAAGCCCAGCCTTAAGGCGATGCCGGGCAGGGATAACAAAGACGGGATACGCATGCGACGTTCTCCTAAACATTATTGATTATTTTGTGACAAAGTAAGAGCTGGATTGCCAGTTTTTGAAGCGGAAAATCACGTTGCGGGATGACGGTTGTTGCGATACTTGGCGCTGCAGATTTCAGAAAGCAGATGGTAGTGATCGATCAGTATCTGGGTGGGTGGCGACAAATGGATTTGCGGATTTGGCGCTGCAACAAATCTGATGAAAGACTTTATAAGTGAACGATCGTTCTTTTATTCTGGTTTTATTAACCCACGCATCGCGTTGCAACATCAATAAAAAATTTAGAACTCAGTTACTAATTATCGACGTGTACAGGAATTAACGAGGAGCTGCCATGTTAAAACAGGTCGAAGCAGGTGTTCTGAATGTTACCTACGATGAGCGTGGCGATCCTGACGATCTCGCGGTTTTTCTGCTGCATGGTTTTCCTTACGATATCCATGCTTATGACGAAGTAATCCCTTTGCTGGTGGCGGCGGGCTGCCGGGTCATTACTCCCTATTTGCGCGGTTACGGGCCGACCCGATTTTTGTCTGCGCAGACGCTGCGTTCCGGCCAGCAAGCGGTGCTCGCTCATGACCTGCTGGCCTTGATGGATGTCTTGGCGATTCCGGAAGCGGTGCTGGCAGGCTACGACTGGGGCGGCCGTGCAGCTTGCATCGTTGCCGCCCTGTGGCCGCAGCGGGTGCGCGGCCTGGTTTCTGTGGGGGGGTATAACATCCAGGATATCCCAGGTTCGGTAAGGCCGCAGTCGCCGGAAAATGAATTGCGCTACTGGTATCAATACTATTTCCATGGTGAGCGCGGGCGGGCTGGGCTGCAACAGCATCGCTATGAATTCTGCAAATTGCTGTGGCGGCTGTGGTCGCCCAATTGGGAGTTCGATGAGGCGACTTACCGGCGCACCACAGTTGCTTTCGACAACCCCGATTTTGTCGACGTGGTAATTCATTCTTATCGCCATCGCTTCGGGCTGGCGGCGGGAGATCCTGTGGTCGAGCGTACGGAGCTATTGCTCGCCACGCAGCCAAAGATCAGCGTGCCCGCCATCGCGCTGGACGGCGGCGGCGACGGCGTCAGCCTGAGCGGCGGATCGGAACATCACGCTGGATTTTTTAACGGCCCGTATCAGCGCCGCGTGATTCCGCTTGTGGGGCATAATTTGCCGCAGGAAGCGCCGCAAGATTTTGCTGCCGCGATACTGGCGGTCATTTGAGTCGTCAAAACTGATGCTACCCACGCTCAACCATCGCTAGGGCGATTTTCTTTTATCTCCAAGGAAAGTCGATAACAGGTCCATCGGCAACGGGAATACCACGGTGGTATTTTTATCGGCGCCTATCACCGTCAAGGTTTCCAGGTAGCGCAACAGGATTGCCTGCGGCTCTTGCGCCAGGACGTGGGCGGCCTGGTAGAGTTTTTCCGATGCCTGTAATTCGCCTTCGGCATGAATCACCTTGGCGCGCCGCTCACGCTCGGCTTCGGCCTGCCGGGCGATGGCGCGTATCATCGACTCCGTCAAATCAACCTGTTTGATTTCAACGTTGGATACCTTGATGCCCCAGGAATCGGTTTGTGCATCAAGCGCCAGCTGGATATCCAGGTTCAGTCTTTCCCGTTCGGCCAGCATGTCGTCCAGCTGGTGCTTGCCGAGCACCGAGCGCAACATGGTTTGCGACAATTGACTGGTCGCATTGAAGAAGTTGGCGACTTCGACGATCGCTTTGCGTGGATCGATTACACGGAAATACACCACTGCGTTAACCCTGACCGAAACGTTGTCGCGCGAGATGACATCCTGTGTCGGTACTTCCAGCACAACGGTGCGCAGGTCGACCCTGACCAGTTGCTGGATCGCGGGGATCAGCAGCACCAGCCCCGGCCCTCTGACGCCGGAAAAGCGGCCCAGGGTGAAAATCACGCCGCGTTCATATTCACGGAAAATATAGATGGCGGCATTTAACAGGATAAGCGCGATGAAAAGCAGCGCGACCAATCCGAACCAGGCGAAATTCCAGGGCATTTTCTTTGCCTCCTTCCTTATCGAGGATGAGCCAGTTGCCGGCGCGGATTTTGCACCAGCGCCGGTAACCATCATGCAGGTCATTTAACCAGTATAGGCGACCGGACCGCACTTAGACATCTCGCCGTCAAGATGTGGCGCCAGGCGAAGGGCAGGTATGTTAAATTGCCGTTTCATAAATCACAACAGGTTGATGCATATGGTTGTTTCAGTTCGAACCATGCATTGCAGCGATGACGCCGCTGTCGCCGAACTGCTCCCTCATTTGGGGTATTCGGGGGACGCCAATTGCATCCGCTTGCGTTTTGAGGCACTTTCTACATGGCCCGATAACATGGTGTTTCTGGCGGAAATTGAAGGTCGTGTAGTCGGACTTTGCCAGGTTCACGGAGTGCGCCTGATCGCCAGCGACGGCTATGCGGAAGTTGCTGCTCTGGTGGTTCATGCCGAGTATCAGCGGCGTGGCATAGGCAAGCTGCTGTTGGGGTGGGCAGGGGATTGGGCGACCGCTTCGGGATATGTCCGGTTACGGCTGCGCTCTGGCGTGCATCGCGAAAAAGCGCATCTTTTCTACGAAGCTTTGGGATTTGAAAAATCCCGGGCCAGTTTCGCATTTGAGCGCCATCTGGGCCAAAACCGGAGCGAAGCTGTCCATGAGTAATCCCTTGGTGCATTTGAATCACGTCATCATCTACGTCGACGAACCAACCAGGTCGGCCATCGCGCAATCGGCTTTCATGAAAAATGAATTTGCGGCGTTTGAAGCCGCCGCTGTCGCCATTGAGGACGGCGGTGGCTGGAGTGGGCTCTATATTGACGGCGAGCAGACTTACGTCGAGATATTCGGGCCGTCGCAGGCTTCGGAAAATGGTCATACAGCTGGCGATGCCAGCGTCTGTCTTGGTGTGGGTCATGCTGGCGGGCTGAAGGAGGCATGTGTTCTCCTTGGCGATATCACCGCCCCTGATTTGGTCAAACGTCAGATCAGTAGCCAGGAAATACCTTGGTTCCATTATGTAGATCTTGACGACGCAGTTGTCCCTGGATCGCTATTCACGGCCAGCATCATTGAATACGACCAGCATTTTTTGAGGAATAGCCGGCCCGGATTGATTGCTGGAGAAGAGGGAATCACCCGCAAGCAATACAACGCAGTACGTTATCAGCCAGGGCGCTATCTCAAGGACATTATCGAAGTTACCCTGGCTTTGGCGGCAGATGAGGCCGCGCGCTTTGGCCGTCAGTTGGCGGCGCTGGGATATGTGGAAGCATCTGAAGGCGAGACGAAGACATTTAGCAGTCAGCAGCTCATACTTCGCGTGATGCCAAGGACCGCCCTGCTACAAGGCGTCGTTGCGCTAAAGCTGAGTTTGTTAAGGAAAAAAGAGGGTGAAACAATTTACCGTTTTGGCGAAGGATCGGTGTTGCGGTTTGATGATGAACATACTGCCAGCTGGCTTTTTGGGCATGCTTTAGAATAAATTCGAGGCCCCGTGTTCGCCAGTTACTTGAATCAGACCACCCGCAATAAGGAGTAATCAATTCGTGCACATATCCAGTGGCATCCCCATCATCCGCATATTTTCGGAATCAAAAGCCAAGGAGTTCTATCTGGATTTCCTCGGTTTTACTCTTGAATGGGAGCACCGGTTCGAAGAGAATTTTCCGTTATATGCCCAGATAAAGCGCGACGACCTGACCATTCATCTGAGCGAACATCATGGCGATGCGACGCCGGGCTCAACGATCTTTGTGCCGGTCGTGGATATCGATGCCTTGCACAGTGAATTGCTGGCGAAGAATTACGCCTATGCCAGACCGGGCGTTGAAGATCTGCCTTGGGGCCGGAATATGCAAATCACTGATCCTTTCGGCAACCGGATCCGGTTTTGTGAATTGCGAGCCAGTTAAGCTTAATTGCAGTCCGGCCGGAGTCCGGGATCAATCCAGGGAAAATGTGCATGCGGACGGCAGGGGGGGAAACCGGTTCAGGTTTCGCTCCATTGCCGCATCAGGTTGTGATAACAACCGATCAGGCTGCGCCTTGCGGTTTCGTCGGCGTTGGTTTGATTGAGCTTCTGGATAGCGTTATCCATGTCAAATAGTATGCTGCGCTGGCCGTCGTCGCGCACCAGGCTTTGTGCCCAGAAAAAACAGGCGACGCGGGTGCCGCGCGTGACAGGCGTCACCTGATGCAGGCTGGTGGCAGGATAAATCACCATGTCTCCCGCTTCCAGTTTTACCGAGTGCATGCCGTAGCTGTCTTCGACTTGCAGTTCGCCGCCGTCATACGATGCGGAATCCGATAAAAACAAGGTGGCGGAGATGTCCGTGCGCAGCTTGCGGCCGTTATGCGGATGAATCCGCACGCTGCCGTCTACATGTGCACCGAAATTCATGCCTTCGCCGTAGCGGTTGAACATCGGCGGATAGACCGTATTTGGCAGCGCCGCGCTGATGAAGCGCGGATGGCGTTCCAGCGCCTCCAGAATGATTTTCTGGCACTGTAACGCCGCTTCCGATCGTTCGTCGATCTGCTGGTTGAACTTGACTGCCGCTCCCTGGTAGCCGGCTGTGACGCGACCGTCGACCCAGGCCGGGCCTGCTTGGTCGAGCAATTGGCGTACCGCGCTGAGCTGCGCTGCATCGAGTACTTCGGGAATGGCAATCAGCATGAACGCTCCTGCAAATGGATATTACAAACGATAGTTGAGCGACAGCATCGCGGTGCGGCCTGTCCCCGGTACCGAACGGCCGCCGTCCGACTGGATCAACGCATCGTAATACATTTTGTTGGTCAGGTTGAACAGGTTCAGGCGGATATCGTATTTCGGCTGGGTATACGCCAGCGTTGCATCCCAGCGGGTATAACCGCCAGCCTGCACGGTATTGGTGGGGTTGGCGAAACGAGCCGACATGTAGCTGGCGCCACCGCCGACTTCCCAGTGCGGCGCTACCTTGTAGGTGGTCCAGCTGGTCAGTGTGTTCTTCGGCGTGTTGACCGGGATCTTGCCCTGTGTGCCGTCAAGAGCGGACGATTGGATCACTTTGGCGTCCAGGTAGGTATAGCCGAGCGCGACTTGCCAATCCTTGGTGATATGACCTGTGGCGCCGGCGCGTGCACCGTTGACCCTTACCGTGCCGTCCAGCACATAGACGCCGGTGCTGACCTGGCTGCGCGCGTTGTCCTTGGTGATCTGGAAAGCGGCGGCGTTCAGTGACAGCTTGTCGTTGAGCAAATCCCATTTGCCGCCCAATTCATAGGAGCGGTTCTTTTCCGGATCGAGGTTTTGCTGGCCGGTGGTGCCGGTCAGCTGTTCCAGCGACGGGTTGAACGAGGTGCCGTAGGACAGGTAGTAAGACTGCTCCGCACTTGGCTGCCAGATACCGCCCAAGCGTACGCTGGTGAAGTTGACGGTCTGCTGGGCGGACGGCAGGGTGGTGTTTTTGGCGGCCGCCGGCGCGGTGACCGAATTCAGCGAGTTGGTGATGCTGGCGATGTAGCGATCGAAGCGCAGACCCCCGACCAGTTTGAATTGCTGCGTGATCGACGCTGTGTCGTTGATATAGGCCGCGACAGTGTTGGCGGAGCCGCCGGCGCGGTTGCCAGCCTGGCTGACGACATTACTGCCGGCTGTGCTATAGCCTGGATTGATCAGCGGCACGCAATCGTTGTAGCCGGCGACCGTCGATGGAGCATTCAAGGCTACGCCATTGCAGCTGCCGTTGCGGTAATAACCCTGGTTGTCGTAGCCGTCATGGCCAATTTCGAAACCGGCCAGCAATTCATGCGTGACGCTGCCGGTGCTCAGTTTGGCCGACAGTTCGGTCTGGTTGAACATCGAATAGTCGCGGATGTCGCGGTCATGGCTCTGGCCACGCACATACAGGCTGCTCAAAGGCAGTGCACTGACGGCGGAGGTCGGCAACGGCGTGAAACCGGCGGCCGAAACCGTGCCAATGGTGTTAGGCGCCGTCTCTACCGCGCTGGTGCGTACATAATTGAACTGCGTCTGGTTACGCAGCACGATGTCCGGCGTGATCTTGTGGCGGATAGTGGTGTTCAGCGACGCCACATCCTGGTTGGTGTGGTCGCTGTTGAGGCCGTAGGCGGTATCGCGGCCGACATTGGCCGGATGGCCGTTGAGCGGCGGCAGGCCGTAGTCAGGCATGTCGTGGTTGTGCTGGATCAGGGCCGACAAGGTGATTTCGGTCGGAGTGCCGATACCGAACACATAGGAGCCAGCCAGGCCGAAGTCCTGGACGTCGGTCTGGTCGCGCGTGGTGGCTTTGCCGCTTTGCGCCATGGCTGACAGGCGCAGCGCCGACGTGTCCGACAAAGGATGATTGTAGTCTGCGGTAGTACGCACCAGGCCGTTTGTCGTGGCCGATGCCGACACTTCCGTTGCCTCGCGCAGGTTGGCTTTCTTGGTCACCTGGTTGATCACGCCACCGGTAGAGCCGCGGCCGAACAACATTGAGGACGGCCCCATCAGCACTTCGACTTCATCGATGGCGAAGGTGTCGCGATAGTACTGGCCGCGATCGCGAAAACCATCTAGGTAGATGTCGGTACGCGCCGAAAAGCCGTTCAGGTTGATGTTGTTGCCGATCTGGCCGCCTTCGGCGCCGCCCAGCGTAATGCCTGCGACGTTGCGCAGTGCATCGGAGAGCGAGTTCGCGCCTTGCGATTGCATCAGCGCCTTGTTCACCACAACCACCGATTGCGGCACGTCATGCAGGTCGGCCGGCAATTTGGTGAGAGAGGTGCCGTTGGCGTTGAAATCGCCGCGGCTGCCTTCAACCACAACTTCTTGCAGTATGGCAGGGCTGGCGTCTGCTTTCGGGGCGGGGGCTTGTTGCGCGTATAAAGGCAAAGGACTAGCGAATACTGCGACCAAGGCAGCGGCAATCGGATTGAGGCGGTTCATTTTTATAATTGGCAAAAGGTTTAGCAGGTCGGCTGTGGCCAACGAACAGAATTTTGGCTGGCTAGTACGGCTCGACGATCCCGTTTTGCTGGCTGAAGATATAGCTTAAATGAGAGTGATTATGTAATCGATTCTTATTTAGTGTTAATTCGCGACGCAATTATAGATGAGAGTTATTGCACGCCAATAGTCTGGAATTGTAAAAAGCACGGAAAAACAACAGCTTGCCATATTGCTCACGGTCACTTTTTACGTGCGTTTTGATGTGCTGATTGTTGCTTGGGGTTGAAATATCATTTGAGTCGAGAGGTGTTTTTCGCAACAAACAATGCGCGCACAGTACGTCTTCTGCGTAATCGGCATTGCGGCGTTGCGGCGCAGGATTGCACTGTTTCCAATTTCATTCAAAGGCATTTCATGACACATCACATTCCAGCCATTGGCCTTGGCACTTTCCGTTTGCAAGGGCAAGTAGTCATTGACTCTGTGCGTAATGGCATCGATGCGGGGTACCGCCATATCGATACGGCCCAAATCTATGGCAATGAAGCAGAGGTCGGCCAGGCGATGGCAGAAAGCGGAGTCGCGCGTGACGCCTTGTTCGTCACCACCAAGATCTGGATTGAGAACCTCGGGCGCGACAAATTGATTCCAAGTCTCAAGGAAAGCCTGCGCAAGTTGCGGCTGGAGCAATTGGACCTGACGTTGATCCACTGGCCGTCGCCAAAAGATGTGTTGCCGGTTGCTGAATACATGGCGGTTTTGGCGGAAGCCAAGGCAACAGGGCTGACTCGGCAGATCGGGGTTTCCAATTTCACCAACGCCCAGTTGCAGCAAGCGATCAATACTGTCGGCGCGGCTGAGATCGCCACTCAGCAGGTTGAAATCCACCCATTCCTGCAGAACCGCAAGGTGGTGGAATTTGCCCGCAACCAAGGGATCCATGTCACGGCCTACATGCCGCTGGCTTACGGCAAGGTCATGCATGATCCGGTGATCGCGCGCATCGCCGAACAGCATCATGCCAACCCTGCGCAGATTGCCCTGGCATGGTCGCTGCAGCAAGGTTTTGCAGTGATTCCCTCATCTACCAAACGCGCCAATCTGGAAGCCAATCTGCAGGCCAAGGATATCGTCCTGTCTGCAGATGAGATGGCGCAGATCGCCGCGCTGGAACGCAACGAACGGCTGGCCAATCCGGACGGCCTGGCGCCGGTTTGGGACTAATGCTGCGTGGTCGAGTCGAAGGCAGGGTTAGCCGAATTTCACATCACAGCAATACGTCGGAAATGTCGCTCAAGCTGCGACAGTTTAATCAATTAAAGGAAACATCATGCGCATCAAATTACCCGGAAAAGTAGGATTCGGCACCGCCCCCTTGGGCAATATGTTTCGCGACATCCCGGTTCAGGAAGCTTTGGACACAATGGCTGCCGCATGGCAGAACGGCATTCGTTTTTACGACGCCGCGCCATTCTACGGTGCCGGCCTGGCTGAACTGCGCCTGGGCGACGCGTTGGCCAGCCATCCGCGTGAAGAGTACGTGTTGAGCACCAAGGTCGGACGCCTGATCCTGGATGAAGTGGAAGATCCCAGCACCCGCGACCTGGGTGAAAAAGGCGGCCTGTTCGTTCATGGCTTGCCGAACAAGGTGATTTACGATTACTCGGCAGACGGCACATTGCGCTCGATCGAAGACAGCCTCAAGCGCCTGAAGACAGACCGCATCGATTATGTCTGGATTCACGACATAGCCCAGGATTTCCATGGCGAGAACTGGCGCGAGGTGTTCGATGTGGCCATGAACGGCGCGGCCAAGACGCTGACGCGATTGAGGGAAGAGGGCGTGATCAAAGGCTGGGGATTGGGCGTGAATCGCGTTGAAGCTTGTACGCTGGCCATGCAGCAAGCTGACCCCGACGGCTTTCTGCTGGCTGGACGTTATACCTTGCTAGACCATCGGCAGGCACTGGAACAACTGATGCCGGCTTGCGTCGAACGCGGCCTTGGCATCGTGGTCGGCGGCCCATACAATTCAGGCATCCTGGCTGGCGGCGATCATTTCGAATACCAGAAGGCGACGCCGGAAATGATTGCCCGGGTCCAGCACATGAAGACTATCGCCGCCCGTTTTAACGTCGATATCAAGGCAGTGGCCTTGCAGTTTTCGCTAGCCCACCCGGCGGTGGCCGCAGTGATTCCAGGCGCCAGCCGGCCTGAGCGCATCGCAGAAAACCTGACCCTTGCGACAGCGTCGATTCCCGCCGATTTCTGGCTGGAATTACGTCAACAGGGGTTGGTGGCGGAGAGTGCGCCGTTGCCAGTCGTTTGAGGCATCGTTTTATTCCTCAATGAGTAATCGCTTCGCTGTCTAGCGTTTTTCCAGCAGGAAGTTGCGTTCGGGCGGCGGCGTCAAGCCGGCTGCGGCGCCGGTTTCGTCTTTCAGAAGGATGCCGGATAGTTGCCGCCGGAGCGCTTGTGTCAGCAGGTAATGCAGCTTGACCGCCGCCTCTTCATACGATAATCCGGCGGGCCGCACATTGGAAATGCAATTGCGGCTTTCGTCGGTCAGGCCTACCCGAGGCGCCCAAGTCAGGTACAGGCCCATGCTGTCCGGCGAACTCAAGCCTGGACGTTCGCCGATCAGGATCACTACCATTTTGGCGTTGAATATTTCGCCTACTTCATCGCCGATGGCGACCCGGCCTTGCTGAACGATGGTGAGCGGCGCCAGCGACAAATTGTCCGGCGCCAGCTTTGCCATGAGCGCGTCCAGAAAGGGCTGGGCATTCTGCGCAATGGCCAGCGCTGACAAGCCGTCGGCAATGACGATGGAGAGATCATATGATTCGTGCGGCGGATGGCTTTGATGCAACTCCAGCAGCATGGTGCGTGACGCAGCATTCAGCCGTCGTCCGAGATCAGGGCGCTGTAAATAGGTATCGCGATTTCCCGCTGCGCTTGATACGACAATGCAGTGGACGTCGGGATCGGCGTCGCGCAAGCTGTTTGTCAACGCCTTGACATCGAGCCTCAGATGCACCGCGTCCCGCGCTCTGGCGTGCGCCAGCTGGAATGCCAGTTGCGCTGAAGTCGGCAGGCTGACGCCGCTGCGGCCTAAGGCAATCCGGGCGTCGGTGAATTGCCGCAATTCCTGCCAGGGATTGTTGACCACCGTAAGATTCGGTTTTTTCATGAAAGCTTTCTCATGGCAAACGCAACAGCGCTTGTTGAAATGCCGAGGGCAGGGTATCGCCCAGTTTCACCGGCTCGTCTTCGGTAAAAATTCTCATCGCCTTCAGCCAGGCTTCAAATTCCGGTGCTGGTTTCAATCCCAGCAAGCGCCGTACATACAAGGCGTCGTGGAAAGAGGTGCTCTGGTAATTCAGCATGATGTCGTCCGAGCCGGGAATCCCCATGACGAAGGTGCAGCCGGCGTTGCCGAGCAGGGTCAGCAGTACGTCCATGTCGTTCTGGTCGGCTTCGGTGTGGTTGGTGTAGCAGACATCACAGCCCATCGGCAGGCCGAGCAGCTTGGCGCAGAAGTGATCTTCCAGGCCGGCCCGGATAATCTGCTTGCCATCGTACAGATATTCGGGACCGATGAAGCCGACCACCGAATTCACCAGCAGCGGCTTGAACTTGCGCGCCACCGCGTAGGCACGCGCTTCACAGGTTTGCTGGTCGATGCCGTGATGGGCGTTGGCCGACAACGCGCTACCCTGGCCGGTTTCGAAATACATGACATTGTTACCGACGGTGCCGCGTCCGAGCGAGAGAGCAGCCTCGCGCGCCTCCGCCAGCAACGCCAGGTTGATGCCGAAACTGAGGTTGGCAGCCTCGGTGCCGGCAATTGACTGGAATACCAGGTCCACCGGTGCGCCCCGATTGATGGCTTCTATCGTATTGGTGACATGGGTCAGCACGCAAGACTGGGTCGGAATCTGGTAGCGGTCGATGATGTCGTTGAGCATAGTGACGATCTTGATCACCTGCGGCACATTGTCGGTGGCCGGATTGATGCCGATCACCGCATCTCCGCTACCGTACAGCAGGCCATCGAGAATACTGGCGGCGATGCCGCTGCTGTTATCGGTCGGATGATTCGGCTGCAGGCGCGTCGACAGGCTGCCAGGCCGGCCGATGGTATTGCGGAAGCGGGTCACCACGCGGCATTTCCTGGCGACCAGGATCAGATCTTGCACACGCATGATCTTGGATACGGCGGCCGCCATCTCCGGCGTGATGCCGGGCGCGACCACGGCCAGCACGCTCTCGTCGGCTGCGTCGCTCAACAGCCAGTTGCGAAAATCGCCCACGGTCAAGTGCTTGATGCGAGTGAAGGCTGCTACATCGTGGTCATCGACAATCAGACGGCTGACTTCATCCTCCTCATACGGCACCAGCAGATCGTCGAGGAAGCGGCTGAGAGGTACAGCCGCCAGCGTCATCTGCGCCGCCACCCTTTGCTCCGCGCTGGCAGCGGCCAGGCCCGCCAGGACGTCACCGGAACGCGGTGGCGTGGCCTTGGCCATCAAGTCTTTCAGGTCGCGGAACTGATAGCTCCTGGCACCGACGATATGGCTGAACTGATGCTTGCTGTTACTCACGGCTGCGGTCCTCCATGCAATTGCGCGGGGCTTTCCTTGTGCGATGGCGCTGGGCTCAATAGTACGACTATTCGTTCTATTCCCGTTTATCAGGAACACCGCCAGGCCGCAAGCTGCGGGCGGGCCCAATTGGCAACGACGGTCTACTTTGGTTCCGCATTGAGAGAAAATGGTGCATGGTCATCTCGCTGAAGGTGCAAAGCTTACATTTTCCCGATCTTGAATGACGAAGAGCAAAATGTGTGCCGTTGTGGTGCACAATGATCGTCCGCCGGCCAGCAGGCTGTCTGTGAAAGCATGCGTGAACCTGGTTTCAAGAAAACACTGAATCCGAAAGATTGGTAAATTATTGGAATATGTGGGAGGGTATGGCAGGCGTTGACAAAACTTCTTCTCATCGTTTCTGAACGTTTCTGACTATTACGGCTCGGAACACTATTCGACAGACAACCATCTTCAGGAAAATTTCATGCAAAACAAGACAGTCACGTTGGCCTTGCAAGGCGGCGGTTCCCACGGTGCGTTTACCTGGGGAGCCCTGGACCGCCTGCTGGAAGATCCGCGGATAGACATTGAGGGCATTAGCGGCGCGAGCGCCGGCGCGATGAATGCGGTAGTGATGAGTTACGGCCTGGCGACCGGCGGCCGCGACGGAGCGCGTCAGGCGCTGGCGGATTTCTGGGATAGCGTCAGTACCCGCGACCTGTACAGCTTCATGCGGCCGGATGCCTTGAGTGAAGCCGGTATTGCCTCGCAGGCGACTTCATCGGCTCTGTTGAAGCACATGTTTTCAGTGACCCGCATGTTTTCTCCCTACCAGCTTAATCCGTTCGATCTGAATCCCTTGCGCGATATCCTTGGCAAGCAGATTGATTTCGAGCGTTTGCGGGCAGAAGGCAAAGTCAAGCTGTTCATCGCCGCGACCCAGGTCAGCACCGGCCGCTTGCGCATCTTCCGCAATGACGACCTGACGCAAGATGCTTTGCTGGCGTCGGCTTGCCTGCCTTCGATGCATCACGCGGTGGAGATTGATGGCGAAGCGTACTGGGATGGCGGCCTGACCGCCAACCCACCGATTTTCCCCTTGCTGCATTTATGCAATTCGCCGGATATCCTGGCGGTGCTGTTGCACCCGTTCCGGCGGCCGCTGACGCCCACCAGTACCGACGAGATCGGCCAGCGACTGAGCGAGATCAGTTTCAGTTCCACCTTTTTTACAGAACTCGGCGGACTGGCGCTGGCCAGACGCGAAACCGAAGCGGATCCGGAGGCACGCGGACATATGCACGATCGCCTGATGGAGTTGCAGATCCATGTGATCGACTCCGATGCCTTGATGAGCCAGCTGAGCGTCGCCAGCAAGCTGAACACTAAAGCGTCCTTTATTCACGCCTTGCGCGATGCGGGGAGAACGCGGGCGGAACACTGGCTGCAAGAGCATTTTTCCGGTGCGGAATTGCAATCTAATTTTGACCTCAGCCAATTTCTTGCCTGATTCTCGGCTTTGTCCTTGATCTAACCACCTCACTTATTCATGCATATGAAATTATCCCGCTCCGAATTTCTTCCGTTGCGCGGCCTGCGCTACCATGTACGCCACTGGGGCCGCGCCGGCGACCCGAAAATTTTCATGATGCATGGCTGGATGGATGTCTCGGCCTCGTTTCAATTCGTGGTCGATTGCCTGCAGCGTGACTGGCATGTGATCGCGCCTGACTGGCGTGGCTTTGGCCTGACGGAAGGGCCGCCGGTCGATAGCTATTGGTTTCCCGATTATCTGGCGGATCTGGATGCCATCTTGCAGCACTATTCCGGCGACCAGCCGGTCAATTTGCTCGGTCATAGCATGGGCGGTTACGCCGTTGGCTTGTATGCAGGCACGCGACCGCAGCGGATAAAGGCCTTGATTAACCTGGAAGGTTTTGGCGGCGAACACCTGGCGGCCGACCTCGCGCCCAGGCGCTACGCCAAATGGCTGGATCAACTGATCGAATCGGCAGCCTTGCAAAGCTATCCCGACCTGACGGCGGTGGCGGCGCGCCTGCAGAAAACCAATCCACGCTTGAGCGACATCAGGGCGGCGTTTCTGGCGCAGCACTGGTCGCGCCAGAATGATCTGGGACGCTGGGAAATCCTTGCCGATCCAGCGCACAAAATCATCAATCCGGTGCTGCCGCGCGTCGAGGAAATGCTGGCTTGCTGGCGCGCTACCACTGCGCCGGTGCTCTGCGTGGAGGCGGAGGAAACCAATATGTGGCAATGGATGGGCGGCAAGGAAACAATGCGCGGCGAGATCGATGGCCGTATCGCCTGTCTGCCGCACGCCAGGGCTGCGGTCGTCCGGGAAGCAGGGCACATGCTGCACCATGATCAGCCGCAGGCGCTGGCGCGCTTGATCGAGGATTTTTTGCAGGAATAGGGCACTTCCCGATGACGTGCTGTGGCCGGCGAAATGTGCGTTCGCAGCATATGCAGCCCAAGGAGCGTACAATCTTGGCATGGCAACGATTTTTAGCTGATTTGCAGCGGCTTTCAGCCATGCTACCGGTGTTTCCCTGTAGGACTAATGATGTTGAATGTTGATCTCCATTGCCACTCCAATGTTTCCGACGGTACTTTAACGCCGATGGCGGTAGCTGCACGCGCCAAGGCCAATGGCGTCGATATATGGGCCTTGACCGATCACGACGAAATCGATGGCATTGCCGAAGCCCGCGCTGCTGCGGCGGCGCTTGATCTGCGCTATGTGGCCGGAGTCGAAATTTCAATTACCTGGGCTGGCCAGACAATTCATATCGTTGGTTTGCAGATTGACGAAACCAATCCGCAACTGGTGCAGGGCCTGGTGTCAACCCGCGGTGGCCGCGAACGGCGCGCGCACGAAATGGCGGCGCAACTGGCGACGGTGGGGATTCCCGATGCCTTTGACGGGGCATTGAAGCACGTCGGTAATCCCGATCTCATATCGCGCACCCATTTTGCCCGCTATCTGGTGGAAATTGGCCGCTGTAAAGACACCAGCGAGGTATTCCGTAATTTCCTCACCGAAGGCCACCCAGGTTACGTGCCGCATTGCTGGGCGTCACTGACGCAAGCCGTGCAATGGATACGCGACGCCGGCGGCCTTGCAGTGGTAGCCCATCCGGGGCGCTACAAGCTGAGCGACCTGGCCTTTGATGCCTTCTTCAGCGAATTCAAGCAATTGGGCGGGGCGGGTATCGAAGTCATGACCGGCAGCCATACCCCGGATCAATATGACTATTACGCCAAGGTTGCTTCCAGATACGGTTTTCTCGCGTCGCGCGGTTCGGACTTCCACAGCCCGGCTGAATCGCGGGTCGACCTCGGCGCCTTGCCGCCTTTGCCTGATAGCGTTACCCCGATCTGGCATAACTGGTAATTTCTAGAATCTTAGGATTTACGCAAAATTCCGTCCGCGGCGTTATGCCTTCTAGCCGTACCTTCGCACTATCTTCGTCGGCATGCCTTGCTGACGAAACTTTACGTAAATTCTAAATTTGTTGATGGCTCGCTGTCTGTGATAAGTCATGACAGCTGCTGCGTCGCAACATAGTTACATCCTTTGCATGGCCATGATTCTGTACTACTCTGAAACAGAGCCTGTCGCACTACATTTGCAGTGACCAGTCGTTGCTGCGGCGACAGCGTAGCTGGCTGTATTGGCTTTTGAGGAGGTCATCATGGAACTTCACATGCATTCGCATCACCTGGAGCATCGCCTGCCAGACTGGCCGGCGGCCGCAGTCTCCGGTTTTGCCGCCGGTGCGGTCGTGATGGTGCTGGAACTGCTCTGGTCATCCATCTTCCTGGATACCAGTCCCTGGGCCACGTCGCACATGATTGCTGCCATCGTGCTGGGGCCGGATACACTGCAAACAACCACCTTCAGCGTCGGCATAGTCGCCGTGGCGCTGGCCACGCACTATGTGCTTGGTATTGTCCTGGGGCTCATCCTGGCCTCCATCATCGCGCCTTTCCACTTTGACTCTAGCGTCGGCATGATATTGCTGACCGGCGCTGTGTTCGGCCTGGTTGTCTATTTGTTCAATTTTTACGGCATGGTCCGCTTCTTTTCATGGTTTGCCGATATGCGCGGCTGGGCGACGCTGGCTGCACACCTGGTGTTCGGTATGTCGGTGGCGATCATCTACTGGAAGCTTGAACGGCCTTTAGGACAATAGCGGCTGCACACTGCGGCACCATTTTCCGGAGCGCAGACGGATCGGGAATACAATCCTGATCCGTTCGCGTAAGCATATGCGGAGCCAGGGCAAGCCGGAGCATGATTGCTGCGATCGGTCGCGGCTGTAAGCATTCAGAGAGTACTTCATTGCATTCGCGTCAATTCCGCGGACCGCTCCGCAGGAAAGAGGATAGCTATGGCCATGGCAGTTGCACTCGTCCTGATCGTTGTCGCTTCGGTGCTGTTTCATTTTTTCAGCCCGTGGTGGGCGACCCCGCTAGCATCGAACTGGCGGCAGATGGATGACACGTTGACCATTACCTTAGTCATCACCGGCATTTTCTTCGTCGTCATCAATCTTTTCATCGTTTATATCTTGCTGCGTTTTCGTCATCGCGAAGGGCAGCGCGCCGCCTATCAGCCCGACAATCGCAAACTGGAGCGCTGGCTGATCATCGGCACCAGCATCGCCATCATGGGTTTGCTGGCGCCCGGTTTGTTTGTCTATGCCGCCTATGTCACGGTGCCGGCCAATGCGGTGGACGTGGAAGTGGTCGGCCAACAATGGCAATGGCGTTTTCGTTATCCCGGCGCCAGCGGCAAGCTTGGCCGTTCCAGCGTGGCGCTGATCAGCGCCTCTAATCCATTCGGCGTGGACCCTGCCGATCCGGCCGGGCAGGACAATATCCTGATCAACAACAACGAGTTGCACCTGCAAGTCAACCAGCCGGTCAGGCTTCTGTTGCGCTCGCTGGACGTGCTGCATGATTTTTTTGTGCCGCCGTTCCGCGCCCGCATGAATATGGTGCCGGGCATGGTGACCTCATTCTGGTTCACGCCCGACAAGATCGGCCGCTATGAAGTCCTGTGCGCACAACTGTGCGGCGTCGGCCATGCCGGTATGCGTGGCTACGTGGTGGTGGAAGATGCCGCCAGCTTTCAGAAATGGCTGAAGGCGCAGCCGACGTTTGCCCAGACCATGGCGCCACCGGTTACAAATGCAATCGCCAGCGCTGCTGCGACTGCACCCATCGCCGGCGACGCACTGGTAGCGCAAGGCAAAGCCCTGTCCGAGTCGAAAGCCTGCGTAGCCTGCCATACGGTGGACGGAACGCCCCGTGTCGGTCCGACCTGGAAGGGTTTGTACGGAAAAACCGAAACCATGGAAAGCGGCGCCACGGCGCTGGTGGACGAAGCTTATCTGAAAACATTTATCCGTAATCCACAGGCGCGGGTAGTGAAAGGCTTTGCGCCGATGATGCCGAAAATCGAAATGAGCGATGCTGAACTGGAGGCGCTGGTGGCTTACATCAAATCGGTCGGCGCGGCGTCGGCCGCCACGCCGAAGCAGCAGGCGCAACAATAATCATCTGCTAACCAAGGAACGCCATGGCCTACGACGACGACAGCGCACACCACGATCATGGTCCGCAAGGCTTCTTCCGAAAATATGTCTGGAGCCAGGACCACAAGGTGATTGCAATCCAGTACGCCAGCGTCGCCATCCTGGCCGGACTGGTAGGGGTAGGGCTGTCTAACCTGATGCGTTTGCAACTCGGCTTTCCGGGGAAGTTTGCCTTTATCGATGCGCCGCACTATTACCAGTTCATGACCATGCACGGCATGATCATGGTGATCTATCTGCTTACCGCGTTGTTCCTGGGCGGCTTCGGTAATTATTTGATCCCGCTGATGGTCGGTGCGCGCGACATGGTGTTTCCTTATCTGAACATGTTGAGTTTCTGGGTTTACCTGGTCTCGGTGATCGTGCTGATGGCGAGCTTCTTCGTGCCCGGCGGGCCAACCGGCGCCGGCTGGACGCTGTATCCGCCGCAGGCGATTTTGCCGGGGACGCCCGGCTATGAGTGGGGCATCATCCTGATGCTGGTGTCGCTGCTGATTTTTATCGTTGCCGCCACCATGGGCGGCTTGAATTACGTGACCACCGTGCTGCAAGCTCGCACCGAGGGCATGACTTTGCTGCGCATGCCGCTCACTGTGTGGGGCATTTTCGTCGCCACTATCCTCGCCTTGCTGGCGTTTCCGGCGCTGTTTGTCAGCGGTGTGATGATGCTGCTGGACCGTACGCTTGGCACCAGTTTCTTCATGCCGGCGCTGGTGTCGATGGGGCAGGTCAGTAATTACAAGGGCGGCAGCCCTTTGCTGTTCCAGCATCTGTTCTGGTTTTTCGGCCATCCAGAGGTGTACATCGTGGCCTTGCCGGCGTTCGGCATTGTCTCCGACCTGATCAGCGTGCATGCGCGTAAAAGCATCTTCGGCTATCGCACTATGGTCTGGGCGATTCTAGCCATCGGCGTTCTGAGCGTGGTGGTGTGGGCGCATCACATGTTCGTCAGCGGCATGAATCCGTACTTTGGTTTCTTCTTCGCTACCACCACCCTGATCATCGCTGTGCCTACCGCTATCAAGGTTTATAACTGGGTGCTGACCTTGTGGAACGGCGACATTCATCTCTCGGTGCCGATGCTGTTCGCGCTGGCATTCATCAGCACCTTCCTGATCGGCGGCCTGACCGGCCTGTTCCTTGGCAATGTCAGCGTGGATATTCCGTTGTCCAACACCTATTTCGTGGTGGCGCATTTCCACATGGTGATGGGAGTCTCTCCACTGCTGGTGGTGTTTGGCGGGATTTATCACTGGTATCCGAAAATAACCGGCCGGATGCTCAACGAAGGCTTGGGAAAGCTGCATTTCTGGGTGACCTTCCTTGGCACCTATGCAATTTTTTTCCCGATGCATTACCTTGGCATACTCGGCATGCCGCGCCGTTATTACGCTTTCGAAGGCTACAAATTCATTCCTGAGTCGGCGCAAACCATGAACGCTTTCATTACCGTGATTGCCTTGATCGTGGCGACGGTGCAACTGATTTTCATCTTTAATCTGGTGTGGAGCGTTTTTCGCGGCAAGCGCGCCGTCGCCAATCCATGGCGTGCAGCATCGCTGGAATGGCAGACTCCCGAAACGCCGCCACGTCACGGCAACTGGGGGCCGCATCTGCCGGTGGTATACCGGGGCGCCTACACGTATAGCGTGCCGGGAGCAAAAGAAGATTTTATTGCGCAAAACGCACCTCCCGTACCGGGGGACGCCGAGTCGCGCCTGCCGGTCGACAAGGAGGCTTTGGCATGAGCCATGCAGCCATCATGAAATCATCCGGGCCTGGCTATGGAAAGCCCGCTGCCGATAATCCGCTCGAGCGCCGTTACGCCGCGATCAGCGTCGCCTTATGGCTATTCATGGCTGTGGCGACGGCACTGTTTTTATTATTTATCGCCGCGTACATCATGCGCATGGAAGCCGCCGACTGGTCGCCGCTTGCGATGCCTTGGCAGCTCTGGCTGAGCACGTCGATCCTGGTCATCGCCAGTGTGTTTCTGCAGCTTGCCGTCGCCGCCGCCCACGTGCGCCAGATGGAACGCGCCCACACGCTGTTAATGGTTGCAGGCTTCTGGAGCATCGCTTTCCTGGGCGCGCAATTCTGGGGATGGCAGGCGTTGCAAGCTATCCACGTAACGGCCAACGGCAATCCGGCGGGCAGTTTCTTTTATTTGCTGACTGCAATGCATGGTTTGCATGTGGCGGGCGGCCTGGTTGGCTGGAGCATGGCGGCAGCTGGCTCGTGGCGCCAGGAGCCGCGCCGGCTGGCCTGGCGTATCCGCTTATGTGCCCGCTACTGGCATTTTTTGCTGGCAGTCTGGCTGTTGCTGTTTGCCGCACTGGGCTGGCTGACGCCGGACCTGGTGCGTATGGTCTGCGGTACACGCTAAGCAGTCTGTCCCGGGAGGATGTATGAGCATAGCAACTTCACCAACGCCAGCCAGCGAAAGCCGCTTGCGGCAACTGGTGGCGGACTGGTCTTCGGACCGGCAAGCGTTCCAGGTGTCGTGGGGCAAGGCAATGATGTGGATTTTCCTGTTGTCGGATACCTTCATCTTCAGCTGTTTCCTGACCGGTTACATGACAGTACGTATTTCCAGCACCATTCCCTGGCCCAATCCAAGCCTGGTGTTCGGTCTGAAGATCGGCGGCGCCGAGGTGCCTTTGCTGCTCATCGCGATCATGACTTTCGTGCTGATCAGCAGCAGCGGAACGATGGCGATGGCGGTCAACTTCGCCTATCGCCGCGAGCGGGTACGCGCCGCCATCCTGATGTTTGTCACCGCCGGTTTCGGCGTCTGTTTCGTCAGCATGCAAGTGTTCGAATGGAGCAAGCTGATTTTGCAGGAGGGCGTACGTCCCTGGGGCAATCCGATGGGCGCGCCGCAATTCGGCTCGACTTTTTTCATGATTACCGGCTTTCATGGCTTGCATGTGAGCGCGGGGGTGGTCTACCTGATTACCGTGGCGGTGCGTTTGCTGAAGGGCCGTTACGACGGGGCTGGCGGTTCAGGCGGGAATTACCAGATCGTTGAAATCGCCGGCTTGTACTGGCACTTCGTCGATCTGGTCTGGGTTTTCATTTTTGCCTTGTTTTATCTCTGGTAGGTGCGCTCATGACTTCCGCCACAGGACAACAACATCCGATCGGTCTCTATCTCAAGATATGGGGCTTGCTGTTCGTACTCAGCACGCTTTCCTACTTGGTCGACTATTTTAATTTCCACAGCTATTTGCGCTGGACCTTGATCCTGGTGCTGATGCTGATGAAAGCGGGACTGATCGTCGCCTTTTTCATGCACATGGCGTGGGAGCGCCTGGCGCTGGTATTCGCCATCTTGATACCGCCACTGTGCCTGCTGGTGCTGGTTGGTTTGATGGCCACCGAGGCTGACTATACTTTTCTGACCCGGCTTTTGTTTTTCCGTTAAAGCCACTTGTTAGCGCTTGAGCTAGAGTTTTATATACCATCGCCGCTGATCCATCACATACACGATCAGCCACCAGATAAAGACAAAAACCACGGCGAACCCGAGCGATGCGACGTACGGTCCTGCCAGTGGCGTGATCCAGCCCGCGAACAGGTGTTGATAGATCGATTCCTGCCAGCCCAGTCCCGGCAGCAGAATTTGCATCAGCTCGGAGCCGGCATAGGCTGCCACGGCGTTAACGCCGAAACGACGCCCGATTGCGGGCCAGCCGCGATGGTCGATCAGCCAGTGAAATAGCAGCATCGCCAAGATGGCCCAGCCGGCGCACCACAATACGAAAGATGGCGTCCACAGGTTTTTGTTGAACGGCAGCGCCAGCGACCACAGCGCACCCAGCGCCAGCGCAGCGATACCAGCGACGAACAGCGGTTTCAACTTGCCATCGCGTAGCCAGCGGCCGGCGCACAGGCCAAGCAGGCTGGTAGCGAGCGACGGCAGGGTGCCGAGCAAGCCTTCGGGATCGTGCCCGTGCCCGCTGGCGGGATCGGTCTGGTAAACCAGTGAACCGAATAGCGCGCTATCGCTGCGGCTGACCAGGTTAATCCATGGCTCCAGCGAACCGCCAAGCAGCAGCAAGCACCAGTATCCGAGCAGGATGGCAATGATCGCCGTCCATTGGATGTGTGGACGCGTGTAGATTGCAAACAGCGCCGTAGCAGCAAAGCAGAGGCCAATGCGTTGCAATACCCCTGGCAAACGCAGATGTACTCCCGGCATGATCAGCCAGGCCAGTACGTTGATCAGCAAGCCAAGCGCCACGATGCGTAGCGCCCGCATCAGCGCAGCGCGAGTCAATGCAGATGGATTGATGCCTTGAGCAACGCGCGGGTCGATGCCGAGGGCAGTCGATACGCCCACCATGAACAGGAAAAACGGAAACACCAGATCGGTCGGCGTACAGCCATGCCATACAGAATGTTCCAGCGGGGCGTAGACGTGGTTCCAGTCGCCAGGGTCGTTGACCAGCAACATCGCGGCGACGGTGCATCCGCGCAGTGCATCCACCGCCGTCAGGCGGCGCGTCATGGTTGGGACCGGAGGTGAGGGAAAGGTGCGGGGAATGGCGGTAGGCGGTCCAATTGAAAATGTCTCCGAAAGATTTTCTGGCAAAGATAGCAGAATTTAAGTTTCCAAAAGACAATTAATTAAATTTGGAGGCTGTTGCGAACACAGATGGCTAGGCGCTTCGACGAAGACAGTACGAGCGGTACGGCAAGGAGGGTGTGGCGGGGGGCAGACGACATTGTCGTCTGCCGGCAGAACGCCCCTGGCTTGCAAGCCAGGGTGCGCCCTGCAAGGGCAACAACACTAGATTAATTTCGCAACAGCCTCTTAGAATCCTTTCAGACCAGTAGCCACCATGCAATGAATCCCGACAAGATCAGGAACGGAAATGAATACAGATGGAAGCGTAGCCACAGATGCCGCTCGGGCGCCATGCGCAAGGCGATGATGTTGGCCAGCGAACCGATCGCCAGACCGAAGCCGCCAGCATTGACGCCGTAGGCAATCACCTTGTAAGCGTCGGAATAGTTGACCAGCAGGATGGTGGCCGGGACATTGCTGATTACTTGCGAGCCGAGCAGGGCTGACAGGAAAAGTTCGAGCTGCGAAAAATGCTGGATCGCGCCGACCCAGCTTTGAATGAAATCCAGTTGCGTCAGCAGGTGGATGTCGATGAACATCAGGATGAATACCAGGATCAGGCTCCAGTCGACCTTGGCAATAACCTCCCGGAACAGGAGCGCCGCGGCAACTGTCACGCCAAGCAGGCCCCAGCCGGGGTGGCCGAATTCCACCGACACGAGGAAGGCGATATAAAGCAAGCTGCAAGTCCGCAGCAGGCTGGTCTTATAGCTGGCCGGATTATCTTCCATTTCGGCATGTATGGTTTTTTTGGGGAAACTCAGCCAGGTCACGAGCAGCAAGATCAGGGACACTGCCAGCGCCAGCGGCACCATTTGCCAGGTGAAGGTGGCGAACGATAAGTGCGAGCGCTGCCACAGCAGGATGTTTTGCGGATTGCCAATGGGCGTCAGCAAGGAGCCGGCATTCACCGCCAGCGTTTCGAAAATCACCAGGCGGCCGATTGGCAGGCCGCCGATATTGGCCAGGCCGACGGTCAGCGGCACCACGATGAACAGGGCGATGTCGTTGGTCAATATGGTTGACAGCAGCGCCGATGCGCTCACCAGAAACAGGGCCAGTGCGCGTTGCTGGCCGAGATGGTTGATGATCATGCGGCCCAGATGCTCGAGATAGCCGCTGACTTCGATCCCCTTGGTTAGCAGCAGCATGCCGGCCAGGGTGGCGATCGTGTTCCAGTCAACCCAGGCCGGGTAGTCGGCTGGCGGGTGAGGGGCTAAAAAAGAGAGCAGAATTGCAGCAATCAATAGCAAATGCATCAGGCGGTCACGCAGGAACGGCTGGCAGATTTTGTAGATGAATGAGGTGGCGCGGCTAGGTTCTGCGATTTTAGGCATGTATATATATTGTTTAATTGCTTTGTTTTTTTGCGCAGGCTGTCTGGCATAATTGCCATCCACGCTCTTACAGTCTTGAAATTTGCGCCAGCGGCCTTATTTTAAAGGCACTTCTTTCCCATTTTGGAGTTTTCCACATGAAACGTATTTTCTTGTTCCTCGCTACCAACATTGCAGTGATGCTCGTGATGAGCATCGTGCTGTCGCTGTTGGGCGTGAACCGTTTCCTGACCAGCGCCGGCTTGAACTTGCCGATGCTGATGGTGTTTTCGCTGGTGGTCGGCTTCACGGGATCGATTTTCTCTTTGCTGATCAGCAAGCAAATGGCCAAATGGTCGACCGGCGCCAAGGTGATTACTGCGCCCGCCAATTCGACCGAGCTGTGGCTGGTGGATACGGTGGGCAAACTGGCCCAGCGCGCCGGTATCGGCATGCCTGAGGTGGCCGTCTATCAGGGCGACGCCAATGCGTTCGCGACCGGCGCCTTCAAGAATTCCGCGCTGGTCGCGGTATCGACAGGTTTGCTGGAAAGCATGACCAAAGAAGAAGTGGAAGCGGTATTGGGCCACGAAATCGCGCATATCGCTAACGGCGATATGGTGACTATGACTCTGATCCAAGGCGTGGTGAATACCTTTGTGGTGTTCCTCTCGCGCATCATCGGTTATGCTGTCGACCGTGCGTTGTCGCGTGGAAATAACGACGGTCCCGGAATTGGTTACATGGCTACCGTACTGGTATCGCAGATTGTGCTGGGGATAGGTGCATCGCTGATCGTCGCCTGGTTCTCGCGCCATCGTGAATTCCGCGCCGACGCGGGTTCCGCCAAGTTGCTGGGCAGCGCGTTGCCGATGCAAAAGGCGCTGGCGCGTTTGGGTGGCGTCGAGCCGGCGACGCTGCCGGAATCGATGGCCGCGCTGGGCATCAACGACAAACCAGGCTGGAGCGCAATGTTTTCCAGCCATCCGCCGATCGAACAACGCATTGCAGCTTTGCGTAATCCGCAAGTCACTGCACTGTAAATTTTCTTGAATTGGCGGCGCTGGTCTGAGGACCAGCGCCGTTTTTCATTTTTAAAGCTAAACAGCCATGAGCCAGTTTTTCCAGATCCATCCAGATAATCCGCAACTGCGGCTGATCAAGCAAGCGGTGCAAATCATCCAGGCAGGCGGCATCGTCGCTTTGCCGACCGACTGCTGCTATGCGCTGGTGTGCCAGCTGGATAACAAGGATGCGGTAGAGCGCGTGCGGCGGATTCGCGGCGTTGACGACAAGCACCACCTGACCATGCTGTGCCGCGACCTCAGCGAGATCTCGCTATACGCCAAGGTCGACAATCGCCAGTTCCGTTTGCTGAAAAGCGCGACGCCGGGCGCCTTTACTTTCATTCTCGAAGCGACCAAGGAAGTGCCGCGACGCTTGAGCCATCCGGCGCGCAAGACAATCGGCCTGCGCGTTCCGGAGCACAGCATCGTCCATGCCGTGCTGGAAGAGTTCGGCCAGCCCCTGATTGGGACCACTTTGATTTTGCCGGGTGCTGAAGAGGCCCTGACCGATCCGGAAGAAGTGCGCGACCAGTTGGAAAAACAGATCGAGCTGGTGATCGACGGTGGTGCTTGCAGCCTGGAGCCAACCACAGTGATTGATCTCACAGGCGATGAGCCGCAGCTGATACGCCAGGGGCGTGGTGACGCCAGTTTGTTTGGTTTGTGATGCTAAGCATGAACGCGCGATCAGTGCTTAAGATTGCCATCGCTCGCATTGCCTTTTTGTAATTTTCTGTGTTTATCTAATTCGATCGCCGGTTTTTTGCCGATTGTCGCCTGATGCGGCTGCGTGCTTTCTTCATTTGCAAGGCACGGCAGCCGCGCCCCTCTGATAGAATCCCGCCCATGAACGATCTTATCCAAACCGTCGCAGTCTATGCTTTGCCCGTGCTGTTCGCTATCACGCTGCATGAGGCTGCGCATGCCTATGCCGCCAAGTATTTCGGCGATTCTACCGCCTATATGCTGGGGCGCATGAGCCTCAACCCAATCAAGCATATCGATCCGTTCGGGACGATCCTGATCCCGATACTGCTGTATTTTTCGACAGGCGGCGCCTTTCTGTTCGGTTACGCCAAGCCGGTGCCAATCAATTTCGGCCAGCTGCGCAAGCCCAAGCGCGATATGGCCTGGGTGGCGCTGGCGGGGCCGGCAGCAAATTTCCTGATGGCGCTGCTCTGGCTGCTGGTGCTGATCGGCCTGGCTGCTTTCCAGGTTCAGGAAGATTTCTTTGCGCTGATGGCGCGCGCCGGCATTCTCACCAACCTGGTGATGTTCGCTTTCAACCTGTTCCCGATTCCGCCGCTTGACGGAGGTCGCATCTTGACCAGTCTGTTGCCGAACAAGTATGCCTATAAATTTGCGCAAATCGAGCCCTACGGTTTCTTTATCGTGATGGCGTTGGTGCTCTTGAAAGTACTGTCTTTCTGGATGACCCCAGTGATGATGATTGCCCAGACCGTGCTGCAATGGATGGTGAAACCACTGCTGTTGCTGTTAAATTGAATTTGACGCCATTTTCTTCTGATTTTTTCTGATCGCTAATACTGACTATGTACCCTGACCGTGTCGTCTCTGGTATGCGCCCGACTGGCGCCCTGCATCTTGGCCACTATCACGGGGCACTCAAAAATTGGGTGAGGCTGCAATCCGAATTGCCTTGCCTGTTTTTTGTCGCCGACTGGCATGCGCTGACCACGCATTACGATGATCCAAGCGTAATCGAAACCAGTACTTGGGATATGCTCATCGACTGGCTGGCCGCCGGTGTGGATCCGTCGCAAGCGACCTTGTTCATACAATCCAAGGTGCCTGAACACGCCGAACTGCATTTGCTGCTGTCGATGGCCACGCCGCTCGGTTGGCTGGAGCGGGTGCCGACCTACAAGGATCAGCAGGAAAAACTGGCTGACCGCGACCTGGCTACCTACGGTTTCCTCGGTTATCCCTTGTTGCAAGCAGCCGACGTCTTGATCTATCGCGCCAGCCAGGTGCCGGTGGGCGATGACCAGGTGCCGCATATCGAGATGATGCGTGAAATCGCGCGCCGCTTTAATCATCTGTACGGCAAGGAAAAGGGTTTCGAGGTAAAGGCGCAGGAAGCAGTCAAGAAGCTTGGCAGCAAACGCGCCAAGCTCTACAACGAATTGCGTACCCAGTTCCAGCAGCAAGGCAGCGAGAGCGCGCTGGAGCAAGCCAAGGCCATGCTGGACGATGCCCAGAACCTGTCCATGATTGATCGCGAGCGCTTGTTCGGCTTCCTTGAAGGTAGCCGCAAGCTGATCTTGTCGGAGCCGCAAGCGTTGCTGACTGAATCCTCACGCTTGCCGGGACTGGATGGCCAAAAGATGTCCAAGAGCTATGGCAACGCCATCGCTCTACGCGAAGAGAAAGACGTGGTCGCCAAGAAGGTGCGCACCATGCCGACCGATCCGGCGCGGGTACGCCGCACCGATCCGGGCGATCCGGACAAGTGTCCGGTATGGCAATTCCACGTTGTGTATTCCGACAATGCCACGCGCGAGTGGGCAGCCAAAGGCTGTCGCAGCGCCGGTATCGGTTGTCTCGAATGCAAGCAGCCGGTGATCGACGCCATTGTCCGCGAACAGGAGCCGATGCATGAGCGTGCCCAGCAATATCTCGACGACCCGTCGCTGGTGCGGGCGATCGTGGCAGACGGCTGCGACCATGCACGCAAGCTGGCGCAGGACACGATGCGTGACGTGCGCGAGGCGATGGGCCTGAGCTACAGCTGACTGCCTATTTTTGGATGAGTGTGTTGATAAATTCCTCCCCCGTATCGCCCTGGGTCAGCCGTTTCGGCGGGTTGATACCGGCCGGCACCGTATTGGACCTGGCCTGCGGCAGCGGCCGCCACGCGCTTTGGCTGGCGAGTCTGGGCCAGGATTTGAACGTACTGGCGGTAGACCGCAATCCGATGGCGCTGGCTGAGATCAATGCCGCCGGCGTGACTACCCGCCAAGTCGAGCTGGAAGCCGGCCCGTCAGATGCGCTCGCGCAGTTGTTCCGGCCTGCTCAATTTAGTGGCGTAGTGGTGACCAATTACCTGCACCGGCCGCTGTTTCCCCTGATTCTGGATAGCGTGGCGCCGCAAGGCGTTTTGCTCTATGAAACGTTTGCTGCCGGTAATGAGCAGTTTGGCAAGCCCTCCAATCCCGATTTCTTGTTGCAGCCGGGCGAATTGCTGTCTTTGCTTGCCGCTGACATAGTGAATTCCTGGCATGTGTTGGCGTTTGAAGACGGTTTCACAGAACAGCCAAAACCTGCGATGGTGCAGCGTATTTGCGCCATCAAGCAGGCGGATGGCGTCGCGTCAGCGTTGCGGCTGGGATAAGAACTTGAGTTCTATTGCAGGTGGTTTGCTCTTTGGTTGCTATAGAGTAATTGTATTTGTACCTTGTTTTACAAGTGGAAATACCCCATAGCCACTATGATCCGCTACAATCAGTCTTTTATTTTTCCGCATTCATGATCATGATCAAGGGCAGCATTGTTGCAATCGTTACTCCCATGCATACCGACGGCAGTCTCGACCTGCCGGGTTTGCGCAAGCTGATTGACTGGCACATCGCCGAAGGCACCGACGCGATCGTCATCGTCGGTACGTCGGGCGAGTCGCCGACGGTCACGGTTGAAGAGCATTGCGCCCTGATCAAGCTGGCAGTGGACCATGCCGCCAAGCGCATTCCTATCATTGCCGGTAGTGGCGGCAACTCCACGGCAGAAGCGATCCAGTTGACTCGCTTCGCCAAGGAAGCCGGCGCCGACGCATCCTTGCAAGTGGTCCCTTATTACAATAAGCCGACGCAAGAGGGCATGTACCAGCACTTCAAGAAGATTGCTGAGTCCGTCGATTTGCCGATTATCTTGTATAACGTCCCTGGCCGTACTATTGCCGATATGAGCAATGAGACGATTTTGCGCCTGGCGCAGGTGCCTGGAATCATCGGCGTCAAGGATGCTACTGGCAATATCGGTCGCGGTTCAGATCTGATTCGTCTGGCGCCAGCCGATTTTGCCGTGTATTCCGGTGATGATGCTACTGCAATGGCGCTGATGTTGTGCGGCGGCAAGGGCAATATTTCTGTGACGGCTAACGTCGCGCCGCGCGATATGCATCTGTTGTGTGTAGCTGCAATGAACGGCAACGTGGTCGAAGCTGTCCAACTCAACAACAAACTTTTGCCACTGCACTTCACGTTGTTTGTGGAGCCTAATCCTGTGCCTGTGAAATGGGCGCTCACCGAGATGGGTATGATGGCAGACGGTATTCGTTTGCCGCTGCTGCCCATGGCTGCCGAGTACCACGACACCGTGCGTGCGGCTTTGCGTGAGTCGGGTGTATTACAATAAGCTGCGCTGACAGGCGTTTTCCCTAGAATTTCCTTCGTCTTTTTGATCCTGTATCCACATGACTATTCGCAAGAACATTCCATCGACTCAATTCAGTCTCCCACAACGTGGCATTGTTATCGCTTTGGCGCTGGCCGGTCTGGCAGGATGCTCTTCGATCAATTCGGTGCTTGAGCCGGATCGTATCGATTATAAAAGCGCAGGCAAGGTGACCGCGCCGAAGCTGGACATTCCGCCTGATCTGACCCAATTGCAGCGTGAGAATCGTTATGCAATTCCTGAGTCAAATGCAGGCACGGCTACCGCTTCCGGCTACAACCTGGAGCAAGGCGCCCGTCCGGCAGCAGCCGCAGCGACCGTGGCGCCGAATGCCGCGCCTGACATGCATATCGAGCGTGACGGTTCCCAGCGCTGGCTGGTAGTCAATGCAACACCTGAAAACCTGTGGCCAAAGGTCAAGGATTTCTGGCAAGACTCGGGCTTCCTGATCAATATCGAGAATCCGGAAACCGGCGTGATGGAAACCGATTGGGCTGAAAACCGCGCCAAGATCCCGCAGGACTTCGTCCGCAATACATTGGGCAAGGTATTCGATTCGCTCTACTCGACCGGTGAGCGCGACAAGTTCCGCACCCGCCTGGAGCGCGGACCGAACGGCACCACAGAAATCTACATCAGCCATCGCGGCGCTGAAGAAGTCTTGTCCGGTGCGCAAAAAGAATCGAGTATCTGGACTGCCCGTCCTGCCGATCCGCAACTGGAAGCGGAATTCCTGGCGCGCCTGATGGGTCGCCTCGGCGCTGATGAGGTGAAGGCCAAGGCAGCTGTTGCCAATACCCCTTCGCTGCAAGCGCGTTCCAAGCTGGTGAAGAGCGCCGCCGGGGATTCCGTCCAGGTGGATGAAGGATTTGACCGTGCATGGCGCCGGGTCGGCCTGGCGCTTGATCGCGTCGGCTTCACTGTCGAAGACCGTGATCGTACGCAAGGCGTGTACTTTGTGCGCTATGTCGATCAGGATGCGGATGCCAAGGACAAGAAGTCGGATAAGGGTTTCTTCGCTAAGATCTTCAGTAGCTCGGACAGCGACAAGGCAAAAAATGCCGCCAGCTACCGCATTGTGGTCAAGGGTACCGATACCGGCAGCCTGGTGACTGTACAGGACAAGGATGGTAAGCCTGATCAAAGCAAGAGTTCAGACAAGATTCTGGGCTTGTTGAACGAGCAGTTGAAGTAAGTTAATTCACAAGCATGGCAGTAGTGCGTTGTTAACCGGGATCTATCCTTGAAATTTGCAAGTTTGGGTAGTGGCAGTGAAGGCAACGCATTGCTGATTTCAGCAACTTCCGGCAGCACCACGACCAATGTGATGCTCGATTGCGGTTTCGGCATACGCGAAACTGAACGGCGCCTGGCCCGCCTGGGCTTGGACGGCGCCTCCCTCTCGGCGATTGTAGTCACCCACGAACATCAGGACCATGTCGGCGGTGTTTTCAAATTCGCTCGTCGTTATCGCTTGCCGGTCTGGCTCACCTTCGGTACTTTCCAGGCTTTGCGCCAGGATTGTTCGGGCGTTACCGTCGGCTTTTGCCGCGATGGTGACGCGCTCTCTATTGGTGATCTCCAGTTGGCCCCCTATACGGTTCCGCACGATGCGCGTGAGCCGGTACAGTATGCTGTTACGGACGGCAATCACAAATTAGGCGTGCTGACCGATGCCGGCAAGCTGACCGATCATCTTGTGCAAGCCTTGAGTGGTTGCGATGCCTTGGTGCTGGAGTGTAATCATGATCGCGAGATGCTGCGCAATTCGGCTTATCCGGCGTCGCTCAAGCGTCGCATTGGCGGTGAGTATGGCCATTTGTCGAACGAAGCAGCCTGCGACATTCTGAAGGCGCTCGATCAGTCGCGTTTGCGCAAGGTAGTCGGTGCACACCTGAGTGCGCGAAACAATTTGCCTGAACTGGCTTATGCGGCGCTGTGCGATGCGCGGCACAATGAATTAGTGGAGATAACGATCGCTTGCCAGGAGGAAGGCTTCGGCTGGATCGATATTTGATTGTGGCAGGAAGCGAGCGGATCGCCGATGCGGGCCCAATTATTTGGGCAATAAAAAAGCCGACCAAAGGTCGGCTTTTTTTACGCAACCAATGATTACTTGGAAGCAGCAGGTGCGGCAGCAGCTTTAGCAGCGTCAGCAGCAGCGTCAACAGCTGTGTGAGCAGCATCAGCAGCAGCGGAACCAGCGGCAGCAGCAGCTGTACCAGCAGCAGTTGCAGCGTCAGCAGCAGCGGAACCTGCGGCAGTTGCAGCAGCGGCAGCGTCGGATGCAGCGGAAGCGGCAGCGTCAGCAGCTGCAGGAGCTGGAGCAGCCATTGCTGGAGCAGAAGCGTCAGCAGCTGGAGCAGCAGCGTCGTCTTTTTTGCCGCAAGCAGCCAGAGTCAGAGCCAACAGGGATGCGATCAACAGTGTTTTTTTCATGAATGTTCCTTCAGTAGTAATCAAAATTTTTGCGATGAATAATTACCGGTAATTATCGCTCTACAGGATGTTTTCGCAGTGCTTTGCCGGGACTGCGCATCGCGATGCAACAAAAACTTTCCAGCTCAGGATTATAGCCGGAATTTGTTAAATATGACATTGACGGTTTGCTATTTGGTAAGAATTTGTATCAACACAACAGCACTTTTTGAACTTGTGCGAACCGCTTCAGGGATATTGACGCCGCATGAGCACAGCACCCTGTCAGAATTGACACTGGGAAGTGCGGTGCTTACGGATCAAAAAAATAGTCGCGCCATATATTCTTGAATGTCGGATTGGCTTTAATTTGTTAAATACTGTCAATCACGAATATTATTTGAGCATCCTGATGGGAAAGATTAATTCGATATTTGTTTTGTTATTAATTATATTTGACGAATTTCTATTTATTTTATGCCCGTTTTTTTGCAGATTTTTTTCAGCTATCAACGCTTATTCAAATAGTTTGAATCGATAATAAACGCGTTATTCCACTTTTTTCGGATTCCAGGAAGGATGTTCTCGGAAAATGTAACTATTCCAAAAACATCCAGCCACAATTAGCCGAGCGTAACCCAGCCGTCTTCGTACCAGGTGTAGAGCGCATCCAATACATCGGCCGAGACTTTGGCGGCGGCTTCGCTGTCCAGGTGGCGTTGGTCAGCCAGCAGTGTCAGGGATGCCTTGTCGGCGCGGCCGATGGCAAATGATTCACCATTGATAAATACATGTTTGCCGCGATACAGCATCTGGGTTTTGCGCGATAGCGCCACGCCGCGCTTGCTTAATGCAGCGGTGAAGCGCGTCAGCGTCAATGGTTTGGCCGGTGATTCGAAAAATACGCTGGCCTTCGGTTCCGACAGATATTGGCCGACAAAAATGGCGATGTCATCGTCAGTAAAGCGAACCTTATTCAGCTCATCTGAAATTTGCGCCAGCATACTGCCGCTAATCTCTGCAGGATGCTTGCTGGTTTCCAGTTCTGGATCGGCATAGCGCCCCGGCAGGTCGATGGAGTCCGCCATGAATTGCAAGAATGCTTCTCCCAGCTCTTGAAATGGCGGCGCGCGGAAGCCGATAGAATAGGTCATGCATTCGCCGATGGCGACACCGTCGTGCGCATATTGCGGCGGCAGGTAGAGCATGTCGCCGGGTTCCAGGACGAATTCCTTCTCGGGTTCGAAATTCTTGAGTATTTTCAGTGCGCTGCCTTCCACCAAAGTCAGGTCCTGGGTGGCGCCGATTTTCCAGCGGCGCTGACCGTGCGCCTGCAATAAAAACACATCGTACGAATCAAAATGTGGGCCAACGCCGCCGGTGTCGGTGGCGTAGCTGATCATCAGGTCGTCCAGCCGGGCGTCGGGAATGAAGCGGAATTGGCGCAGCAGTGCATCGGCGTTGTCGTCATGCAGGTTGACGCCCTGTACCAGCAGGGTCCAGTCCTTCTGGTCCATACCCGGCAAATTGGTGAGCGGGCCGTTGCTGACTTGCCACTGTTTCTTGAAGTGGGTTACCAGCCGTGATTCGACGTCATCGCGCTGCGCCATTTCAAACAGCGCCGCGGGTGACAGCAATGGCGTAAAACCAGGAAAGGCCTGGCGAATCAGTAGCGGTTTCTTGTGCCAGTAGTCGCGGAGGAATTGAGCGGGCGTCAGTCCGCCCAAGAGTGTGGAATTTTTCATGCCCGTATTATATCGGTTTAGATGCGGCGGTTTAGATGCGGCGGTTCAGGTTCGGTGGTTTAGATACCGCGATTTAGATGTGGCGGTTTGTATGCCGAAAAATTAGGCAAGAGATGCCGATTTAGCGTGTTATCAGCGTTTGGCGGGTGGATTGTTGTAGCCGGACTGGTAAAAATTTACGTCATCGGCAAGGCGAGGCCGCTCCGGCGGGTATAATCCCACGCATGTTAAATGAAAGGAATGATCATGAAGATTGCCAAAAATACGGTAGTGACTGTGCGCTACAAATTGTCAGATGCCCAAGGTAATCTGATCGAGGAAAGCAGCGAGCCGATGGTGTATTTGCACGGCGGCTATGAAAACACATTGCCGAAAATCGAAGAAGCTCTGGACGGCAAGGAAGCCGGTTATCAAACCGAACTGCAAGTCGAGCCGGATGATGCGTTTGGCGAATACGATTCCAACCTGGTCAAGATAGAGCCGCGCAACCGTTTGCCGACACCGCTGGAAGTTGGCATGCAGTTTGAAGGCACGCCAGACAATGAAGATGAAGAAGAGCAAGCGTTGATTTTCACGGTGACAGATATTGCCGATGACAAGGTCGTGCTTGATGGTAATCATCCATTGGCCGGCATCGCTTTGCGTTTCGATCTGAGCGTGACAGAAGTGCGCGCCGCGACAGAAGAAGAGATCGCTCATCAGCACGTTCACGGCGCTCATGGCCATCATCACGACGACCATGACGAAGATGGTGCAGACGACCATTTCCGTAGCCATCCTATCCACTAAGTCTTAAATTTCAAGTCTTAGATGCTAGTCGCATGGGCGGTTGCTACCGCCTATGCGATACCTCCGCCCTGCATGTCAGGGTAGCCTGACAGTCTCTCTGGCCAGGTTTGTTTGGCAGTCCTTGCCATTGTCTCGATATTTTCCAACGATCTCCGTTTTTCCACGCCAGTGACGTCAAGCGTTCACCACGGCGATACCGTGCCTATCGGCGCGACAGAACTGCTGCTTGTTCTGCGGGCTTGCCAAGGTCGAACAGCTTGGAATTTGCCGGGTCGTAATTCACCTTTAGCCAGCTGCCGCTGACTTCCAGGTCGCCCATATTGCGCTGCCAGATGATGGTCGTGGAGCCTGGCGGCTGCGCTTCATGCGGACCGTGGATGATCAGCACCTTGCCTGCGAACTGGCCGGCGTGGGCGCTGATGCGCTGGCGGATCTCGGCGAATCCGTCACGCTTGACGTTAAAGTCGAATACGCGGTGACGCTGGGTGGCCAGCGGGTCGCCGTCGCAAAACAAGACTACGGCGTCCGATTTTTTTTGCGAAGCATTCAAGAAAACACGCTGCAGCCATTCGCGATTGGCGATCTGCCGGTCTTCAAACTCGCTGTTGCGGCCACCCTCCGCCAGATAATGATTGTTGGTCGCTGGCAGGTTGATGGTGGCGAACACGACATTGCCGATTTCCCAGCGCGCATTTTCCACGTAGCTGTGGAATTTGGGGGAGGTCGATTGCCTGATCAGCGGGATCTTGCTGTCACCGAAAGAAAACTCGTCGGAAAAGAACAGCTCGCGCACTCGATTCAGGCGCTCGATCGCTGCAGAACGGTCGGATGCAGTTCTGCAGGCCACCCAGTCGCTTGCCGACAGTGACACGATCAAGCCGTTCTTCGCACTGTTCAAGAGGGTTTTGCGTCGGCTATACAGCTGGTCAGAGCACGGCTCGCTGCTGGCCTTGATGCCGTTGGCAACGACAAAAGCCAGGTTGTCGGCATCGGTTTCAGCGATCGCGTTGCGCAGCGTGGTTTCGTCAGCGTTGCCACGGAAGGCATGCGCGATCACGCCAAAGCTGAAACTGGTGCTGTCCGCAAACGCCGCGCCGCAATTTGCCGTCAGTGCTGCCGTCAAGGTTAGCAGGAGCGCTAACCTTAACGTCAAGACAGAAGGTGATTTGCGTAGCGGCCTG